>NZ_CP077800.1:1810334-2112056 GCF_019112525.1 Modestobacter sp. L9-4
GATGGTGACGTCGGCGCCGAACCCGCCGGTGAGCGCCTTGACGGCCTCGACCGGGTCGCTCTCCTTGGAGTTGACCGTGTGCGTGGCGCCGAGGTCCTTGGCCCACTGCAGCTTCCGGTCGTCGATGTCGACGGCGATGATCGTGGTCGCGCCGGCCAGCGCGGCACCGGCGATCGCGGCGTCACCGACCCCGCCGCAGCCGAAGACGGCGACGCTCTCGCCGCGCTGCACGGCACCGGTGTTGATCGCGGCCCCCACCCCGGCCATCACGCCACAGCCGAGCAGCCCGGCCGCCGTCGCCGGCGCCTGGGGGTCGACCTTCGTGCACTGGCCGGAGTGCACCAGCGTCTTCTCGGCGAAGGCACCGATGCCCAGCGCGGGGCTCAGCTCGGTGCCGTCGGCCAGCGTCATCTTCTGCGCGGCGTTGTGCGTGTCGAAGCAGTACTGCGGCTGGCCCTTGCGGCAGGCCCGACACTCACCGCACACCGCCCGCCAGTTCAGGATCACGAAGTCGCCGACCGCGACGTCGGTGACGCCCTCGCCGATCGCTGCGACGACCCCCGCCGCCTCGTGCCCGAGCAGGAAGGGGAACTCGTCGTTGATCCCGCCCTCGCGGTAGTGCAGGTCGGTGTGGCAGACCCCGCACGCCTGGACGTCGACGACGGCCTCGCCCGGACCGGGATCGGGCACGATGATCGTCTCGATGGTGACCGGAGCACCCTTGCTGAGGGCGACGACGCCCTTGACCTGGTACGGCATGCACTCAGCCTAGGGACATCGGCAGGAACGCCGCCTGCTGCAGTCCAGACCGGGAGTTCCCGTCGGCGTGCAACGAATTGGTCTCGGCATCCCTCGGATGAGGGCAATCGGCGCGCCGACGTGCTCGGCGCGTCGTACCGTCCCCCCGGTCGCGACGCAGCTCACAGGAAGTGACTCGCGCGGCTGGCTCGTCCGCCCGGCCGCGCCGTCACGTCACCTCGGAGGTCTCCGTGGCAGTACCCAGCTTCCTGGCTCGGGAGCGCATCATCGCGCGCCCGGGCTTCAACCGGTGGCTCATCCCACCGGCTGCGCTCGCCGTGCACCTGTGCATCGGCCAGGCCTACGCCACCAGCGTCTACAAGACCGCCCTGGTCGCCGAGTTCGACTCGAGCCTGAAGACCATCGGCTACATCTTCTCCCTGGCCATCGTGATGCTCGGCCTCTCCGCCGCGCTCTTCGGCACCTGGGTCGACCGCAACGGTCCCCGTGCCGCGATGTTCGTCTCCGCCTGCTTCTGGTCCGCCGGCTTCCTGATCGGCTCGCTGGGCATCCACACCGGCCAGCTGTGGCTGCTCTACCTGGGCTACGGCGTCATCGGCGGCATCGGCCTGGGCATCGGGTACATCTCCCCGGTCTCCACCCTGATCAAGTGGTTCCCCGACCGTCCGGGCCTGGCCACCGGCATGGCGATCATGGGCTTCGGCGGTGGCGCGCTCATCGCCTCGCCGCTGTCGCGTCAGCTGATGAGCTGGTACGACCCGAACTACATCCCCTCCGGCGCCGGCGCCAACGTCGCCAGCGGTGACGCGGTCTCCAAGCTCTTCCTGACCCTGGGCCTGGTCTACCTGGTCTTCATGCTCTTCGGCGCCCTGATCGTCCGCGTCCCCGCCGCCGACTGGAAGCCCGCGGGCTTCGACCCGGCGTCGGTCAAGGCCAAGCCGATGATCACGACCGACAGCGTGTCGGCCGCCAACGCCATCAAGACCCCGCAGTTCTGGCTGCTGTGGGTCGTGCTGTTCTGCAACGTGACCGCCGGCATCGGCATCCTCGAGCAGGCCAGCCCGATGATCCAGGACTTCTTCCGCGACGGCACGACCTCCACGGTCGCCGCCACCGCCGCCGCCGGCTTCGTCGGCCTGCTGTCGCTGTTCAACATGGGCGGCCGGTTCGTCTGGTCCTCCACGTCGGACTACGTCGGCCGCAAGGGCATCTACATGGTCTACCTGGGCCTGGGCCTCGTGCTCTACGTCCTGCTGGCCACCGTCGGCAGCTCGGCCACCTGGCTGTTCGTCGTCCTCGCCGCGCTGATCATCAGCTTCTACGGCGGTGGCTTCGCCACGGCCCCGGCCTACCTGCGTGACCTCTTCGGCACCTACCAGGTCGGCGCCATCCACGGCCGCCTGCTGACCGCGTGGTCGGCCGCCGGTGTCGCCGGCCCGCTGATCGTCAACGGCATCCTCGACAGCCAGGGCACCCCCGGCAAGCTCGTCGCCGGCGACTACCGCCCCGCCCTGTTCATCATGGTCGGCGTGCTCGCCGTCGGCTTCGTGGCCAACCTGCTGATCCGCCCCGTGGCGTCGAAGTTCCACGAGCCGAAGGCCGCTGTCGACGCCTTCACCACCCCCTCCACCCCGGAAGCGAGCGCCACGCGATGAGCACCTCGACCCACTCCGCCGCGGAAACCACCCACACCCCGGTCGGGCTCATCGCCTTCGCCTGGACCCTCGTGGGAGTCCCCCTCGTCTACGGCCTGTACCAGACGATCAAGACGGCCAGCTCGCTCTTCTGACCTGGCCCGCACCCCCGGGACGCCCCGTCTGCTCACCGAGCAGGCGGGGCGTCCTGCGTTCCCGGGTGCGGCGACCCCGGGGCTGTCCAGCACCAGGTCGGCGGCCTAGCGTGGGCGCCGCCCGCCCGGCGCGCCCGGCCCACCCGGCCTCGACGTCCCTCGCCCCGCGGGTCGTCCGGAAGGCCACCATGAGGTCACCCCGCACCGCTTCCCCGACCGGACGGCGCCTGATCGCCGGCGCGACCGGCTCCGCACTGGTCCTGGCCGCGGCGGTCGTGGGCGCGGTCGCCGCCCCCGCCCCCGCGGCCCGCGCCGCCGGCGACCCGGCCGCCGAGTGCGCGGCCGCGGTGGTCTCGGCGATGACGCTGGAGCAGCAGGTGGGCCAGCTGTTCGTGGCCGGTGAGAACGCCGGCGGGCCCACCGCCGCGCAGGCGGCCCTGGTCGCCGACCGGCACCTGGGCGGGGTCATCCTCACCGGCCGCAGCAACGCCGGGACGGCGGCGACCCGGCGGGTGACCGACGACCTGCGGAACCGCTCCGGCGGGGCGGTGACCGGCGGGGTGGGCCTGTGGGTGTCCACCGACCAGGAGGGCGGCGCCGTCCAGGTGCTCAGCGGTCCCGGCTTCTCCACCATCCCCACCGCCCTGGCCCAGGGCCGCCTCGACCCCGGCGACCTGCGCGGCCGCGCCGCCGGCTGGGGCCGGGAGCTGGCGGCCGCCGGCGTCGACCTGGACCTCGCCCCGGTGCTGGACACCGTGCCGGCCGACCTGGGCACCCGCAACCGGCCGATCGGCTACTACGCGCGCGAGTACGCCAACGACCCCGGTGGGGTGTCCCGCTCCGGCGGCGCCTTCGCCGCGGGCCTGGCCGACGCCGGCGTGCAGGCCACCGGCAAGCACTTCCCGGGCCTGGGCCGGGTGCTGGACAACACCGACACGACCGCGGGCGTCACCGACGGGACGACGGTGCGCGGCGACGCCTACCTGGCGCCGTTCGCCGACGCGGTGCGGTCCGGCATCCCGGTGGTGATGGTGTCCTCGGCCACCTACAGCCGCATCGACGCCTCGACGATCGCCACGTTCTCCCCGGTGGTCATCAACGACATGCTGCGCGGCGACCTGGGCTTCACCGGCGTGGTCATGACCGACTCCCTGGGGGCCGTGGCGCTGTCCGGGGTGCCGGTCGCCGACCGGGCCGTGCGGTTCATCGCCGCGGGCGGCACGGTGGCGCTGTCGGCGGAGTCCGACATCGTCGGGCCGATGATCGACGGGGTGCTCGCCCGCGCCCGCAGCGACGCCGGGTTCCGCGGCCAGGTGCAGGCCGCGGCCCGCACCGTGGTCGACACGAAGTTCGATGCCGGCCTGGTCACCTGCCCGACCGCCGCCGGGGCCATCGCCGAGCACCAGGTGCAGCTGGGCGGCGACTCCGGGTGGCTCGGCCCCGCCACCGGCGCCGTCACCCCGGTCGCCGGAGGTGCGCAGCAGGACTACCGCAACGGCACCGTCTACTGGTCGCCGTCCACCGGGGCGTGGGCGGTCCGCGGCGCCATCCGGGACCACTACCGGGCGCTGGGCGGGCCGGCGGGCGAGCTGGGCTTCCCGGTCACCGACGAGCTGCCCACCCCCGACGGCATCGGGGCGCTCAACCACTTCGCCGGGTCCGGCGGCGCCTCGATCTACTGGAGCCCGGCCACCGGCGCCCACGAGGTGCAGGGGGCCATCCGCGACCGCTGGGCGGCCACGGGCTGGGAGAAGGGCCCGCTGGGCTACCCGGTCACCGACGAGCTGCCCACGCCCGACGGCATCGGTGCCTACAACCACTTCGCTGGCTCGGGCGGGGGCTCGATCTACTGGAGCCCGGCCACCGGCGCCCACGAGGTCCAGGGCGACATCCGGGCGCACTGGGCCGCCCTGGGCTGGGAGGGCGGCCCACTGGGCTACCCGGTCACCGACGAGCTGCCCACCCCCGACGGCATCGGGGCGCTGAACCACTTCTCGAAGGGCGCCTCGATCTACTGGAGCCCGGCCACCGGCGCCCACGAGGTGCACGGCGCGATCCGCGACCACTACGCCGCCCTCGGCTGGGAGAAGAGCGACCTGGGCTACCCGGTGACCGACGAGCTGGACACCCCCGACGGGATCGGTGCCTTCAACCACTTCGCCGGCTCCGGCGGCGGGTCGATCTACTGGAGCCCGGCCACCGGCGCGCACGAGATCCAGGGCGACATCCGGGCCCGCTGGGCCGCGCTGGGCTGGGAGGGCGGGCTGCTGGGCTACCCGGTGACCGACGAGCTGCCCACGCCCGACGGGAAGGGCGCGTTCAACCACTTCTCCCGCCGCGACGGCGCCTCGGTCTACTGGAGCCGGGCCACCGGCGCCCACGAGGTGCACGGGCCGATCCGGGACCGCTGGGCCGCCCAGGGCTGGGAGAAGGGGCCGCTGGGCTACCCGCTGACCGACCAGTACGCGCTGCCCGGTGGCGGCGGCCGCAACGACTTCCAGGGTGGGTCGCTGACCACGCCCTGACGGGCGGGCCCGGTCAGCCCCGGCGGGCGGGCCGGGTCAGCCCCGGCGGAGCGGGGGCAGCGGCAGGTGCGCCGAGAGGTCGGCGCGGCTGCCGCTGGCCACCACCCGGCCCTCGGCGACCGACTCCGCCCAGCTGAGCGCGCCGGTGGCCAGCCGCAGCCAGGTGGCGGCGTCGGTCTCGATCACGTTGGGCGGGGTGCCCCGGGTGTGCCGGGGCCCGGGCACGCACTGGACGGCGACGAACGGCGGCACCCGCAGCTCGACCGAGCGGCCGGGCACCTGCTGGGCCAGCCAGCGGGCGGAGGTCTTCACGGCAGCGCCCAGCACCGGCCGGGGAGGCTGGTCGGCCTCCCCGGCCAGCCACCCGGCCACCGGCGCCAGGACGGCGCGCAGCTCCTCGGCCGAGATGGGCTGCACGCCGGCCATCAGCTGGTCGGGACGGTGCCCGCCGGGACCGCGCCCACGACCAGCTCCGGGCTGCCGAACAGGGCCGGGAGGGTGCCCGTCCAGGCGGTGCGCAGCTCGGTGAGCGGCAGCTCGAGCAGGCCCTCGACCACCAGGGCGTCGCCGCCCGTCGTCCCGAGCTCGGTGACCGGGACGCCGGCCGCCTCGGCCGCGGCGCGCACGCCCGCCGGGTCGGCGGTGGTGACGACGACGCGGGCGCCGGACTCGGCGAACAGCGCGGCCGTCGGGTCGCCGTCCACGCGGAGCGTCGCCCCGGTGCCGTACCGCAGCGCGGACTCCGTCAGCGCCTGCGCCAGACCGCCGTCGGCCAGGTCGTGGGCGGAGCTGACCAGCCCCTCGGTGGAGAAGCGGGCCAGCAGCTGCCCCAGGGTGCGCTCGGCGGCGAGGTCCAGCCGGGGCGGCAGCCCGCCCAGGTGACCGTGGACGACCGCGGCCCACGCCGAGCCACCGAACTCCGGCCGGGTCTCCCCCAGCAGCAGCACGGTCTCGCCGTCGGCGCGCCAGCCGGTGGGCACGCGGTGGGTGACGTCGGCGTGCACGCCGAGCACCCCGATCACCGGCGTCGGGTTGATCGCGACGTCGCCGGTCTGGTTGTAGAGGCTCACGTTCCCGCCGGTGACCGGCAGGCCGAGCGCGCGGCAGCCGTCGGCCAGGCCGCGGACGGCCTCGGCGAACTGCCACATGACCTCGGGGTTCTCCGGGGAGCCGAAGTTGAGGCAGTTGGTGACCGCCAGCGGCACGGCGCCGGAGACGGCGACGTTGCGGTAGGCCTCGGCCAGGTTCAGCTGGGCACCCGTGTAGGGGTCCAGCCGGGAGAACCGGGCGTTGCCGTCCAGCGCCAGCGCGATGCCCAGGTTGCTGGACTCGTCGATGCGCACCACGCCGGCGTCCTCGGGCTGGGCCAGCACGGTGTTGCCGCGCACGTAGCGGTCGTACTGCTCGGTCACCCAGGACTTGTCGGCGCCGTCCGGGCTGGAGACCAGGGCCAGCCAGTCGGCGCGCAGGTCGGCCGAGGACGACGGCGGGGCGTCGGCCTGCAGGGCGTCCAGGTCGGCCGGGCGGGCCATCGGCCGGTCGTAGCGCGGGCCCTCCAGGGCCACGGTGCGCGGCGGGACGTCGACGATCCGCTCGCCGTGCCAGTCGATGGTGAGCCGGTCGCCGTCGGTGACCTCACCGATGACGGTGGCCAGCACGTCCCACTTGGCGCAGACGGCGAGGAAGGCCTCGACCTTGCCCGGCTCGACGACCGCGCACATCCGCTCCTGCGACTCGCTCATCAGGATCTCGGCGGGGGTGAGCGTTGAGTCCCGCAGCGGGACGGCGTCCAGGTCGATGGCCATGCCGCCGGAGCCGGCCGCGGCCAGCTCGGACGTGGCGCACGAGATGCCGGCGCCGCCGAGGTCCTGGATGCCGGTGACCAGGCCGGCGGCGAAGATCTCCAGGCAGGCCTCGATGAGCAGCTTCTCGGTGAACGGGTCGCCGACCTGCACGGCGGGGCGCTTGGCCGGGCCCTCGGCGTCGAAGGTCTCGCTGGCCAGCACCGAGACCCCGCCGATGCCGTCGCCGCCGGTGCGGGCACCGAACAGCACGACCTTGTTGCCCACGCCCTCCGCCTTGGCCAGCTGCAGGTCACCGTGCTTCATCACGCCCACGCACAGGGCGTTGACCAGCGGGTTGCCGGCGTAGGTGTCGTCGAAGAGCAGCTCGCCACCGATGTTGGGCAGGCCCAGGCAGTTGCCGTAGCCGCCCACGCCGGCGATCACGCCGGGCAGCACGCGGGCGGTGTCGGGGGCGTCGGCCGCGCCGAAGCGCAGCGAGTCCATGACCGCGATCGGGCGGGCGCCCATGGTGAGGATGTCGCGGACGATCCCGCCGACCCCGGTGGCCGCGCCCTGGTAGGGCTCGATGTAGCTGGGGTGGTTGTGCGACTCGACCTTGAAGGTGACCGCGTAGCCCTCGCCGACGTCGACGACGCCGGCGTTCTCGCCCATGCCGACCAGCAGTGCGTCGCTCTTCGGCAGGTCGGCGAACCGGCGCAGGTGCACCTTGGAGGACTTGTAGGAGCAGTGCTCGCTCCACATGACCGAGTACATGGCCAGCTCGGAGGTGGTGGGCCGGCGGCCGAGGATCTCCTTGATGGAGGCGTACTCGTCGTCCTTGAGGCCGAGCTCGGCGAACGGCTGGGCCGTGTCCGGGGTGCGCCCGGCGCGGTCGACGGTGTCCAGGTCGGGCATCGACCGGACGGCGGCGTCGGCCGGACCGTCGGCGGCGTGCGGGGTCGACGTCACGTCGGCGGTCACGCGGCACCCACCAGCGAGGTCAGCACGGAGGTGAAGAAGCCCAGGCCGTCGGTGCTCGGGCCGGTGAGGTCCTCGACCGCGTGCTCGGGGTGCGGCATCAGCCCGACCACCCGGCCGTCGGCGCTGGTGACCCCGGCGATGTCGCGGGAGCTGCCGTTCGGGTTGCCCCCGACGTAGCGGACGACGACCCGCCCCTCCCCCTCGAGCCGGTCGAGGTCGGCGTCGGCGGCGACGTAGCGCCCCTCGCCGTTCTTGACCGGGACGACGATCTCCTGGCCGTCGGCGAACGACGACGTCCAGGCGGTGTCGGCGCGCTCGACGCGCAGCCCCTGGTCGCGGTTGCGGAAGTGCAGGTGGCTGTTGCGGGTGAGCGCCCCGGGCAGCAGCCCGGCCTCGCACAGCACCTGGAAGCCGTTGCAGATGCCCAGCACGGGCAGGCCCGTGCCGGCTGCGCTGATGACGTCGGCCATCAGCGGCGAGCGGGCGGCGATGGCGCCGGCGCGCAGGTAGTCGCCGTAGGAGAAGCCGCCGGGCAGGACCACGGCGTCGACGTCCTTCAGGTCGTGGTCGCCGTGCCAGAGGGAGACGGGCTCACCGCCGGCGAGCCGCACCGCGCGTGCGGCGTCGACGTCGTCCAGGGAGCCCGGGAAGGTGATGACACCGATGCGCACGTTGGTCCTCAGTCCGTGGGGAGGTGCAGCTCGACGTCTTCGATGACGGGGTTGGCCAGCAGCGTCTCGGCGATCTCGCGGAGCTCCGCGGCGTCGGGGGTGCCGTCCACCTCCAGCACGAAGTGCTTGCCCTGACGGACACTGCGGACACCGGAGTGACCGAGCCGGCCCAGGGCGCCGAGAACGGCCTGCCCCTGCGGATCGGAGATCTCTGGCTTCAGGACGACGTCGACGACCACGACTGGCACGCCGACGAGGGTACCGGCAGTGCCGGAGCAGTCCGAACGAGCGCCGGACGGGCGACGGATGGTGCACGACGGACCACCCCGCGGACCGGAGCTGCCCCCGACGGGTGGCGGACCTGGAGCGTTCGACTGGAGATCACCGGCGCCGGGTCGATGATCAGGACAACCAGATCGCCGTCGGGCGGTCGACGTGCAGGACGGAGGCGGGCGTGGTCGCGGGCACCCCCAACATCGACCACCCGGCCGGTGCCACGGCGCTCAGCGTGCTCCCCCTCGGCAGCGACGAGGCCCTCACCAGCCGGGTGCGGCGGGTCGGGGACTCGCACCTGTTCATCAGCCAGCCGCGCACCCCCACCGGCGACACCGCCGGCTTCGTCGCCGGCGACATGATCGAGATGTCCTGGCAGTCCGACGACGGGCTGCGCTCCGTGACCGCCGACGCCGTCGCCCTGGCCTCCGACGGCACCTGGAAGGTCCGGCTCACCGGCCCGGCCAACCGGATCCAGCGCCGGGACGCCGTCCGCGCCCCCATCGGCCTGCCGGTCCTGGTCTCCTGGGACTCCGTCTCGCTCACCGGCAGCACCGTCGACCTCAGCGAGGGCGGACTGCTCGCCGTCTTCCGCCCGCACGGCGACCTGGGGGTCGGCGTCCCCTTCCCGAAGCGGGGCCGAACACTCACGCTCCAGCTCGACCTGTACTCCGACCTGCTGCTCACCGAGGTCGCGCTGATCCGCCGGCGACCGCGCCAGGACGCCCTGCACGAGTGGTCGCTGCGCTTCCTCGCCCTGCCCGAGCCCTCCGCGGACCTCATCCGCTCGCACGTCTTCACCGCGCTGCGCAACGCCCGCGCCCGCGGCCTCGCCGCGCTGTACTGATCTCGTCGACCGGCGGACCGCAGCGCGGCCGCCGGCCGTCCCGGACGAGGTCAGTCGCGGTCGACGACGACGCGGCCGCCCTGCACGACGGTGCGGACGTGGCGCTCGGGCTCGGCGAGCACGCGGACGTCGGCGAGCGGGTCGGCGTCGACCACCACCAGGTCGGCGTGCGCCCCCGGTGCGACCACGCCGACCTCGCCGGTCAGCCCGATGAGCTCCGCGGCCACGGTCGTCGCCGAGCGCAGCACCTCCAGGGGCGACTGCACCTCGGCCCGGATGGCGAACTCCCGGGACTGGTGGCGCTGCATCCCGCCCAGCAGGTCCGAGCCGTAGACGATCCGCACGCCGGCCCGGGCGGCCCGCTCCAGCGCGCCCAGCCCGGCCCCGAGGACGGCATCGACCTTCTCCCAGCTGTCCCTCGGGAGACCGTGGTCCATCCCCTCCTCCTTGAGCGCCCAGTAGGTCACCAGCGTCGGGACGAGGAAGGCCTGCTTCTCCAGGAGGAGCTCGACGCTGCGGTCGTCGATCAGGTTGCCGTGCTCGATGGACCGGATGCCCACCTCCAGCGCCCGGTTCACCGACCGCGCGGTGTACGCGTGCGCAGCCACGTACCGGTTGGCCGCCGCCGCCTCGTCCACCACGGCACGCAGCTCGTCGAGGGAGTACTGGGTCGAGTCGATCCGGTCGGTCGGGGAGGAGACGCCCCCGCCGGCCATCACCTTGAGGTGGTGGGCACCGGTGCGGAGCTGGTCGCGGGCCGCGGCGCGCAGCGCGTCGACGCCGTCGACGACCCGCCCCATGCTCACGCAGCAGCCCGGCTCCTCGGCCGCGCTCTGCCCGGGGCCGCGGACGTCGCCGTGCCCACCGGTCTGGCTCAGCGCCTTGCCGCCGAACACCAGCCGCGGCCCGGTGATCAGCCCCTCCGCCTGCGCGCGGGCCATCCCGAAGTCCGCGCCGCCGGTGTCGCGGACGGTGGTGAAGCCGCGAGCGAGCATGCCGCCCATCAGCCGTCCGACGTGCGCGGCGACGTAGCTGGGCGCCCAGGTGGGCAGCGCGGCGAGGTCGGCCGTCGCCGCCGTCACGTGCACGTGCCCGTCGACGAGACCCGGCAGCACCCGGCGGCCGGCGGCCTCCAGCACGCGGGCGCCCTCCGGCGCGGTCAGGTCGCGGCCGACCTCCACGATCCGGCCGTCGACGGCGAGCACGTCGGTGCCCTCCAGGTACTCGCCGGCCTCGACGTCCAGGACGTCGGCGCCGCGGACCAGCAGGGCGGGGGCGGTGGGGCTCAACGGTTCTCCTCGGGGGTGGGGACAGCGGTGCGGGTGGCGTGCCAGGCGAGCAGTGGCGCGACGGCGAGCCCGGCCGCCGGGGCCGCCCGGGCGATCGAGGTCTCGTCGTAGGTGCCCGCGGCGTCGAGCAGGCTGAGCGCGCCGATCGTGCGGCCGTCGACGACCACCGGCAGGTTCAGCGTGGCACCGCAGCCCAGCGCCTCGATCGTCGGCCAGTCGGCGAAGACCGCGGCGACCGACGCCGGGTCCACGCCCAGGTAGGGCTGCTGGCGCACCAGCACCTGCTGCGGCCAGGGCGCGTCCCGCGGCATGAACTTCTCGCCGCCGACCGGGTACTCGACCGGGTACTCGACCGGGTGCGAGGTGTGGACCCGGGCCAGCGCACCACGTTCGTCGTCCCAGGCCAGCACGGTGAACAGCCGGGCGCCGACCAGCCGGCGGGCCTCGGCCTGCACCTCGTCGAAGCCGGGGGCGTTCGGCACCGGCGGCCCGGCGGGCCGGGTGATCCGGGTGTCGGGGGCGGACGGCGTGCTCATCGGTTCCCTCCTGCCGCACGCGGCGCGGGGTCGCCGGCGTGCGCTGCGGCCTGCTGCGCCCGGTGGACGTCGTCGGTCTCGGTGAGCTCCTCCAGCGAACGGCCGGTCGTGGACAGGCCGAACACCAGCACGGCGAACACCCCCACGGCCAGCACGACGGTGATCATCGTGAACACGCCCCCGAAGCCCAGGGAGGACGAGGTGAAGCCGATGATCGCCGGGGCGGAGATGCTGCCGATCCGGCCGAAGGCACTGGACAGCCCCGTGCCGCTGGCCCGGATCCAGGTGGGGAACACCTCGGGGGTGTAGGCGTACAGCCCGGAGTAGACGCCGTTGAGGAAAAACGACAGCAGCGCGCCGGCGGCGACGATGCCGAACGAGGTGTCCATCTGGCTGAGCAGGAAGGCGCTGACCGCCGACCCCACCAGGTACAGGGCGATGGTGCGCCGGCGGTCGAGCCGCTCGTTCAGCCAGGCGGCGGAGAAGTAGCCCGGGATCTGCGCCAGGTAGATCACGATGGAGAAGGTGAAGCTCTTCGACACGGTCAGGCCGCGGTCGATGAGCAGGGTCGGGATCCAGGAGAAGAAGCCGTAGTAGGCGAAGGTGATGACGAACCAGACCGTCCAGACGACGGCGGTCCGGCGGGCCATCGCCGGGCTCCACATGAAGCGCAGCGCGGAGAACAGCGTGGGACTGGCCCGCTCCACCACCGGTGCGGGCGCCTCCCCGGTGGACGCGGGCACCGGCGGCAGGGGCTGACCGGTGGCCGCCTCGACGCGGCGTTCGAAGTCGGCCACCACCACCTCGGCCTCGGCGGTGCGCCCCTTGAGCAGCAGGAACCGCGGGGACTCCGGCAGCGAACGCCGCCACCAGAGCAGCAGCAGCACCGGCAGGGCGGTGAGCACCTGCGCCCAGCGCCACCCGTCGTCGAGGTTCGGGACGACGAACCGGCCGATCAGCGCGGCGCCGACGTAACCGAAGGAGAAGAAGCCGGCGAGCGCACCGATGAACCAGCCACGCCGCCGGGCCGGCACGAACTCGGCGAGGAACGGCGCGATGATGGCGCTCTCCGCGCCGGTGCCGATGCCGGCGACGACGCGGGCGCCGACGAAGAACTCGAAGGTCGGCGACACAGCGGCGACGAGGGTGAAGGCGGCGTAGAAGGCCAGCGACCACATCATCACGCGGCGCCGGCCGATCCGGTCGGCGAGCAGCCCGGCGACGGTGGCCCCGATCAGGTACCCGAGCGGCGTGGCCGACCCGATGATGCCCGACTGCCCGGAGGTCAGCCCCCACTCCTCGCGCACCGAGGGGAGCAGGAAGGCGACGATCGCGCCGTCCATGCCGTCGAAGGTGTAGCCGAGGCCGCCGATCAGCAGGAGCAGGTGGTGCGGCCGGCTGAGCGGCAGCCGGTCCAGGCGTTGCAGCAACGACATCGCGTCTCCTCTGGGCGGTCCGGACGACCGGGTTGATGCAACCTAGAAGGCAGAAGGACCGGATTGCAATGGTCTTTGCAGAGGTTGACGTGGACGTAACGTGCAGCAGGTGACCTCGTCCAGCGCAGGGGAGCGGCCCGACCGCCCGGTGGGGGACGCCGCCGTCGGCGCGGAACCGCTGGCGGCCTGGCTGGACTCCCGCGGCCCGGCCGGTGGGCTGTCGGCGAAGTCCGGTGCGGTGGTGCACGCGCTGCGCACCATGCCCCGCACCGCCTCCTACGGTGGCGCCGCCGAGATCGCCGCCGCGGCCGGGGTCAACGTCGCGACGGTCACCCGGACGGCGCAGGCGCTCGGGTTCAGCGGGTGGCCCGCCCTGCAGCAGGAACTGCGGGCCCGCTACCTGTCCTCGCTGAGCGCACCCCAGGTCGCCGCCGAGCACGGGCCACTGACCGACGCGCCCGGGGCCGCCTCGCTCCGCCGGGACATCGACGACCTCGCCGTCCTCGCCCGCAGCACGGAGCCCGCGACGCTGCGCCGGCTGGCCGAGGGGATGGCCGGTGCACGGCGCACGCTCGTCGTCGCCTCGGGCAGCTACACCGCGGTCGGCCTGGCGCTGGCCCACAACGCCACGCTGGCCGGGTACGACGTCCAGCTGCACGACGGCTCGTCGGCGGCGATGGTGAACGCGCTGGCGGCCACCGAGCCCGGCGACCTGGTGCTGACCATCAGCTTCTGGCGGCTCTACGCCAGCGCGGTGCAGGCGGCCCGGGTCGCCGCCGGGCGGGGGGCGACCGTGTGGGCCCTCACCGACAGCGCCAGCGGCCCGCTGGCCACCGCGGCGCAGCACGTGCTGGTCGTGCCGGCGGAGGGCGTGTCCTTCTTCCCCTCCCTCACGCCGGCGCTCGCCGTGGTCCAGTCCCTCTGCGCCGAGCTGGCCGCCGTCGACCCCGAGCGCACCCGGGTGCGCGTCGCGACGGCGGACGCGATGTGGGACGAGTTCGGCCTGCTCGACCGCGCACCGCACCGCCGGTGACCACCGGCCGGGTGCGCACCCGGCCCCGGCTCAGGCGAAGCTGCGACCGGTCAGCTGCTCGTAGGCCTGCACGTAGCGCTCGCGGGTCGCGGCGACGACGGCCTCGGGGAGCTCGGGCGGCGCCGAGACGCGGTCCCAGCCCGAGGTGGTCAGCCAGTCGCGCACGTACTGCTTGTCGAACGAGGCCTGCGGCGCGCCGGGCGACCAGGTGATCGCCGGCCAGAACCGCGAGGAGTCCGGGGTGAGCACCTCGTCGCCCAGCACCAGGGTGTCCCCTGCCGTGCCGAACTCGAACTTGGTGTCGGCCAGCACGATCCCGGCGTCCTCGGCGATCTCCGCGCCGCGGCGGTACAGCGCCAGGGTGAGCGCGCGCAGCGCCTCGGCCCGCTCGGCGCCCACCGCGTCGACGACCTGCGCGAAGCCGATCGCCTCGTCGTGCTCGCCGACCTCGGCCTTGGTCGAGGGGGTGAAGACCGGCTCGGGCAGCTTCGAGCCCTCGACCAGCCCGGCGGGCAACGGGACGTCGACGATCGCACCGCTGTGCTGGTACTCGACCGTGCCGGACCCGGACAGGTAGCCGCGGGCCACGCACTCGACGGGGAGCATCTCCAGCCGGCGCACCAGCATCGACCGGCCGGCGAGCTCGCCGGGCACGCCCTCGGTCAGCAGCGCGTCGCCGGTGGCCAGCAGGTGGTGCTCGGCACCGTGCGCGGCCAGCACCGGCGCCAGCTGCTCGAACCACCAGACCGACAGCGCGGTGAGCACCCGGCCCTTGTCCGGCACCGGCGTGGGCAGGACGACGTCGTAGGCGGAGATGCGGTCGCTGGCGACCAGCAGCAACCGGTCGGCGTCCACCGCGTACACCTCGCGGACCTTGCCGCGGGCGACCAGGTCGAAGGGCAGCGTCACGACAGCGCCGCGAGCCGGTCGAAGAGCGGGCCCAGGTTCTGCACGTACCGCTCGGGCCGGCATATCTCGTCCAGGCGGGCCTCGTCCAGCGCGACGCCCTCGGTGTCCGCCCGCTCCCGCAGGGTCTGCCGGAACGGCGTCCCCTCCTGCCAGGTGCGCATCGCCGCGGACTGCACCAGCGCGTAGGCCTGCTCGCGGCTCATCCCGCCCTCGACCAGCTCCAGCAGCACCGAGGACGTGTAGATCAGCCCGCCGGTGGACTCCAGGTTCGCCCGCATCCGCTCGGCGTCCACGACCAGGTTCTCCACCAGGCCCGCGGTCAGGTTGAGCAGGTAGTCGGTGGTGATCGCCGCGTCGGGCAGGTACACCCGCTCGGTCGAGGAGTGGGAGATGTCCCGCTCGTGCCACAGCGGGATGCCCTCCATGACCGGCACGATCGCCGCGCGCACGACCCGCGCCAGCCCGGCGATCCGCTCGGACCGGATCGGGTTCTTCTTGTGCGGCATCGCCGACGAGCCCTTCTGGCCCGCGCCGAAGGCCTCCGAGAGCTCGCGCACCTCGGTGCGCTGACCGTGCCGCACCTCCAGGGCGATCGCCTCGCAGACGGTGGCGATGATCGCCAGCGCGGACACCCACTCGCTGATGCCGTCGCGCAGCACCACCTGGGTGGAGGCGTCGGCGGCGCGCAGGTGCAGCGCCTCGGCGACGGTGACCTCGACCGAGGGGTCGATGAGGGAGTACGTGCCGACGGCGCCGGAGATGGCGACGACGCCGACGGCCTCGCGGGCGCGGCGCAGCCGGTCCCGGGACCGCGCGGCGGCGAAGGCCAGGTCGGCGACCCGGTGGCCCCACACGTCGGGCTCGGCGTGCACCCCGTGGGTGCGGCCGACCTTGATGGTGTCGCGGTGCGCCAGGCCGTGGTCGCGCAGCGCGGCGACCAGCCGGTCGGCCTTGGCCAGCAGGACGTCGGTGGCGTCGGTGAGCTGGACGGCGAGAGCGGTGTCCAGCAGGTCGGAGCTGGTCATGCCGTGGTGCACGTAGGCGGCGGCCGAGCGCGGCTCGGTGTTGTCGGCCCACGCGGTGAGGAAGGCGATGACGTCGTGCTGCGTCGTCTCCTCGATCTCCGCGACCCGCTCGGGCGTGGGCGGCGGGGCGTTGCGCACCGGCTCGACCACGTCGGCGGGGACCCGCCCGGCGGCCGCGTGCGCCTCGAGGACGAGTGTCTCCACCCGGCACCACAGGTCGTACTTGTGCTGATCGCTCCAGACCCGGCCCATCTCGGGCAGGGTGTACCTGTCGATCATGCGGGCACCGTCTCGGACCGCTCAGCTCGTCGCACCACGGCCCCATCCTCTCGCACCCGCGGGGAGGGGCCCTCATCAGCTCGGAGGACGTCGATGCTGCACCGGGCGAACCGCGCGGCCCGCCGGGCCCGCGAGCGGATCAGGGCCGCCCGGGAGCACGACCCGCACGCGTGGCCCGACGGCACCGTGCTGGTGCTGGAGGACGGCAGCCGGGCGGTCGTCGACCACGTCGAGGAGGCCGGCTCGACCGCTCCCCCGCCGCCGGCCACCGGCGTCACGCCGGCGTCGGACCCCGGGGACACCCAGGTCGGCAGCCCGCACCCCGACGCACCCGACGCCGACGTCCCGGGCGGGGTCAGCGGGCCCCCCCTGCCGGGCGGACCGCCACCGGCCGGCGGACGGGACCGCAGCAGCGGCAGCCTGCTGGCGCCCGAGGGGTCGCTGCGCGCCGCCGAGCGGGACGTGCCCAACGGCCTGCGGATCGCCGCGGCCTGGTCGTGGCGCTCGATCGCGGTGCTGGCCGCCCTCTACCTGCTGCTGCGAGCCGCGGGGTACGTGGCGGTGGTCGTCGTCCCGGTCATCGTGGCGCTGCTGCTGGCCGCGCTGCTGCAGCCGGGGGCGGCGTTCCTGCGGCGGCGCGGCTGGCCGTCCTCGCTCGCCGCGCTGACCATGCTCGTGGTCGGGCTGGGGGTGGTCGCCGGCATCGTCACGCTGGTGGTGGAGGAGTTCGCCTCCGGCTACGAGGACCTGGCCTCCCAGGTCGACGAGGGCCTCACCCAGGTGCAGGACTTCCTCACCCGCACGTTCCCGATCACCGACGGGCAGATCACCGACGCCGTCGACAGCGCCCGCCAGGGCGTCGTGGACAACCGCGACCTGCTCACCTCCGGTGCGCTGACCACGGCCGCCACGGTCGGCGAGGTGCTCACCGGCACCCTGCTGACCCTGTTCACTCTCTTCTTCTTCCTGATGGACGGCCGGCAGATCTGGCTGTGGGTCGTCGGGCTCACCCCGGCGAACTCGCAGGCCTACCTCGACGAGGCCGCCCGCCGCTCCTGGCGCACGCTGATCTCCTACGTGCGGGCCACGGTGGGGGTGGCCGCCTTCGACGCGGTCGTCATCGGGGTCGGCCTGCTGTTCCTCGGGACGCCGCTGGTGGTGCCGCTGGCGGCGCTGGTGTTCCTCGGCGCGTTCATCCCGATCATCGGGTCGTTCCTGGCCGGCACGGTGTCGGTGCTGGTGACGCTGGTGGCGGTCGGGCCGGTGCGGGCGCTGATCGCGCTGGGGATCATCGTGCTGGTCATGCAGCTGGAGGGCCACGTGCTGCAGCCGCTGCTGCTGGGCCGGGCGGTCTCGGTGCACCCGCTGGCCGTCGTCCTGGGGATCGCCGGCGGCCTGCTGGTCGGTGGGATCTTCGGTGCGCTGATCGCCGTGCCGGTCATCGCCTGCGCCAACGTGGCGGGCACCTACCTGTCCCGCCGCAACGAGGGCCCGCGACCACCGCAACCGGACACCCGCCGGGCCAGACGGCTGGTCTCGGCGGGCTGAGCCCGGCCGCCTCCCGGCGGCCGGGCCCTCGGGCGCGAGAGCACCGTGGGCCGGGACCGGTCAGACCCCCGGGTAGGCGCCGGCGGCGATGTCCTCGAGCAGGGTCGGGCCGGTCGGCGTCCAGTCGAGCAGGGCGCGGGTCGCCTCGCTCGAGGCCTGCACGTCGGTGCCCCAGAAGCCGCCGATGAAGGGCCCGAGGCGGTCGACGGCCTCCTCGGGCGAGACGGACCGGACCGGCAGGTCCAGCGACCGTCCCAGGGCCTCGGCGACCTCCCGGGTGGGTACGGCCTCCTCGGCCACCACGTGCAGCCGAGTGCCGGCCGGAGCGTGCTCGAGCCCGAGCCGCACCAGCCGCGCGGCGTCGGACCGGTGGACGGCGGACCAGGCGTTGCTGCCGTCGCCGACGTACGCAGAGACGCCGGACCGGCGGGCAGCGGCAGCGACGAAGGCGATGAACCCGTGGTCGCCCACCCCGTGCACCGTCGGCGCGAAACGGGCGCTGACGACCCGCACCCCGCGGGCGACGTGGTCCAGCGCCAGGTTCTCCGCACCGCCGCGCGCCGAGGCCGGGCCCACTGCGGGGTTGGGGTCGGACTCGCGCGCCGGGCGGCCCTGGGCCAGCCCGGCGACGCCGGCGGCCAGCACCAGCGGGCGGTCGCTGCCGACGAGCGCCCCTGCCAGGGTCTCGACGGCGGCCCGCTCGGCCCGGTTGGACTCCGCGGGGTCCGCGAAGTCGTGCTTGTTGGCCAGGTGGACGACGCCCTCGGCCGCCTCGGCGCCCCGGCGCAGCGCAGCCAGGTCGTCGAGGTCACCGCTGAGCGGGGTGGCGCCCTTGGCCTGCAGGGCAGCGGCCGCGGCCGGCGTGCGGACCAGCCCGACCACCTCGTGCCCGGCGGCCAGCAGCTCGTCGACCGTGGCCGACCCGATCCAGCCGCTCGCGCCCGTGACGAACACCTTCATGACCAGCTCCTCCGCGTCGTGATGTCAGGTACTGACGTCACCGTACGCCGCCATGTCAGGAACTGTCATGACTACGCTGGCGGCGTGGCCAGGTGGGAGGCGGGGACCCGCGAGCGGTTGCAGCGCGCCGCTCTGGACCTGTTCGCCGCGCGTGGCTACGACGGCGTCACGGTCGCCGAGATCGCCGCCGGGGCGGGCACGACCGAGCGCACGTTCTTCCGGCACTTCGCCGACAAGCGCGAGGTGCTCTTCCGCGGGCCGGACGACTTCGAGCTCGCCTTCGTGGGCGCCGTCGCCGCGGCCCCGGACGGCGACCCGCTCGCGCTCGCGCTGGCCGGCCTCGCCGGCGGCGCGACGTACTTCCACGAGGACCGGCGCCCGTGGTCACGGGCCCGGCAGCGGGTCATCGACGCGCACCCCGCGCTCCAGGAGCGTGAGCTGCTCAAGCTGTCGGCGCTGGCCGCGGCGCTGACCCGCGCCCTCACCGAGCGCGGCGTCGCACCCGTCCCGGCCGCCCTGGCCGCGGAGAGCGCGGTGACCGTCTTCCACACGGCCTTCGCCGTCTGGATCGCCGAGGACGAGGCACGCCCGTTCGTCGAGGTGCAGGCCGCCGTCCTGGCCGAGCTGCACGCCCTGCTGGCCGCCGGGCGGGGCTGACGGCCGTCAGGCGGTGATGCGCCCCTCGACGGCGGCCAGCGCGATGTCGGTGCGCCAGTGCGCGCCGGCCAGCCGGACGGCGGCGAGCCGCTCATAGACGGTCTGCCGGGCCGCGGCCAGGTCGGCGCCCACTGCGGTGACCGACAGCACCCGGCCGCCGGCGGAGTGGACGAGTCCGTCGGGGCCCACGACGGTGCCGGCGTGCAGCACGCCCTCGCCGTCGGCACCGGTGACCGGGTCGCCGTACCGCGGGCGCTCCGGGTAGCCCTCGGCGGCCACGACCACGGTGACGGCCGCGCCGTCGCACCAGCGCAGCGGCGGCTGGTCGGCGAGCGTGCCGGTGGCGGCGGCGTGCAGCAGCCCGGCCAGCGGGGTCTCCAGCAGCGGCAGGACGACCTGGGTCTCGGGGTCGCCGAACCGGGCGTTGAACTCGACCACCTTCACCCCGGCCGAGGTCAGCGCCAGCCCGGCGTAGAGCAGCCCGCTGAACGACTCCCCGCGGCGGCGCATCTCGTCGACGGTGGGCTGCAGCACCGTGGCCAGCACCTCGGCGACCAGCCCGGCCGGCGCCCACGGCAGCGGTGCGTAGGCGCCCATGCCGCCGGTGTTCGGGCCGCCGTCACCGTCGTCGCGGCGCTTGGCGTCCTGCGCGGGCAGCAGCGGCACCACCGTCGTCCCGTCGGTGAGCGCGAACAGCGACACCTCGGGGCCGTCGAGGAACTCCTCGACCAGCACCGAGTGCCCGGCGTCGAGCACCGCCTGGCCGTGGGCGAGGGCGGCGTCGTGGTCGGTGGTGACCAGCACGCCCTTGCCGGCCGCCAGCCCGTCGTCCTTGACCACGTAGGGGGCGCCGGACTCCGCGAGCACGGTGTGCAGCTCGGCGGACCCGCCGACCGCCCAGGACCGCGCGGTCGGCACCCCGGCCGCGGTCATCACGTGCTTGGCGAAGGCCTTGGAGCCCTCGAGCTGCGCAGCCTGGGCCGACGGGCCGAAGCAGGCGATGCCCGCGTCGCGCACGGCGTCGGCGGCACCGGCGACCAGCGGGACCTCCGGGCCGACGACGACCAGGTCGGCCTGCCACTCGACGGCCAGCGCGGCGACGGCGACCGGGTCGGCCACCTCCAGCGGGAACGGCGCGGCGATGACCGCGGTGCCGGCGTTGCCCGGCGCGCAGGCCAGCGCGGTGACCGCGGGGTCGGACTGCAGAGCCACGCACAGGGCGTGCTCCCGGGCACCGGAGCCGATCACGAGGACGCGCACGCCGCTGAACGTACCGATGCGCCCGCTGAGCGACCCGGCGGGCGGGCGTCGTCACCCCAGTCACACCGACGACAGTGATCTCCCTCACAGGGGTGGGACGACTCTCCAGGTGAGCGCGTCGTCCACCGATCTGACTCCATGACGTCGGCGCGCGTTCACGACACGGACAGGGAACTGGCGTTCCCTGGGGACATGCAGGAGACCGGCCTGAAGGCCGTTCGCTCGCCCAGCCTGGAGCGCTCGCCGCTCGTCATCGGGCACCGCGGCGCACCGAGCTACCGACCCGAGCACACGCGCGCCAGCTACGAGCTGGCCATCGACCTGGGCGCCGACCTCATCGAGCCCGACCTCGTCGTCACCCGTGACGGCGAGCTCGTGGCACGGCACGAGAACGAGCTCTCCCGGTCGACCGACGTCGCCGCCCACCCCGAGTTCGCCGGCCGCCGGCGCACCCAGGAGGTGGACGGCGAGGAGCTGACCGGTTGGTTCGCCGAGGACTTCACCCTCGCCGAGCTGCGCACCCTGGGCGCCGTCGAGCGCACGCCCGGGATGCGCCCGATGAACAGCGCCTACGACGGCCGCTTCGGCCTCCTCACCTTCGCCGAGGTGGTCGAGGTGGCCCGCCGCCGCTCCACCGGTGGCCGCGTGGTGCGGGTGCAGGCCGAGCTCAAGTGCCCGTCCTGGTACGCCGCGCAGGGCATGCCGATGGTGGAGCTGGTCGCCTCCGAGCTCCGCCGGCTGGACGCCGCGCACCAGGGCGGGTCGGTGGTCGTGCAGGCCTTCGACCCCGCCGCGCTGCGCGAGCTGCACGACGACCTGGGCCCGGACGGCCCGAAGCTGGTGCAGCTGATCGAGGAGGAGGGCGTCCAGGACGCCCTGGTCACCCCCTCGGGCCTGCGCGAGATCTCCACCTACGCGCAGGGCATCGCCCCGCACAAGGGCCGGATCCTGCTGCACGGTGCCGACGGCGGCCTGGTCGGCGTCTCGGACCTGATCACCCAGGCGCACCGCGCCGGGCTGACCGTCGAGCCGTGGACGCTGCGGCCGGAGAACGTCTTCCTGCCCGTGCACCTGCGCCGGGGCGGCGACCCCCGCGGCCTGGGCGACGCCCAGACCGAGGCCCGCCTGCTCTTCGCCCTCGGTGTCGACGGCGTCATCACCGACGCCCCCGAGACCGCCTACCGCGCCCGCTCCGAGCTCTCCGCCGCCGCCATGGCCCCCGTCCGCCCCCGCGTCTGACCCGCCCCACCGACCGTGCGCCCAGCGGGTCCCAGCACACCTGGGCCCCCCGCTGAGCGCACGGTCGGCGCGTCCCTGGAGCCGGGGACGGCACGGGTGAGCCGACGACGCGACGCACCCCAGGTGTCGCCGCAGGCGACTGTGCGCTGACGTCGCGGCGGCCGGAGGCCACCCGACGTCGGCGCACGGAGCGGCTCCCCAGGAGCCGGGGACCCTGCCCGGCCGCGGTGCGGCCCGGCAGGGTCGCGATCAGATCAGGTCGTGCAGGACGACGTTCTCGTCGCGGCCCGGGCCGACGCCGATGACGCTGATGCGGGCCCCGGAGAGCTCCTCCAGCCGGCGCACGTAGGCCTGGGCGTTGGCCGGCAGGTCCTCGAAGCGGCGGCAGGCGGTGATGTCCTCGAACCAGCCGGGCATCTCCTCGTAGACCGGCGTGGCGTGGTGGAAGTCGGTCTGCGTCATCGGCATCTCGTCGTGGCGCACGCCGTCGACGTCGTAGGCCACGCAGATCGGCACCGTCTCCAGGCCGGAGAGGACGTCGAGCTTGGTGAGGAAGAAGTCGGTGATGCCGTTGACCCGGCTGGCGTAGCGGGCCACGACGGCGTCGAACCAGCCGCAGCGGCGGTCGCGGCCGGTGGTCACGCCCACCTCGCCGCCCTGCTTGCGCAGGTACTCGCCCCACTGGTCGTGCAGCTCGGTCGGGAAGGGCCCGGAGCCCACGCGGGTCGTGTAGGCCTTGAGGATGCCGACGACCCGCTCGATCCGGGTCGGGCCGACGCCGGCGCCCACGGCCGCGCCACCGGCGGTCGGGTTGGACGACGTCACGAACGGATAGGTGCCGTGGTCGACGTCCAGCAGGGTGCCCTGGGAGCCCTCCAGCAGGATCCACTCGCCCGCGTCGAGGACCTTGCCCAGCATCAGCCGGGTGTCGACGATGCGGTGCTTGAGCGCCTCGGCGTAGCCGGCGTACTCCTCGACGACCTCGTCGACGTCGATGGCCTTGCGGTTGTAGACCTTGACCAGGATCTGGTTCTTCTCCTGCAGCGTGCCCTCGAGCTTCTGCCGCAGGATCGACAGGTCGAGCAGGTCCTGCACACGGATGCCGTTGCGGGCGACCTTGTCCCCGTACGCGGGGCCGATGCCGCGGCCCGTGGTGCCGATCTTGCGCTGGCCCAGGAACCGCTCGGTGACCCGGTCCAGGGCCCGGTGGTGCGGCATGATCAGGTGCGCGTCCGAGGAGATCACCAGGCGCGAGGTGTCGACGCCGCGCTCCTCCAGGCCCGCGAGCTCACCGATCAGCACCTCGGGGTCGATGACCACGCCGTTGCCGATGACCGGGGTGCAGCCGGGCGTGAGGATGCCGCTGGGGATCAGGTGCAGGGCGTACTTCTCGCCGTCCGGGGTGATCACGGTGTGCCCGGCGTTGTTGCCGCCCTGGTACCGGACGACGTAGGGGATCCTGCCGCCGAGGAGGTCGGTGGCCTTGCCCTTGCCCTCGTCGCCCCACTGGGCGCCGATCAGCACGACTGCGGGCATGGGGGGTCTCTCCTCGTCCACGAACTGCACCGGGGGGTGCCCGGTCGGCCAGGTGGCAGGGTATCCGCATGCCCGCCACACACCTCGACCTGCGCGGCCTGGCGGCGTCCCAGCCGCCGTCGCGCCGGCACGTGGCGTCGGTGGTCGACGGCGCCGAGGAGCTGCACGTGCTGGGTCCGGTGCCCGGGCTGGCGGCGGTGCTGGCCCGGCTCTGGAAGACCGACCGGCTGCCCGCGGTGCCGGTGAGCTGGGAGCCGGCCGACGACCGCGCCTCAACTGCGCTGGCCCGCTCGCTGGGCATCGGCGGCGGCGGGGAGCGGGAGCTGCCGCTGGTGCGCGACGACCACGGTGGCGTCCTGCTGCACAGCGGCCGGGTCGCCGCGCACGGCGAGCCACGACGGGCGCTGGCGCAGCGGTTCGGCGCCCAGGCGTACTGCGACGACACCCGGGTCGCCGACGGACTGGTCACCCGGATCGACGTGCGGCCGGTCTGGACGGCGGTCGACCGGCTCGCCGTCGCGGTCACGACGCTGCCGCTGCGGCGGGTGGGCCGGGCGGAGGGCCGGGCGCTGCAGCTGGCCTGCGCGCCGGCCCAGGTGACCCGGGACGGCGTCCCCGTCGACCGCGAGGTCACCAAGTGGACCTGGTACGCCGACGACCGGGTGCGTTGGCGCCTGCGGGCCTGAGGGAGGTCGAGCCCCGCCTCCCCCGCTCCTCGTGAGCTCGGAGCGGATCTCCGGACGGGGCACGCCCCCGCGACCGGGCCGACGAGCCCCTGCAGCGCGGCGGGGGACGGCGTGGAGACTGGAGCCACCGCCTGAGCCCGAGGAGGTCGCGCTGCTGTCGTCCCGTCGCACCCGACGCCGTCCGAGCACGTCCTGGTGAGCACCGAGCGGCTGCCCCACGGCGCCGCCCCGAGGAACCCCCGGTCGACCGGACGCCGACTGCTGGACCGCCTGCTCGCCCGCCCCGGCGTGGGCGCCCTGGTCGGCGTCGGACTCGTGGTCCTGATCTTCGCGCCCCAGGCGCCCGGCCTGCTCACCACCGGCGGGCTGGCCACGGTGCTCGACGTCGCCGCACCGCTGGGCATCGGCGGCGTGGCGGTGGCCCTGCTGCTCGTCGCCGGCCAGTTCGACCTGTCGATCGGCGTCGTGGCCGTCTCCAGCAGCCTGCTCACGGCTCTGCTGGTCACCGAGCTGGGGCTCGGCCTGTGGCCGGCGCTGGCGGTCTCCCTGGTCGCGGCGCTGGGGGTGGGTGCGGTCAACGGGCTGCTGGTGGTGATCACCGAGCTGCCCAGCTTCCTGGTCACCCTGGCCACGTTCCTGGTGCTGCAGGGCGGGTCGCTGGCGGTGGCGACGGCGGTGGCCGGCTCGTCCCGGGTGACCGGTCTGGCGCAGGCGCCGGGCTGGGACTCCGCCGTGGCCGTGTTCGGGGCGACCGCCCAGCTGGGCGAGGGGCGGTTCCGGATCTCCCTGGTCTGGTGGGTGCTGGCCACCGCGCTGACCAGCTGGCTGCTGTGGCGCACCCGCTTCGGCAACTCGGTGTTCGCCGCCGGTGGGGCCGGGCGGGCGGCCCGCGAGCTCGGCGTCCCGGTGTGGCGCACCACCGTGCTGCTGTTCCTGGGCACCGCGGGCGCGGGCTGGCTGATCGGCACGCTCGGGCTGGTGCGGCTCGGCGGGGTGCAGGTCGACCCGGCGCTGGGCACGGAGATCGAGTTCATCGTGGTGGCGGTGATCGGTGGCTGCCTGCTCACCGGCGGGTACGGCTCGACGGTCGGCGCCGCGCTGGGCGCCCTGCTCTACGGCGTCGCCCGCGAGGGGATCGCGCTGGCCGGCTGGGACCCCCGCTGGTTCCAGGCGTTCCTGGGCTCCCTGCTGCTGGTCGCCCTGCTGCTCAACGGCGAGGTCCGCCGCCGGCTGGGCCGGGTGCCGCTGTCATGAGCGCCACGGACGGGACGACGACGGACGGGACGGCGAACGGCGCGACGGCGCCGGACGGGACGGCGGTGCCCGTGCTGGAGCTGCGCGGGGCGACGGCGCGCTTCGGCAGCGTGGCCGCGCTGTCGTCGGTGAACCTGGCCCTGCGCGGCGGGCAGGTCACCTGTCTGCTCGGGGAGAACGGCTCGGGCAAGTCGACGCTGGTCGGCGTCCTGTCCGGGATGCAGCGGCTGACCGACGGCGAGCTGCTGCTCGACGGCCGTCCGGCGCGCTTCCGGTCACCGCGGCAGGCGCGGGCCGCCGGCATCGCCACCGTGTGGCAGGACCTGGCGATCGCGCCGCTGATGTCGGTGTGGCGCAACTTCTTCCTCGGCGCGGAGCCCACCCGGGGGCCGTGGCCGTTCCGCCGGCTGGACGTCGCCCGCGCGCAGCGGGTCACCACCGCGGCGATGGCCGGGGTCGGCGTCGTGGGGCTGGACCCCGACCAGCCGGCCAGCGCGCTGCAGGCCGGCGAGCGGCAGAGCCTGGCCGTCGCCCGCGCGCTGCACTTCGGCGCCCGGGTGCTGGTGTTCGACGAGCCGACGGCGCCCATGACGGTGGCCCAGCGGGCGCTGGTGCTGCAGTCGGTGGTGACCGCACGCGAGGCGGGACTGGCGGTGGTGTTCGTGACCCACAGCCCGCAGTACGCCCACCTGGTGGGCGACCGGTTCGTGCTGCTGGGCGGCGGCCGGGTGGCCGGCGACCTCACCGCGGCCGACGTCGACGTGCACGACCTGACCCGGCTGGTCGCCGGCGGGGACGAGCTGGCGCGTCTGACCGATGCGCTGCGCTCGACCCACCGCGACGGCTGAGGCGGCCCCTCGCTCCGGTGGGAGGGGCCGCTCGGTCAGTTGAAGACGCTGACGCCGCCCGGGCCGACGAGCAGGCCGACGACGATGAGGACGATGCCCCACAGCACCTGCTTGCGGACGATCGCGAAGATCCCGGAGACGACCAGGATGACGGCGAGGATCCAGAGGATGGTGTCCATGGAAGTGCCCCTCTTCTCAGGGTGGACGCCCCACTGGCGTCGACCGGCGGCCGACACTAACCGTTGATCAACAACTCGGCATCAGGACGTTCCCGGGCCGTTGACCTGCGCAAGCACCCACCGGGCTGCGACCGACCGCAGGCCAGCCCGAACCATGGGAGGCCCGGGCCGGCCTGAGGCGAGACGGTTCAGGCGGCCAGGCTCGGGTCGGAGTCGGCGAGCAGCTGGAGGCAGCGCGCCTCCTCGTCGACCTCGCCGATCGCGCCGGCGGCCTTGGCCAGCACGGTGACGCAGCGGAGGAACCCGCGGTTGGGCTCGTGCGAGAACGGCACGGGGCCGAAGCCCTTCCAGCCGTTGCGGCGCAGCGCGTCCAGGCCGCGGTGGTACCCGGTGCGGGCGTAGGCGTAGGCCTCGATGGTGCGGCCGCCCTCGAGTGCGGCCTCGGCCAGGGCGGCCCAGGCCGCACTGGAGGTCGGGTGGGCCGCGGCCACCTCGGCCGGGTCGGTGCCGGCGGCGAGCAGGGCGGTGCCGACGTCGACGGGGAGCAGGGTGGCCGGGGGCTCACCGAGCAGGTTGTGGCTGTGGGTCATGGGGTCAGCCTGCCTGGGACTGGCCGGCGGACAGCAGGTCCTCGCAGGCCCGCACCACGCGGTCGGCCATGCTCGCCTCGGCCAGCTTCATGTAGGTGCGCGGGTCGTAGGCTTTTTTGACCCCGACCTCGCCGTCGACCTTGAGCACGCCGTCGTAGTTGCTGAACATGTGCCCGGCGATGGCCCGGGTCAGCGCGTACTGGGTGTCGGTGTCGACGTTCATCTTCACCACGCCGTAGGTGATGGCCTCGCGGATGTCGGACAGGTCGGAGCCCGAGCCACCGTGGAAGACCAGGTTGAACGGCTTCTCGCCCGTCCCGAACTGCTCGGCGACGACCTCCTGGCCGCGCTTGAGGACGTCGGGGCGCAGCTTGACGTTGCCGGGCTTGTAGACCCCGTGCACGTTGCCGAAGGTGGCGGCCAGCAGGTAGACGCCCTTCTCCCCGAAGCCGAGCGCCTCGGCGGTGCGGACGAAGTCGCCGTCGGCGGTGTAGAGCTTCTCGTTGATCTCGTGGGCGACGCCGTCCTCCTCGCCGCCGACGACACCGATCTCCAGCTCGAGCACGATCTTCGCCTTGGCCGCCTCGGTGAGCAGGTCCTGGGCGATCTCGAGGTTCTCGGTCAGCTCGATGGCCGAGCCGTCCCACATGTGCGACTGGAACAGCGGCTCCTGACCGGCGGCGACCCGGTCCTGGGAGAGCTTGATCAGCGGCCGGACGTAGGTGTCCAGCTTGTCCTTGGGGCAGTGGTCGGTGTGCAGCGCCACGTTGACCGGGTAGCGCTTGGCCACGACGTGGGCGAACTCGGCCAGCGCGACCGCACCGGTGACCATGTCCTCCACCCGGGTGCCCGAGCCGAACTCCGCACCCCCGGTGGAGAACTGGATGATCCCGTCGCTGCCGGCATCGGCGAAGCCGCGGAGGGCTGCGTTGATGCTCTCCGAGGAGGTGCA
Organism: Modestobacter sp. L9-4; assembly: GCF_019112525.1. NCBI lineage: Bacteria > Bacillati > Actinomycetota > Actinomycetes > Geodermatophilales > Geodermatophilaceae > Modestobacter > Modestobacter sp. L9-4. The sequence goes on from NZ_CP077800.1 coordinate 1,838,180, forward strand.
GTTGATCGCCGGATAGGCGAACCCGCCCTCCTTCGCCCGGGTGATCATGTCGGCGTAGACCTCGGGGGTCGCGATGGGCATGCGGTGCACTCCTGATGTCGGGACCAGCGGTGGTGCTCTGCTGTGACCAGTATCCCGCTGGGTGATCACCACACGCCTGTCCGGGGTCGTCCCGCCCGGTCGCCCCGCCCGCCACCGGCGCCCCACCCGGCCACGGGTGACCCACGAACGGACGTCACCGCTGCCGGTGTCCAGGACGGGCACGTACCGTGCCCGTCGATGGCGATCGAAGCGGCACCTGCGTTCCTGGACTCCACCCACCTGCTGAACACCTTCGGCCTGGTGGGTCTGCTGGCGATCATCTTCGCCGAGACGGGGCTGCTGGTCGGGTTCTTCCTGCCCGGCGACTCCCTGCTGTTCACCGCGGGCATGGTGGCGGCCGGTGGCTTCGCCGGGGTGACCCTCGCGCCGCTGTGGGTCCTGCTGATCCTGCTCCCCCTCGCCGCGATCGCCGGGAACCTCGTCGGCTACTGGATCGGGCACCGGGCCGGGCCGGCGGTGTTCAAGCGCGAGCAGTCCCGCTTCTTCAAGGCCGAGTACGTCGAGCAGGCCAACGCGTTCTTCACCAGGCACGGCGCCCGCACGATCGTGCTGGCCCGCTTCGTGCCGATCGTGCGCACCTTCGCCACGGTCATGGCCGGTGCCTCGCGGATGGACCTGCGCGTCTACGTCCTCTACTCGGTGATCGGCGGGGTCCTGTGGGCCGCCGGCGTCACCGCCCTGGGCTACTGGCTGGGCCAGGTCGACGTCATCCACGACAACATCGAGCTGTTCGCGATCGGCGTCGTCGTCCTCTCGCTGATCCCGGTGGCCTTCGAGCTGCTCCGGGCCCGGCGCCGCAACTCCGCCGCCTGAAGGAGTCGAAGGACCCCCTCGCCCCCCACCGCGAGCGAGCTCGCGGCGGGGCCCTGCGAGGGGGCCGAGCCAGCGGGGCCGTCAGGAGAGGCCGAGGTCCTCGAGGCTGAAGGCGGCGCGGTACTCCAGGCCTGCGGCCTCGACCGCGGCGCGGGCTCCCCGGTCGACGATGACGGCGACCGCGACCACCTCGGCGCCCGCCTCCTGCAGCGCCTCGACGGCGGTGAGCGGGCTGCTGCCGGTGGTGGAGACGTCCTCGACGACCAGGACGGCGCGACCGTCGACGTCCGGGCCCTCGATCCGGCGCTGCATGCCGTGCGCCTTGGTCTCCTTGCGCACCACGCACGCGTCCAGGAAGCCCTGCCCGTCGGCGGCGGCGTGCAGCATCGCGGTGGCCACCGGGTCCGCACCCAGGGTGAGCCCGCCGACGACGTCGTAGCGCAGGTCGCCGGTCAGCTGCCGCATCACCCGGCCCACCAGCGGGGCCGCCTCGTGGTGCAGCGTCACCCGGCGCAGGTCGATGTACCAGTCGGCCTCCCGGCCGGAGGACAGCGTCACCTTCCCGTGCACCACGGCCAGCTCGACGATGAGCTCGAGCAGCCGGTCGCGGTCGGGGTGGGCCGGGGAGTGGGCGTCCATGGGCACGACCCTACTGAGCAGTCCCCGCCCGCGCCCGGCCCCCGGGGACCTCACGGCGCGGGCGCGAGGACCTGGTCGACGACGTAGACGACGGCGTTGGCGGTCGGCACGCCACCGCACACCACGGTGGCCGGCGCGGACCCGGCCAGGGTGAGGTCGGCGGCGACGGTCGGTGCGTCCGCCGGGCCGGACACGGTGACCGTGTCGCCGTTGAGGGTGCGGTGCTCACCCGGCAGCTGGTCGGCGCTCAGCCGTCCGGCGAGCACGTGGTGGGTCAGCACGGTGGTCAGCCGCGGCACGTCGGCCAGCAGCGCCGGCAGCGCATCGACGCCCAGCGCGTCGAAGGCCGCGTCGGACGGCGCCAGCACGGTGACGTCCTGCCGGCTGTTGACCGCGTCGACCAGGTTGGCGGTGAGCACCGCCGAGGTGAGGGTGCTCAGCTGCGGGATGCTGCCCACCGCGCCGGCGACCGGTGTCGTCGCGAGCGCCGCGGGGCTGCCCGGCCCGTCGGCGGAGAACATCGCGCACCCCGGCCCCACCGGCCCGGTGGGTGCTGGGGCGGCCGACGCGGACCCCTGGGCGGCGCTGCTCACCGCAGCGGCGGCGGGGGCCGGCACGTCGTCCCCGGAGGTGCACCCGGCGGAGCCCGCCAGCAGCACGAGGGCGGTGACCGCCCCGGCGAGGCGGGACACGACGGTGGCTCGGGACGACCGGGGGGCCTTCACGGGGGCGCTCTCCTGCTCGTGGGGCGGGCGACGGCGTGGCGCTCATCGGGCCGGGTGCACCGGCGCCCGAGCATCGCATCCGGCGCGGCAGCAGCCCGCGTCCCGACCGCGGCGTGCCACCCTGGCCCGATGAGCGCCACGCCGTCGTCGTCGCGTCCGGCCGCCCCTGGGGCGGGCGGGCCCGGCATGCCCGTCCCGGTCAAGGTCGCCGTCGGCGTGCTGGCCGCGCTCGCGGTGCTGCTGCTGCTCAACGCGGTGTTCACCGCGCTCGTCTTCGACGACGTCGTCGACCGCTTCGCCGCGGCCCGGCCCGGATCGCCCCGGTCCGAGGCCCTACAGCGGGTGCAGGTCAACCTCCTGCAGGCGGCCGTGTTCGGCAGCCTCGGGGCGCTCGCGGCCTGGGCGCTGGCCGGACGCCGCGGGTGGGCCCGGCTGACCGGGCTGGCCGTCGCGGTCGGGCTGGGCGTGATCACGCTGGTCGGTGCGCTGGTGGCCGGCCTGGCCGTCAGCTCGCTGCTGGTGGTCGTGCTCTGTGCCGCCGCCGTGACCAGCCTGCTCGCCCCGGCGACGGCCGCCTGGGCCCCGGCGGGCGCACGGGGCGGCCGCGGCGCCTGAGAGGAGCGGCGCCTGCGGCGAGGTCAGTACCGCGCCCGGCGCTGCCCCTCCGCCCGGTACCAGGCCGAGGACGGCCGCAGCGCGAGCAGCACGACACCGGCGACCTGCAGCACCAGCCCGACCACGCCGAGCGCGGTCCTCCCCCCGGGGACGTCGGTGGTGGCGGAAAGGACCAGCCCCACCGTCCCGAAGAGCAGGGCGAGGCCGGCGATGACCCAGAGGGTGATCCGTGCCCAGTTGCGACCGGTCCAGGCGAACCACAGCACGACCGCGGTGCCGATCAGGAACAGCAGACCGACCACCGCCCCGACCACCGCCCCGATCTCGGCGAACTGGCGGACCGACTCGGCGTCGACCCCCTGCCGGGCAGCGGCCTCATCGATCGTCGCGTCCCAGTCGGTCAGCGCCAGGACCGAGGTGACCAGCCCGAGCAGGACGTTGAGCGCGAAGGCCGCGACCCCCGCCGTGACCGTGGTGGGCCGCGGGGTCGGCGGCAGCGCCTGCTGCTGCTGACCCGGAGCCGCCGGGTACCCCCAGGCCTGCTGTCCGTACGGCTGCTGCCCGTAGGCGGGCTGCTGCCCGTACGGCACCTGCTGCCCGTACGGCACCTGCTGCCCGTACGGCTGCTGTCCGTACGGCTGCTGCCCGTACCCCGGCTGCTGTCCGTACCCGGACTGCTGACCGTAGGAGGGCTGCTGACCGTAGGTGGGCTGGGCGTCCGCCGGCGGCTGCCCCTGACCCCACGGCTCCCCGGACGGCGGCTGCGGGCCGGCCCCGCCGTGCTGCGGGTCCTGCGGTCCTGACGTCATGGGAGCTCCTCGGTGGCCTGCGCGTGCCGACCCCGGTGATCATGGGGCATGCCGACCGTCGTCGGCGAGCCGTCGGGGCCGGACCGACCACCGTCCGCGGCGGGCGGCCGGGCCACCCACTCACGGCTGTCGGGGTGCAGCAGCAGCCCGAGCAGGACCGCTTCGAGCGCGCCACCGGCCAGGCCGAGGAGGCCCACGTCCTGGCCGAGGACCCAGCCACCGAGGCGCGCCGCAGCGCCCGTGGCGGACCACAGCACGAGGAGCACCCAGGCCGGGCGGCCGTGCCGATCGAAGGCCGTGAGCAACGCGTGCCACCCGCTGGCCAACCCGACGTACAGCAGCATCGTCAGCGCCGGCCCAGCGGACCAGGTGGCCCAGGTGACCAGGGACGCCCCGATGGCCCCGAGCACCAGCAGCGCGGTCGTCACCCGCCCCACCGCGACGACCCAGCGGGCTGCCTGCAACCGCGCACGACCCTCGACCATCGTCGGACCCCTTCCTCGCCCGACGCCTGGTGCGCCGTGACCGGGGGACCGTACGAGCAGCTCAGCGGCGCGCGGCGGCGTCGTCCACAGGGTGTGGACGACCGGCCGGATCGAGCCGGGCGGGCTGCGATCCTGTGCCGGGTCTGGTCAGGACCTGTCCCCGCCGCTAGCGTTCATCTCACCGGCCGTAGTCCTGAGACCACGATCCGTAGCCAGTCGCGAGCGTCGCCGTCTGGTCCCTCGTTCACCGCCCGAGACCGACGCCGCACCCGTCGCCGGTCCCGGCGCCCTCCCGGAGGTCCGCGTGATCCGACCGGCCCACCCCCGCTCCTCGACGCCCCTGTCCGGCCGGGCGGCGTCCCGTCGCACCCGGCGGGCGCTGCACGCCCTGCTGCTGACCGTCGGGCTCGCCGCGAGCGCCACCGGGCTGGTGGCAGCGCACGGCGCGACCCCGGCGGCCGCGGCCGAGCTGCCCGTGTCGCAGGGCCGACCGGTGACGGCGTCCTCGACCGAGGACCCCGTGGGCACCCCGGCCCGGGCGGCCGTCGACGGCGACCCGACCACCCGGTGGTCCTCCGGCCGGACCGACACCGAGTGGCTGCAGGTCGACCTCGGTCGCAGCACCGCCGTCACCCAGGTGGTCCTGCAGTGGGAGGCCGCCTACGGCCGGGCCTTCCGGCTGCAGGTGTCCGACGACGCCGCGACCTGGACGACCGTCGCCTCGGTGACCGACGGCACGGGCGGCACCCAGCGGGTGGCCGTCGCCGGCACCGGCAGGTACGTCCGGCTGGCCGGCGTGACCCGGGCGACCGGCTACGGCTATTCGCTGTGGGAGTTCCAGGTCCTCGGCACCGCCACCGCCACGTCGCCCGCGCCCGCCTGCGACACCCGCGACGTCGCCGACGGCCGCACCACCACCGCGTCCTCGGTCCAGGGCGCGGGCACCCCGGCCGCCGCCGCGGCCGACGGCAACACCGGGACGCGCTGGTCCAGCGCCGCCTCCGACACCCAGTGGTGGCAGGTCGACCTGGGCACGCGCACCGAGCTGTGCGGTCTCCGGCTGACCTGGGAGGCGGCCTACGCGCGCGGCTACGACGTGCAGGTCTCCGACGACGGCACCACCTGGACGACCGTGGCCGGCACCCGCACCGGCACCGGCGGCACCGAGCAGCTCGACGTCCACGCCACCGGCCGCTTCCTGCGACTGGCGATGCTGACGCGGGGCACCGCCTGGGGCTACTCGCTGTGGGAGGTCGACGCCTTCGCGGCTGCCGCCACGACCACCCCGGCTCCCACGACGCCCGGCTGCACGACCGGGCCGGCCGACGGCGCCGTGCGGGTGGCCGGCAGCAAGCCGAACTGGTGCCTGCTCGTCGACGGCCGGCCGTGGACGGTGAAGGGCGTGACCTGGGGGCCCTCGGTCACCGAGTTCGCCGCCCGCGCCGCCGACCTGACCGACCTCGGCGTCAACACGATCCGCACCTGGGGCACCGACGCCGGCACCCGCACCCTGCTCGACGCCGCAGCCGCCGCGAAGATGCGGGTGGTCGCCGGGTTCTGGCTGGCCCCCGGTGGCGGCCCCGGTTCCGGTGGCTGCCCCGACTACGTCACCGACCCCACCTACAAGGCCAACGCGCTCAAGGACATCACCACCTGGGTCACCGCCTACCGCGACCACCCCGGCGTGCTCATGTGGGACGTCGGCAACGAGTCGCTGCTGGGCATGGCGCAGTGCTGGAGCGGGACGCAGCTGGAGGCCCAGCGCAACGCCTACGCCGCCTTCGTCAACGACGCGGCCGTGCGCATCCACTCGCTCGACCCGAGGCACCCGGTCACCAACACCGACGCCTGGACCGGCGCCTGGGACTACCTGAAGCGGAACGCCCCCGCGCTGGACCTGTACGGGCTGAACACCTACGGCGGCATCTGCGGCATCCAGCAGGCCTGGGTCGCCGGCGGGTACGACAAGCCGTACCTGATCACCGAGGGCGGGCCGACCGGTGACTGGGAGGCCCGCGCCGACGTCAACGGCGTCCCCGACCAGGGCACCGACCGGGACAACGCCGCCGGGTACACCACCGCGTGGCGCTGCGTGCAGGCCCATGCGGGCGTGGCCCTGGGCGCCACGCTGTTCAACTACGGCACCGAGACCGACGTCAACGGCTACTGGTTCAACCTGGTCCCCGGCGGGGAACGCCGGCTCGCCTGGCACGCGGTCGCCGCGGCCTACGGCGGCCCGGGCGCACAGGGCCGCAACACCCCGCCGGTGTTCACGTCCATGACCGTGACCGGCTCCACCGCGGTGGTCGCCGGCTCGACCCTCCGCATCGACACCGCGGTCAGCGACCCGGACGGCGACGCGCTCACCTACGCGGTGGCGCTCAACAGCCGGTACGTCGACGGCGCCGAGACGCTGACCGCCGCGACGGCCACGCGCTCGGGCACCAGCTTCACCCTGCAGGCCCCGCAGGCCCTGGGCGTGTGGAAGGTCTACGCCCTCGCCCGCGACGGCCACGGCAACGTGGGTGTGGAGACCCGGACGTTCCGCGTCGTCCCACCGGCGGTGACCGGCACGAACATCGCCGCAGGCCGGCCGGCCACGGCGTCGTCCTACGACCCCTACAACGGCGACTTCCGCGCCGGGCAGGCGACCGACGGCGACCTGGCCACCCGCTGGTCCAGCGCGTGGTCCGACGCCCAGTGGGTGCAGGTGGACCTGGGCTCGGTGCGGTCGTTCAGCCGCGTCGGCCTGGTCTGGGAGGCGGCCTACGCCCGCGGCTACCAGGTGCAGACCTCCGCCGACGGCGTCACGTGGACCACGATCGCCACGGTGACCGACGGCAACGGCAACGACGACAGCCTCGCCGTCCGCGGCTCCGGGCGGTACGTGCGCATCCAGGGGACGGCGCGGGCGACGGCCTACGGGTACTCGCTGTACGAGCTGCAGGTGATCACACCGTGACCTCGATCGAGTGCGCTGCGGTGGAGTTGTCGTGCACCGAGGCCCTACGCTCCGCACCGTGACGACGCCCACAGGCTCTGGCCAGCAGCCGGAGTACCCCCGCCCCGACGACCAGTCGTCGAGCCAGAACGCCGGCTCGTCGAGCTACGGCCAGCCCGCGGGCTCCGGCCAGCCGTGGGACGCCAAGCCCACGGCGGACCACACCCAGCAGTTCCCCGCGCAGCAGTACGGCCAGCAGCCCTACGGACAGCAGCAGCCGTACGGCCAGCAGCAGCCCTACGGACAGCAGCAGGGCTACCAGAACGCCCCGGCCGGCTACGACCAGGGCGCCCCGGCGAAGGCCAACGGCTTCGGCATCGCCGCGCTGGTGCTCGGCATCCTGTCCATCCCGGCGGGCTTCCTGAGCTGGCCGGGCATCCTCCTCGGGCTGCTGGCGATCATCTTCGGCGTCCTCGGGCTGCGCCGGGTCAAGGCCCGCCGGGCCGACAACAAGGGCATGGCGCTCGCCGGGCTGATCACCGGCATCATCGGGCTGATCATCGGCGCCATCGTGCTCGCCGCGCTGATCTTCGTGACGAAGACGACCGCGGACTGCACCGCCGACTTCAACTCGACCGGCGACCAGGCCGCGTTCGAGCAGTGCGTCCAGGACTCGCTGACCAACTGATCCGCGTCCCGAGGGCCCGTCGACCGCAGCTGCGGTCGGCGGGCCCTCGTCGTCCCCGGCGGGTCAGCCGCGGCTGACGGTCAGGGCACTGTCGCCGGCCGGCCAGTCGACCACCACCCGGTCGCCGTCCCGGACCTCCCCGGACAGCAGGGCGCGGGCCAGCGGGTCGCCGATCGCGGACTGCACCAGCCGGCGCAGCGGCCGGGCGCCGTAGACCGGGTCGAGGCCGTTGAGCGCGAGCCACTCCCGGGCCGCGTCGGTGACCTCCAGGGTCAGCCGGCGCGCGGCCAGCCGCCGGGCGAGCACGCCCACCTGGATGTCGACGATCCCGGCCAGCTCGTCGGTGCCCAGCGCACGGAAGGTGACGACGTCGTCCAGCCGGTTGAGGAACTCGGGCTTGAAGTGCCCGCGGACGACGTCCTGCACCGCTCGCCGCTTGGCCTCCTCGGGGATCGACTGGTCGGCGATGACCTGCGAGCCCAGGTTCGACGTCAGGACCAGGATCGTGCTGCGGAAGTCGACCGTGCGGCCCTGGCCGTCGGTGAGCCGACCGTCGTCGAGCACCTGCAGCAGGACGTCGAACGCGTCCGGGTGCGCCTTCTCCACCTCGTCGAGCAGCACCACCGTGTACGGGCGGCGCCGGACGGCCTCGGTCAGCTGGCCCCCGGCCTCGTAGCCGACGTAGCCGGGCGGGGCGCCGACCAGCCGGGCCACCGAGTGCTTCTCGGAGTACTCGCTCATGTCGATGCGCACCATGGCGCGCTCGTCGTCGAAGAGGAACTCCGCCAGCGCCTTGGCCAGCTCGGTCTTGCCCACGCCCGTCGGGCCGAGGAAGAGGAACGAGCCGGTCGGCCGGTCGGGGTCGGCGACGCCGGAACGGGCCCGGCGGACGGCGTCGGCCACCGCGCGAACGGCGTCGGGCTGGCCGACGACCCGCTTCGCCAGTTCGTCCTCCATCCGCAGCAGCTTCTGCGTCTCGCCCTCCAGCAGCCGGCCCGCGGGGATCCCGGTCCACGCCTGGACGACCTCGGCGATGTCGTCGGCGCCGACCTCCTCCTTGAGCATCGAGTCACCGGCGGCCACCGACGCCTCGGCCGCACGCAGCTCCTTCTCCAGCTGCGGCATGCGCCCGTAGCGGAGCTCGGCGGCGCGGGCCAGGTCGCCGTCGCGCTCGGCACGCTCGGCGTCGGTGCGCACCGCCTCCAGCTCCTCCTTGCTGCGCTGGATGCGGTCGATGGCCGTCTTGTCCTGCTGCCAGCGCGCGGTGAGCTCACCGAGGGCCTCGCGGCGGTCGGCGAGCTCGTCGCGCAGCGCGGCCAGCCGGGCGAGGGAGGCGGGGTCGTCCTCCTTGGCCAGCGCCATCTCCTCGATCTCCAGCCGGCGCACGACCCGCTCGACCTCGTCGACCTCGACCGGGCGGCTGTCGATCTCCATGCGCAGCCGGCTGGCGGCCTCGTCGACCAGGTCGATGGCCTTGTCGGGCAGGAAGCGGGCGGTCACGTAGCGGTCGGACAACGTGGCGGCCGCGACGATGGCGCCGTCGGTGATCCGGACGCCGTGGTGGACCTCGTAGCGCTCCTTGAGCCCGCGCAGGATGCCGATGGTGTCCTCGACCGTGGGCTCACCGACGAAGACCTGCTGGAAGCGCCGCTCGAGGGCGGCGTCCTTCTCGATGTGCTGCCGGAACTCGTCGAGCGTGGTGGCGCCGACCATCCGCAGCTCGCCGCGGGCCAGCATCGGCTTGATCATGTTGCCGGCGTCCATCGCGGAGTCACCGCTCGCGCCGGCGCCGACGATCGTGTGCAGCTCGTCGATGAAGGTGACGATCTGACCGGCGGAGTCGGTGATCTCCTCCAGGACGGCCTTGAGGCGCTCCTCGAACTCACCGCGGAACTTCGCCCCGGCGACCATGGCGGCCAGGTCCAGGGCCATCAGCCGCTTGCCCCTGAGGCTCTCCGGGACGTCGCCGGCCACCATCCGCTGGGCCAGGCCCTCGACGATCGCGGTCTTGCCCACGCCGGGCTCACCGATCAGCACCGGGTTGTTCTTCGTGCGCCGGGACAGCACCTGCACCACCCGGCGGATCTCGGCGTCCCGGCCGATCACCGGGTCCATCCGGCCCTCGCGGGCGCGCTCGGTGAGGTCGACGGCGTACTTCTCCAACGCCTTGTAGGTGTTCTCCGGGTCCGCGCTGGTGACCTTGCGGTTGCCCCGCACAGAGCGGAAGGCGGCGACCAGGGCCTCGCGGCTGGCCCCCACGCTGCTCAGCACCGCGCCGGCGTCGCCGTCGGTGGAGGCCAGCCCCACCAGCAGGTGCTCGGTGGAGACGTACTCGTCGCCCAGGGCACCGGCCTGCTCCCCCGCCGCGTTGACCGCGCGGAGGAACTCCCGGGACGGCGACGGCGGCGCCACGTTCGTGCCGGAGACGCTGGGCAGCCGGCGCAGCGCGGCGTCGGCCTTGGCGCGGACGTCGGCCGGGTCGGCGCCGGTGGCCTGCAGCAGCGGCCCGGCGATGCCGTCGGACTGCTCGAGCAGCGCGACCAGCAGGTGCAGGGGCTCGAGTGCTGCCTGCCCACGGTCGACCGCCAGTCGCTGTGCGGCGGCGACGGCCTCCTGCGCACGGGTCGTCAACTTGGCCTGCGCCATGCGGGTGTGTCCTTCCTGCTCATGAGGGGCGTCCGGGCAGTCCAACGGAGCAGGACTTGAGTGTGTTCCGCTCAACCTCGTGGTGCCTCGCGCACCCACCGGGGAAGCTCACCGTGACCAGACTGTGGCGCACCACTTGTCACGTTCCACAACGACACGACGTGCTCACACTCAGCGGCGCCCTATTCTGGGGTGCATGACGGATTCACCGTCGCCGAGCGTGGCTCTCGACGACCAGCTCTGTTTCGCCCTGTACGCCGCCTCGCGGGCGGTCACCGCCCGCTACCGGCCCATGCTGGACCAGCTCGGGATCACCTATCCCCAGTACCTGGTCCTCATGCTGCTGTGGGAGGAGGACGGGCAGACCGTCGGCCAGCTGGGCAGCCGCCTGGCACTGGACTCCGGCACGCTCTCCCCCCTGCTCAAGCGGCTCACCGCCGCGGGCCTGGTCACCCGGCACCGCCGCACCGACGACGAGCGCTCGGTCTCCGTGCGGCTCACCGACGCCGGCCGGGCCCTGCACGAGCCGGCCTTCGCGGTCAACGCGGCGATGATCGACGCGCTCGACCTCGACGACGACCAGTTCACCGAGCTGCGCAACCAGCTGCGCATCGTCACCGAGCGGGTCGCCCAGCCCCGCACCGACGCCCGCACCTGACGGAGGGCCCCGCGCCGACGCGCGCCGGGGTCGTGACCGGCAGTCCCACGTCTGCACGCCACATGGCGGGCCCCGCACCCGGGGGCCCGCCATGTGGCGCATCCGCCGCCCGCCCGCCCCGTCCGGACGCCGGAGTCCCCACCCGCGACCGTGGGGTTGGAACAGGTCGCGCGGGGAACGGTTGTGCTCGATGAGAGTGGTGACCGACCGCGTCGCACGTCCGCGCCGCGGGGTCGCCACCAGCAGAGGAGGTCCGATGCCCACCCGCACCGCACGCACCGCATGGAACGGCTCGCTGCAGGAGGGCTCCGGCCAGGTCGAGCTGTCCAGCTCGAAGGTCGGCACCTACGACGTCAGCTTCCCCAAGCGCGCCGCTGACGAGGCCGGGGGCACCACCAGCCCCGAGGAGCTCATCGCCGCGGCCCACTCGGCCTGCTTCGCGATGCAGCTGTCCGCCGTCATCGGCGAGGCCGGCGGCACCGTCGAGAGCCTCGAGGTCTCCGCCGACGTCTCCCTCGGCCCGGACAAGGACCGCGGCGGCTTCCAGCTGACCGGCATCAAGCTCACCGTCCGCGGCGAGGTCGACGGCCTGGACGCCGCCGGCTTCGAGAAGGCCGCGCAGGCCGCCAAGGTCGGCTGCCCGGTGAGCAAGGCCCTGACCGGCGTCGACATCACCCTGGACGCCGCACTCGCCTGACCCCGGCCACCTCGTGAGCTGACGAGGTCCCGGACACGATGACGGCCCGCCTCCCCACCGGGGAGACGGGCCGTCGTCGTGCCACCCCCTCGCCCCCGCCGCGAGGTACGTGCGGCGGGAGCGAGGGTCAGGCGTCCTCACAGGGTCCCGCGCGGAGCGTGGCGTTGGGGGCGAGGGGGTCCTTCGTCAGCTGCGGGCGCTCGTGGTCGCGCCGGCCAGGTCGGCGTCGGCGGGCACGGTGCTCACCGCAGCGCCGGCCTGCATCCGCTCGGAGCCGGACTCGGTGCGCAGCGCCACCTCCCGGATGAAGGCGATCGCCACGATGGTGATCAGCGACAAGACGGCGGCGACGGCGAAGATCCGGCCGGTGGCGTCGCCGTAGGACACCCGGATCAGCTCCTGCACCGGGGCTGGGGCGTCGGCCAGGCTGGCCAGCCCGATGTCGCCGGAGCCGGCCGAGGCCGCGGCACTCGGCACGTCGGCCAGTCCGCCCTGGATGAGGGTGCCGACCCGGGCGCTGAGCACCGCGCCGAGGACCGAGACGCCGATGGTGCCGCCCAGGCTGCGGAAGAAGGCCACGAGGCTGCTGGCCGCCCCCAGGTCGCTGGCCGCCACGGTGTTCTGCACGGCCAGCACGAGGTTCTGGTTGGTCAGGCCGATGCCGATGCCCAGGACGGCGAGGAAGACGCCGAGCAGCAGCATGTCGGTGGTGTGGTCGATGGTCGACAGCAGCCCGAAGCCGGCGGCCACCAGCACCGAGCCCACGACCAGGAAGGCCTTCCAGCGGCCGAAGCGGGAGATGAGGATGCCCGAGACGGTCGAGGAGACCACCAGGCCGCCGATCATCGGCAGGGTCAGCAGGCCGGCCGCCGTGGGCGAGTAGCCGCGGGAGATCTGCAGGTACTGGCCGAGGAACACGGTGGACCCGAACAGCGCCACACCGATGACCATGCTGGCCACGACCGCCAGCGTCGTCGTCCGGTCACGGAAGAGCCGCAGCGGGACGATCGGCTCGGTCGCGCGCAGCTCGGTGACGACGAAGGCCGCGATGGCCAGCACCCCGCCACCGACGAAGAGCACGGTCTGGAACGAGGCCCAGGCGAACTGGTGGCCGGCCAGGCTGACCCAGATCAGCAGGGCGGAGACGCCGGCGGTGAGGAAGGACGCCCCCAGGTAGTCGATGGACACGGGGCGCTTGACCACGGGCAGGTGCAGCGTGCGCTGCAGCAGCACGAGGGCCACGGCGGCGAAGGGGACGCCGACGTAGAAGCACCAGCGCCAGCCCAGCCACGAGGTGTCCACCAGCAGGCCGCCGATGAGCGGCCCGGCGACGGTCCCGATGGCGAACACGCCACCGAGGAAGCCGGAGTACCGGCCGCGCTCGCGCGGGCTGATCATCGCGGCCATGGCGATCTGCACCAGTGCGGTCAGACCACCCAGGCCCAGCCCCTGCAGTGCGCGCCAGCCGATCAGGGTGGGCACCGACTGGGAGAGCCCGGCCAGCATCGACCCGACGATGAAGACGACGATCGCGATCTGCAGCAGCAGCTTCTTGCTGAACAGGTCGGCGAGCTTGCCCCAGATCGGGGTCGAGGCCGTCGAGGCCAGCAGGGTCGCCGTGACCACCCACGTGTACTGCGACTGGCTGCCGCGCAGGTCGGTGATGATCGTGGGCAGCGCGTTCGACACGACCGTCGAGGACAGGATCGCGACGAACATCGCCAGCAACATCCCCGACAGCGCGCTGAGGATCTGCCGGTGGGTCATCCGGCCCTGCTGATCGGCCGTCGGCGCGGCCGCGGGTGCGGCGGGGCCGGCGGCGGGCCGGGTGGGGGCGGGGGTGCTCATGCGGTTCTCTCCTGGGAGTGCGGGTCGTGCGGGGACGGCGGTCCGCCGGGGCGGTGCCGGGGGTTCAGTCGGCCGGTCGGGCAGGTGGCCGGCGGGCGGCGCGGTCGAGGCCGTCGGCGAGCTTCGCCAGCTGAGCGCTGAACTGGCGGGCCTCCTCCTCGGTCCAGTCGCCGAGGGCGTCGAGGGTCCAGTGGCTGCGCACCTCGCGCGTGTGTGCCAGGGCCCCCACCCCCGCGGTGCTGAGGCTGATCAGGGCGGCCCGGCCGTCGACCGGGTCGGGACGGCGCTCGACGTAGCCGGCGCGCTCCAGCGCGGCCACCTGCCGGCTGGCCACCGACACGTCGATGCCCGCGGCGGAGGCCAGTGCGCTGCAGCGCTGGGGTCCGTGCTGCTCCAGCGGCACCAGCAGCGCCCAGCCGTAGGAGGGCAGGTCGCCGTAGAGGTCGGCGGCCACCCGGTGGCCCAGCTGCTTGGCCGTGCGGACCAGCCGGACCAGGTCGGCGCTGAGCCGCTCGGAGGTCTCCTGGGTCAGGTGCACGTCGTCCTCCGTCCGGCTCGTCCCGGGCCGCGTGCCCGGTACATGTAGACCGCAACCACCTTGCCGGAGTTCGTTGTTCCCTGCAACGACCAACAGCCCGGTGAGTCGCGCCTCACGTGCCCCTCGTGCCGGCGACCGCGACCCGCTACGTTCCGCACCACAGCCGCCGGCGCCGGCCGGCGCCGGGCACCGGGGAGCGCGATGAGCACCGTGGACGGCGTGGAGGTCACGGGCCCGAGCGGGCCGCGGTTCGACGAGGTGCTCACCCCGCGCGCGCTGGGCCTCATCGCCCTGCTGCACCGGGAGCTGGAGGGCCGCCGTCAGGAGCGGCTGCGCGCCCGCCGGGAGCGGGTGGCGGCGATCGCCGCCGGCGCCACCCTGGACTTCCTGCCCGAGACCGCGGCGATCCGTGCCGACGACTCGTGGCGGGTCGCGCCGCCCGCCCCGGGGCTCGTGGACCGCCGGGTGGAGATGACCGGCCCCACCGACCGCAAGATGACGATCAACGCGCTCAACTCCGGCGCCCGCTGCTGGCTGGCCGACCAGGAGGACGCGAACTCCCCGCTGTGGGGGAACGTCGTCAACGGCCCGCTGAACCTCCGGGACGCCATCGACCGCACCATCGACTTCACCTCACCGGCCGGCAAGCGGTACGAGCTGCGGCCCGACGACGAGCTGCCCACGATCATCGTGCGCCCGCGCGGCTGGCACCTGCCCGAGAAGCACCTCACGGTGGACGGCGAGCCGACCTCGGGCAGCCTGGTGGACTTCGCGCTCTACCTCGCCGCGTGCGGGCAGGCGCAGGTCGACCGCGGGCAGGGCCCGTACTTCTACCTGCCGAAGATGGAGAGCCACCTCGAGGCGCGGCTGTGGAACGACGCCTTCGTCCTGGCGCAGGACCACCTCGGCATCCCCCGCGGCACCATCCGGGCGACCTGCCTGATCGAGACCCTGCCCGCCGCGTTCGAGATGGAGGAGGTGCTCTACGAGCTGCGCGAGCACTCCGCGGGGCTCAACGCCGGGCGCTGGGACTACCTGTTCAGCGTGATCAAGACCCTGCGCAGCCGGGGCACCGAGGCCACCCTGCCCGACCGGAACACGATCTCGATGACCGTGCCGTTCATGCGGTCCTACACCGAGCTGCTGGTGCGCACCTGCCACAAGCGGGGGGCGCACGCGATGGGCGGGATGTCGGCGTTCATCCCGAGCAGGGACCCGGCGCGCAACGAGCTCGCCTACGCCAAGATCACCGAGGACAAGACGCGCGAGGCCGAGGACGGCTTCGACGGCTCGTGGGTGGCCCACCCCGGCATGGTCGCCACCGCGACGGCGGTGTTCGACCGCGTGCTCGGCGAGCGGCCGAACCAGCTGGACCGGCTGCGCGAGGACGTCACCGTGACCGCCGCCCAGCTGCTGGACGTGGCCTCGACGCCCGGGCAGGCCACCGAGGCGGGCTTGCGGGCCAACGTCAGCGTCGGCATCCAGTACGTGGAGTCCTGGCTGCGCGGGGCCGGGGCGGCCGCGATCGACGGCCTCATGGAGGACGCCGCCACCGCCGAGATCAGCCGCAGCCAGGTCTGGCAGTGGCTGCACAGCGGGGTGACGCTGGCCGACGGGCAGCGCGTGACCGCGGAGCTGGTGCACCGGGTGGTCGAGGAGGAGATGGCCGCCCTCGCCGCGGCCCGGGGGGATGCGTTCGCCGCGGGCCGCTGGGACGAGGCACGGGAGCTGTTCACCCAGCTCGCGACGGCCGACGAGTACGCCGACTTCCTCACCGTCCCCGCCTACGAGCGGATGCCCTGAGACGACGAGCCGCCCGACCCGGGACGGGTCGGGCGGCCCCGGTCAGTCGCTGAGCCGGCGGACCTCGGCCTCACGGGCCTCGCCCAGGCGGTTGAGCCGGCCGAGCAGCTGGGCGAGCGTGGCCACGTCGGTGGTCTCCCAGCCCGACAGGTCGGCCTCCCATCGGACGCGGCGGGCGTCGCGCAGCTCGCTGAGCCGGGCGTGCCCCTCCGAGGACGTCGACAGCACCTGAGCGCGGCCGTCGTCGGGGTCGGCGGCACGGTCGACCAGCCCCAGGTCGACCAGCGAGGCCACCTGCCGGCTGACGGTGCTCTTGTCCAGGCCGAGGCGGGCCACCACGTCGCTGGCGCGCAGCGGGCCGGCGTCGTCGAGGAGCACCAGCAGGCCGTAGGCGGCGCCGTCGAGCTCGTGGTGCAGCTGCCCGGCCAGCCGGGCCTGGATGGCACGGCCGCGGCGCAGCAGCAGGGCCACCTCGCGCTCCAGGGCGACGAACGCCTCGTGGTTGCCCTCGGGGGCGCTCCCGGCCGGGGAGCCCTCGCCGGGGGTGTCCCCCACTGCGGTGCGTGCTGCGCTGTCGACGGTCACATCGTTCTCCACGCTCGGGACGGACCCTGCGTTCCCGGGCCCGGTCACCGGTGGGCACCCGGACGCCAGACGACCAGCGCGGAGCTGGACGTGCGGGGCACCAGGTCGCGCCGGTACGTGGCGGCGACGGCGGACTCGGCGGCGATCCGCCCGGTCTCGGCGACCTCCAGCTCGTGCAGCAGCTCGGTCACCCGGGCCTGCAGCGCCTCCACCCGCGACTCGAGCTCGATGATCCGCTTGATGCCGGCGAGGTTGACGCCGTCCTCCTGGCTCAGCCGCTGCACCTCGCGCAGCAGGGCGACGTCCCGCGGGCTGTACCGGCGGCCCCCGCCGGCGGTGCGGCCCGGGCTGACCAGTCCCAGCCGGTCGTACTGCCGCAGCGTCTGGGCGTGCATCCCGGCCAGCTCGGCGGCCACGGAGATGACGAAGACGGGTGCGTCCTCGGCGAAGGACCGCCCCGGCTCGGGCAGGGTCATCGGGCACCTCCGTTGCGCAGCATCTCGGTGATCTCCGGCCGCGGGTCGTCGGGCAGCTCGGCCGCGAGCTTCTCGATCGCCTCGCGGGCGCCGGGGGTCAGCCGGGCCGGGACGGCGACCTCGACGGTGACCATCAGGTCGCCGACGGCGGTCTTGCCGACGACCCCGCGTCCGCGGACCCGGAAGGTGCGGCCGCTGGTCGTGCCGGCCGGCACCTTGAGCGACACCGAGCCGTCGAGGGTGGGCACGGTCAGCGTCGTCCCGAGCGCGGCCTCGGCGAAGGAGACCGGGACGGTGAGGGTGAGGTCGTCGCCGGAGCGGCCGAACAGCTCCGAGCCGGTGACGTGGACGACGACGAACAGGTCGCCGGCCGGTCCGCCGCGCCGCCCCGGCGCGCCCTTGCCGGCCAGCCGGATGCGCTGACCGTCCCGGACGCCGGCCGGGATGCGCACGGTGATCGTGCGGGTCTGGCTGGTGACGCCGCTGCCCTTGCACTCCGGGCAGGGGTCGTCGACCACCGAGCCGGTGCCGCGGCACTCCTTGCACGGCTCGGAGAACGCGAAGGCGCCCTGACTGCGGCTGGTGACGCCGGCGCCGTTGCAGACCGGGCAGGTGTGCGGACTGGTGCCCGGGCGGGCGCCGTTGCCGGAGCAGGTCGGGCAGGTGCCCGGGCTCTGCATGCGCAGCGGCACCGTCACGCCCAGGACGGCCTCGTCGAAGGCGAGCGTCGCCTCGGTCTCGACGTCCTGGCCGCGGGCCGGGCCGGTCGCGGTGGCCCGGCCACGGGCGGTGCCGGCTCCCCCGGGTGC
This sequence comes from Modestobacter sp. L9-4, assembly GCF_019112525.1. Classification (NCBI taxonomy): domain Bacteria; kingdom Bacillati; phylum Actinomycetota; class Actinomycetes; order Geodermatophilales; family Geodermatophilaceae; genus Modestobacter; species Modestobacter sp. L9-4. The sequence goes on from NZ_CP077800.1 coordinate 1,856,057, forward strand.
ACCGGCGCCGCCGGTGAACAGGCCGCCGAAGAGGTCGCCCAGCCCCCCGGCGCGGCCCCCGGCGCCGGGCGCACCCGCGCCGCCGAAGATGTCGCCGAGGTCGAACGCCTGGCCGCCGCCCGCGCCGCCGCCGGGGAACCCACCGGGGAAGCCGCCGGGCGCACCGGCGCCCGGCCGGAAGCCGCCGGAGCCGAACAACCGGCGGGCCTCGTCGTACTCCGACCGCCGCTTGGGGTCGGAGAGGACGTCGTAGGCCTCCGACACCTCCTTGAACCGCGTCTCGGCCGCGGCGTTGCCCGGGTTCTTGTCCGGGTGCAGCTCACGGGCCAGCTGGCGGTAGGCCTTCTTGATGGCCCCGGCGTCGGCGTCCTTGGCGACGCCCAGGGCCGCGTAGTAGTCCTTCTCGATGAAGTCCCGGGTGCTGCTCATCGGGCGCCTCCTCTCTGCAGTGCTGACGGGCGGACCCGGCCCGCGGGGGGCCGGGTCCGCCGGGTGGTCGTGCTCAGCCGGCGGCGGGGCCCGGCTGGTCGGTCTCGCCGTCGATGACGACGGCGGCGGGCTCGCCGGCCGCCGGGGTCTCGGGGTCGGTGACCCCGACCATCGCCGTGCGCAGCACGCGGTCACCGCGCCGGAAGCCCGGGCGCAGCACCGTCGTGGCGGTCGGCACGCTCACGTCGGGGGACGTGTCGCTGAGCACCGCCTCGTGCAGCGCGGGGTCGAACGGGTCGCCGGGGACGCCGAAGCGGACCACACCGAGGCCGTCCAGCAGGCCCAGCACCCGGTCGGCGACCACCTTGAAGGCGCCGGTCAGGTCGCCGTGGTCGCGGGCGCGCTCGATGTCGTCGACGACCGGGAACAGCTGGCCGGCGAACCGCTCGGCCGCCTGGTCGACGACGACGGTGCGGTCGCGCTCGACCCGCCGCCGGTAGTTGGCGTACTCGGCGGTGACCCGCTGCAGGTCCTCGGTGCGCTCGGCCAGCTGACGGGTGGCGTCGTCACCGGCCGGCTGCTCGCCGGAGGCGGCCAGCGCCTCGTCGAAGCCGCTCATGTCGATCTCGTGCTCGTGCTCGTGCTCGCTCATCTGTTCTCCCTGGTCGGGCGCGGTGCCTGCGGGGTGGGAGCGGGCACCGGGGCCGCGCCGCTGGTCGGGTCGGGCGCCGCCGTCCGGGGGGACGGCGGCGCCTCGTCCTGCTGGCTCATGGTCTCCCGCACCCGCCACCGACCCGGGGACCCGGGCCGGTGGCGGGCAGGAGACCGTCGAGGTCAGCGCTTGTCGTCGTCCACGATCTCGGCGTCGACGACGTCGTCGTCGGAGCCGGTGGCGGTGGACCCGGTCGAGCCCTGACCGGTGGCGCCGTCGAAGCCGGCGTCACCCGCAGGACCGGACGCGCCGTCGGACTGCGCCTGCGCGTAGAGCGCACCGCCGACCTCCTGCGAGACCCGGGCGACCTTCTCCTGCGCGGCCTTGATGGCGTCGATGTCGGAGCCACCGAGGGCCCCGCGCAGCTCGCCGAGGGCCTCGCCCAGCTCGGTCTTCTTCTCCTCGGGGATCTTGTCGCCGTTCTCCGCGAGGAACTTCTCCGTCTGGTACTGCAGCGACTCCGCGAGGTTGCGGGTCTCGGCGTCGTCGCGACGCTTCTTGTCCTCCTCGGCGTGCGCCTCGGCGTCGGCCATCATCCGGGCGATGTCGTCCTTGGGCAGCGCCGAGCCGCCGGTGATGGTCATCGACTGCTCCTTGCCGGTGCCCAGGTCCTTGGCGTGGACGTGCACGATGCCGTTGGCGTCGATGTCGAAGGCCACCTCGATCTGCGGGACGCCGCGGGGCGCCGGGGGCAGACCGGTCAGCTCGAACATGCCGAGCTTCTTGTTGTAGGAGGCCATCTCGCGCTCGCCCTGGAAGACCTGGATCTGCACAGAGGGCTGGTTGTCGTCGGCCGTCGTGAAGATCTCCGAGCGCTTGGTCGGGATCGTGGTGTTGCGCTCGATGAGCTTGGTCATGATCCCGCCCTTGGTCTCGATGCCCAGGGACAGCGGGGTGACGTCGAGGAGCAGGACGTCCTTGACCTCACCGCGGAGGACACCGGCCTGCAGCGCGGCGCCCACGGCGACGACCTCGTCGGGGTTGACGCCCTTGTTGGGCTCCTTGCCCCCGGTGAGCTCGCGGACCAGGTCGGACACGGCCGGCATGCGGGTCGAGCCACCGACGAGGACGACGTGGTCGATGTCGCCGACCTTGATGCCGGCGTCGCGGATCGCCTGGTTGAACGGGGCCTTGGTGCGGTCCAGGAGGTCCTGGGTCAGCCGCTGGAACTCCGCGCGGGTGATCGTGATGTCCAGGAACATCGGGCCGTCGGCGCCGGCGGTGATGTAGGGCAGGTTGACGTTGGTCGACTGCGCGCCGGACAGCTCGATCTTGGCCTTCTCCGCGGCCTCGCGGAGGCGCTGCATGGCCAGCTTGTCCTTGGACAGGTCGACACCGCTGGTGACGTTGAACGTCTGCACCAGGTGCTTGACGATCCGCTCGTCCCAGTCGTCACCGCCGAGCTTGTTGTCACCGGCGGTGGACTTGACCTCGATGACGCCGTCGCCGATCTCGAGCAGCGACACGTCGAACGTGCCACCGCCGAGGTCGAAGACCAGGATGGTCTGCTCGGTCTCGCCCTTGTCCAGGCCGTAGGCCAGTGCGGCCGCGGTGGGCTCGTTGACGACGCGCAGGACGTTGAGGCCGGCGATCTCACCGGCCTCCTTGGTGGCCTGGCGCTGGGCGTCCTCGAAGTAGGCCGGGACGGTGATGACGGCCTCGGTGACCGGCTCGCCCAGGTAGGTCTCGGCGTCCCGCTTGAGCTTCTGCAGGATCCGCGCGCTGATCTCCTGCGGGGTGTACTGCTTGCCGTCGATGTCGCCGGTCTTCCAGGTGGTGCCGATCTCGCGCTTGACGCTGCGGATCGTGCGGTCGACGTTGGTGACCGCCTGGTTCTTGGCCGACTGGCCGACGAGGACCTCGCCGTTGCGGGCGAAGGCCACGACCGAGGGGGTGGTGCGCGCACCCTCGGCGTTGGCGATGACGGTGGGCTCGCCGCCCTCGAGGACCGCGACGACCGAGTTCGTGGTGCCGAGGTCGATGCCGACTGCTCGTGCCATGGGAGGCCTCTCCTGTGCTCGCTGTGTGGGTGGTGCTGATCGAGGAGCCGAGGGACCCCGGCGGGCTCACAGGAGCCCTGCGCCGGGTCCGCTCAACTTTCCTGCCCAGCCTAACGGCAGACCCCGGCGCCGTGTTCCCGGGTCGCGGGCCGCACCGTCCGCCGGGACGACGGCGACGACACTGGGGGCATGACCGACCGCCCGGGCCCACGATGAGCTCGCCGTTCGGCGGGGTCCGCCGCCGAGGGGACGACGAGCGCGCCGCCGCCGACCGCAGCACCCGCATGCACTACGCGCGGGACCTCAACGACGAGCGTGCGCTGGCCGACGACCGCCCCACGATCCGCCGCAGCCGCAACTGGACCTGGCTGGCCGTCGCGGTGGTGGTGCTGGCCGTGCTGGCCTTCGCCAACACCCGCGGGGCGGGTGAGGTGCCGATCACCGCCGACTGCGCGACCCCGCGCATCGCCGTGGAGACCAGTCAGGTCGTCGCCGGGCAGCCGCTGCGGTTCCGGCTCACCGGCCCCGACGACACGGCCTACGTGGTCACCCTGGACGGCGCCCCGGTGCGCGGCGACGCCGGCAACACCGTGACCTACACCCAGACCGACGCGGGGCCGGCGCTGCGGCTGCAGCAGTGCCTGAGCCCGACGCTGCTGCTGGCCACACCGGCCGGCGACGGGCCGCACGAGCTGGCACTGCTCCGGCTGGCCGACGACGGCACGACGGCACCGGCCGCCGCGGTCACCCTCACGGTCACCGGCACCCGCTAGCGGCAGGGCCCCGCCCTGCCGCTGGCGGCCGGGACCTGCACAGTGGCCGGGTGCTCCTCCACCTGCGGGTGACGGTGCCGGCCGACCGGTCCGGCGCCGTCCACGACCTGTTCGCCGGCTCCCCCGGAGTCGCCCACCTCGCCGTCCTCCCCGGTGCCGCACTGCGCCCGGCCGGCGACCTGTTCCTCGTCGACGTCGCCCGGGAGTCCGCCGACGCGCTCATCGACGACCTGCGCGACCTGGGCGTGGACGCCGACGGCGGGATCGCGATGGAGGCGGTGGACGCCGCCGTCTCGCGCAGCGCCGAGGAGGCCGAGGAGCGCGCCCCCGGCGACGGCTCGGACGCCGTGGTCTGGGAGCAGGTGGTCCGCTCGACGGCGGCCGACGCCGCGCTGTCGGTGTCCTTCCTCGCCTTCCTGACCATCGCCACCCTGCTGGCCGCGGTCGCGGTCGTCACCGACTCGGCGGTCCTGGTGATCGGGGCGATGGTGCTGGGCCCGGAGTTCGGCCCGCTGGCCGCGCTCGCCGTCGGGCTGGTGCACCGGCGGCCGGCGATGACCCGCCAGGCCCTGGGCACGCTGGCCGCTGGGTTCGCCGTGGCGGTCGCGCTGACCACGCTCGCCGCGCTGCTCGGGCGGGCGCTGGGCTGGTTCGGCCCCGAGCTGCTCACCCAGGACCGCCCGGCGACCTACTTCATCACCCACCCCGACCGCTGGTCGCTGGTCGTCGCGGTGCTCGCCGGCGTGGCCGGGGTGCTGTCGCTGACCTCGGCCCGCTCGGGCGCGCTGGTCGGCGTCTTCATCTCCGTCACCACCGTGCCCGCCGCCGGAGCCATGGCGCTGGGTCTCGCCCTGGGCGACGCCCGCGAGTTCGGCGAGGCGACGGCCCAGCTGGCGGTCAACGTCACCGGCATCCTCGTGGCCGCACTGGTGACCCTGGCCCTGCAGCGGGCCGTGTGGCACCGGGTGCCGCAGGCCACGCCCCGCCTGCAGCGGGTGGGGCAGCGCGGGTCCTGACCGGGACCCGCGCTCATCGGGCGGCCCCGCACAGAGCAGGATGACCGGACGTGACCCGCCCCGCCGCCGCGCCGCCCGCCACCTCCTCGCGGCGGGGGCTGCTCCTGGTCGGGACGGCGATCGTGCTGACCGGCTTCAACCTGCGCACCGCGGTCAACAGCGTCGGCCCGGTGCTCGAGGAGATCGAGAGCGGTCTGGGCATCAGCTCCGGGCTGGCCGGGCTGATCACCAGCATGCCGCTGATCTGCTTCGCGCTGATCGGCTTCGCCGGCCCGCCGCTGGCCGCCCGGTACCGCGACGGGCACGTGCTGGCCGCCGCGCTGGCGGTGATGACCCTGGGCCTGCTCGCCCGGGTCTCGGTGCCGAACGTGTGGGTGTTCCTGCTCGGCACCGTGGCCACGATGGTGGGCGGGGCGCTGGGCAACGTGCTGCTGCCCGGCCTGGTCAAGCGCTGGTTCCCCGACCGCACGGGGCTGCTGGTGGGCGCCTACAGCACCGCGCTGGCCATCGGTGGCGCGGTCGCCAGCGTCTCGACCGGGCCGATCGCCGAACGGGCAGGCGTCGACGGCTGGCGCTGGGGCCTGGGCATCTGGGCGGCGTTCGCGCTGGTCGCGGCGCTGCCGTGGCTGTTCGTCCCGGTCCGCCCGGGCGCCTCGCGGGGCAACCACACCGCCGTCCGGCTGCGGGCGCTCACCCACAGCCGGCTGGCCTGGCTGATGGCCGCCTTCTTCGGGCTGCAGGCGATGCAGGCCTACGTGATCGTGGGCTGGACGGCCCAGTACCTGCGCGACCAGGGGATGTCGCAGCACACGGCCGGCGCCCTGGTCGGCCTCAACGCGCTCATCGTCATCCCGCTGAACGCCGTCGTCCCGCTGGGGGCGGTGCGCCAGCACCTGCAGCGGCCGATGCTGCTGGGCTTCGTGGCCTGCTACCTGGCCGGCTGGACCGGGCTGCTGCTCGCGCCGCTGACGCTGACCTGGCTCTGGGTCTGCCTGCTGGGCACCGGCATGGGCACCTTCGCCATGGTGCTCGCGCTGTTCGGGCTGCGCGGGCGCACGCCGGAGTCGGTGAGCGCGCTGTCCACGGTGGCGCAGGGCTGGGGCTACGCCCTGGCCGGCGTCGGCCCGCTGCTGGTCGGGCTGCTGCGCGGCATCACCGGCGGGTACACCGGCATGTTCGTCATCGTCTACCTCGGCGTGGGTCTGCTGCTGGTCACCGGCTGGACCATCTGCCGGGAGCGCTACGTGGACGACGAGGTGCCGGGCCTGGCCGCCGGGCGCCCGCCCGAGCCCCCGGTGACCGAGGTGGCCGGCGCCGACGCACCCGTCGTCGTCCGTCCCCGCCCGTAGCTAGACCGACAGCTGCAGGGCCCGCAGCAGCTCGGTCGCGCGGTCGCGGCGGAGCTCGGGTGAGCGGGTGAGCAGCGCGACGGCGACGACGTAGGAGTCGTCACCGGCCCAGCCGTGGCCGTCGGCGGTGAGCGCGGCGATGTGCCGGGCGACCTTGGGCTCGCGGCTGTAGGCGCCGAACTCCAGCCCCATGGCCAGGTAGTTCGCCACCCGGTAGCCGAGGTCGCCGGCCGTGGCCAGCGTGGCCGCCGGGTCGGAGTAGCTGGGCAGGGCGACCAGCAGGTGGTCGAAGCCGCTCTTGAGCAGCCGGAGCACCAGGTCGTTGCCGTACCAGCCACCCCAGAGCTCCGGCATCCGGATGTCGCCGTCCGGGGCCGGGATGTAGGGCGGGTTGGCGATCACCGTGGAGACGTCACGACCGGCCGGGGAGTCGGCCCAGGTGAAGAAGTCGCCCAGCTCGACGTCGTAACGGTCGGTCACGCCCAGACCGGCGATGGTCTGCCGGGCCCGCTCCACCGACGTCGGGCTGATGTCGGTGCCGTGCACCCGCAGGCCCGGCACTGCACGCACCACGTGCCCGATCGCGCGGGCATCGCCGCTGCCCAGCTCGGCCACGCCCTCGGCCTGCCAGGGCACCAGCTCGGCGTACTGGGTGAGCAGCAGCTGGACGGAGAACGCGTAGTGCGCCGACTCCTCGGCGCAGTCGAAGAAGCCCGCGTCGGCGGGCGCGGCGGGCGGCGGGGGCAGCAGAACAGCGGTGTCCCGGGGGTCCATGGAGAGCGCTCTACCCGCTCCGGCGCCCGTCATCCGGCCGTGCACGACAGTTCATCCGGACGGTGCCTGCGCGTCAGGACGCGGGGTCGGCCCGGCGGGTCTCCGCGCGGGTGAAGTTCCGGTACGACCGGGACGGCGTCGGGCCGCGCTGGTCCTGGTAGCGGGAGCCGTAGACGGCCGAGCCGTAGGGGTGCTCGGCCGGCGAGCTGAGCTGGAACAGGCACAGCTGACCGATCTTCATCCCCGGCCACAGTGTGATCGGCAGGTTCGCCACGTTGGACAGCTCGAGGGTGATGTGGCCGGAGAACCCGGGGTCGACGAAGCCGGCCGTGGAGTGGGTGAGCAGCCCGAGCCGGCCGAGGGAGGACTTGCCCTCCAGTCGCGCGGCCAGGTCGTCGGGCACGTGCACGACCTCCAGCGTGCTCCCCAGCACGAACTCGCCGGGGTGCAGTACGAACGGGTCGTCGCCGCTGGGCTCGACCGCGGTGGTCAGGTCGTCCTGCTGCAGCGCGGGGTCGATGTGGGTGTACCGCGCGTTGTTGAACACCCGGAAGTACCGGTCCAGCCGGACGTCGATGCTGGAGGGCTGCACCATCGCCGGCTCGTAGGGCTCGATGCCGAGCCGGCCGGTGGCCAGCGCGGCCCGGATGTCGCGGTCGGACAGCAGCATGGCGCGGAGTCTAGGGACTCGACGCGCACGGGCTCTGACCTGCCCGGAGGAGGGACCTCCCCGGGGACGACCAGCGGCTTGCTAGGCTGTCCGTCGCGGGCGAGAGCCCGACGCGGGTGTAGTTCAATGGTAGAACATCAGCTTCCCAAGCTGACAGTGCGAGTTCGATTCTCGTCACCCGCTCTCCGCTCCCCCGGCCGGCGCCTCAGCCCGGCCAGACCGCCGCGATGACCCGCTCGCTGGCGTGGCCGTCCTCGTGCGCGCACCAGCGTGCGACGAAGCGGGCGTGGTCGTCCGCGTGCGCCGCGGCGACCGCCGGCAGGTCCAGCAACGCCTCGGTCAGCGCGGCCTGGTCGCGCAGCACCGGCCCCGGCGCCCCGGTGCGCAGGTCGAAGGTGAAGCCCCGCAGCCGGCCCTCGTAGTGCTCGAGGTCGTAGGCGTAGAGCACGATCGGCTTCCCGGTCACCGCGAAGTCGAACATCGACGACGAGTAGTCGGTGACCAGCACGTCGGCGGCCAGGTACAGGTCGGAGATGTCCGGGTGCCCGGACACGTCGCGCACCCGCCCGCCGCCGGCCGGGCGCTGCTGGTGGCCCATGTAGTGGTGCAGCCGCAGCAGCAGGACGGCGCCCTCGCCGAGCCGGTCCGCCAGCGCCGCGACGTCCAGCCCCAGCGCGGCGGACGTGCCGGGCACGGCCTCGTCGTCCCGGTAGGTGGGGGCGTAGAGGACGGCGGTGGCGCCGTCGGCGATGCCGAGGTCGGCGCGCACCCGGGCCCGCCGGGCGTCGGCGTCGGGGGCGAGCAGGACGTCGTTGCGCGGGTAGCCGGTCTCCAGCAGCGCGCCGTCGTACCGGAAGGCCGACTGCAGCAGCCGGGTGCCCTCACCGCCCGGGGTGACCAACCAGTCCCAGCGGGCGATGTCGGCGTCGAGCTCGGCCATGACGTCGTCCGGGGGCACCGAGGCAGCGTCCCGGTGGATCCGCTTGAGCGGCGTGCCGTGCCAGGTCTGCAGGTACCGCGCCCCCGGCCGCTTGCGCCACTCGTCGAGCTGGATGTGGGTGTTGGCCACCAGGACGTCGGCGGACTCCAGCGCCGCCACGGCCGCCGGCGTCCCGATCGGCACGGTCACCGCGTCGGCCGGGAAGGCCGCGGCGTGCCGGGGGTCGGCGAGCCACACGTGCTGCTCGTCGCCGCCGCGGGCCCGCAGCGCCTGGTAGAGCGCCCGCGGGTTGTCCGAGAAGCGGCCGTTGAAGGAGTTCCAGACGACCTTCACCGGGGGTCCTCCTCGTCGGGCACGAGCCAGGCGGCGGTGTCGACCGGCAGCACCCCGTCCGGTGCGGGACCGGAGGCGAGTGCGATCCGCATCCCGGCCGGCAGCGGCACGGCGTCCGGCCCGAAGTTCACCCACACGACCGTCGTCCCGCGGGCGAAGGCGAGCAGGCCGTCGTCGGTGGGGCACCACTCCAGCGGTCCGGTCATCAGCGTGCGGCGCAGGCCGAGCGCACGGCGGTACAGCGCCAGCGTCGAGTCGGGGTCCTGCTCCTGCGCCGCGACGGTGAGCGGCCCCCAGCCGGGCGGCTGCGGCAGCCAGGGCTCCGGAGAGCCGGGCGGGGAGAACCCGTACGGCGGGGAGTCCCCCGACCAGGGCAGCGGCACCCGGGAGCCGTCCCGCCCCGGGTCGCGGCCGCCCGAACGGGCGTGGATCGGGTCGAGCCGGCGCGCCGAGGGGATGTCCTCGACCTCCTGCAGGCCGAGCTCCTCCCCCTCGTACACGTAGACCAGCCCGGGCAGCGCCGTGCTCAGCAGCGCGGCCGCGCGCGCCCGGGCCCGGCCCAGCGCCAGGTCGGGCACCTCGCTGCCCCAGCGGGCCCGCTCGGTCTCGTTGGTCCCGCGCTCGGGCCACTGCGACCGCGCGTAGCGCGTCACCTGCCGCACCACGTCGTGGTTGGTCAGCGCCCAGGCGCTCGGCGCCCCGGTGAGCTCGGCGGTGGCCAGGCTGCGCTCGATGACGCGGCGCCACGGGCCCTCCCGCCAGGCCACGTGCAGCGGCTCGAACTCGAAGGCCATGTGCAGCTCGTCGGGCCGCAGGTACATCGGCAGCCGCTCGGGGCGGGCCACCCACGCCTCGGCCACGAAGACCCGCGGCGGGTCGTAGGCGTCGGCCACCTCGCGCCACGCGCGGTAGACCTCGTGCACCTCGTCCTGGTCCCAGCCCGGGTGCTCCTCGGTACGGCGGTCCCGGCCCAGGCCGTCGGGCAGCCCGGCCTCCTTGACCAGCCCGTGGGCGACGTCCACCCGGAAGCCGTCGACGCCGCGGTCGAACCAGAACCGCAGCACGTCGAGGAACTCGGCGCGCACCTCGGGGTTGCGCCAGTCCAGGTCGGGCTGCTCGGGGGCGAAGGAGTGCAGGTACCACTCCCCCGGGCGCCCGTCGGGGTCGATCGTGCGCGTCCAGGACGGACCGCCGAAGCAGCTCTCCCAGTCGTTGGGCGGCAGCGCACCGCCCTCGCCCCGGCCCGGGCGGAACAGGTAGCGGGCCCGGGCCGCCGCGTCCCCGGCCAGCGCGGCCTGGAACCAGGCGTGGGCGTCGGAGGTGTGGTTGGGCACGATGTCGACCAGCACCCGCAGGCCCAGGTCGTGCGCCTCGCGCACGAACGCCTCGGCCTCCGCCAGGCCGCCGAGGGCGGGGTCGACGTCCCGGTAGTCGGCCACGTCGTAGCCGTTGTCGACCATCGGCGAGGGGTACCAGGGCGTCACCCAGAGCGCGTCCACGCCGAGCTCGGCGAGGTACGGCAGCCGGGCCCGCAGGCCGATCAGGTCGCCGACCCCGTCCCCGTTCCCGTCCGCGAAGCTGCGCGGCAGGACCTGGTAGACCGCGGCGGTCCGCCACCACGGGGCGGGGGTCGGCGACGTCACGTCAGCAGTCGACCTTGTAGAGGTACTCCTGGACCTCGTCGGTGTCGACGTTGTCCGGGGTCGCGAAGACGAACGGCACGGTCTGGTTGCGCTGGACCTCCTCGCCCTTGGACAGGGCCAGCGCCGCCTCGACGCCCAGGGCGCCCTCGCGGTACGGGTACTGCACGACGATTCCGTCGACCGCGCCGTCCTCGAGCGCCTGGATGATCGGCTCGGAGGTGTCGTAGCCGACGACCTTCACGTCGCCGGTGCGGCCGGCCTCGCGCACGCCGGTGATCGCACCCTCGGTGCTGTTGGTGGCCATCGTGTAGATGCCCTTGAGGTTCGGGTTCGACGACGCCGCACCGGAGGCGATGGATGCCGCGGTGGCGGTGGCGTTCTCGTCGTACTGGACGCCGAGGTACTTGATGCCCGGGAAGGCCTTGAGGCCCTCGGCGAAGCCCTGCTCGCGCAGCTCGCCGATCGGGTTGCCCGGCGACTGGTTGATGGCCAGCACCTCGCCCTGGCCGTTGAGCAGCTTGCCGAGGTTCTCAGCGGCGAGCTTGCCGCCCTCCAGGTTGTCGGACTGGATGTTGGCCTTCCCGATGGAGGTGTCCTCGAGGTCGCCGTCGATGGTGATGACGTCGACGCCGGCGTCCTTGGCCTCGGTGAGCGGGATGGCCATCGCCGTCGCGTCGGTCACCGAGATCATCAGCGCGTCGGGCTTGTCGGCGACGAGCGCGTTGACCACGGAGGTCTGTGCGGCGACGTCGAAGGTCGGCGAGCCCTGGACCTTGAAGTCCACGCCGAGCTCCTTGGCCCGGTCGCGGCCGCCGCAGCCGACGGTGCTGTAGAAGGGGTTGCCGGTCAGGCCGGGGACGTAGGCGACGGAGAGCTTGTCGCCGGCGCCGCTGCTGCCGCCGGCGGCGTCGGCGCTGCCGGAGTCGTCGCCGCCACAGGCGGCGAGCACGAGGGCGGACGCCGCGAAGAGGGCGGCCAGGGGGGTGCGCTGCACGGGGACTCCAGGTGTTCGAGGGGGCGTGCGGGTGAGGGTCAGACCTGGTCGCGTCGGCGACGCTTGAGCTGGTCGAGGTAGACGGCGACCACCAGCACGATGCCGATGGCCACCTCCTGCCAGAACGGCTGGACGTTGAGCTGGATGAAGCCGTTGTTGAGCACGGTGGGGATGGCCATGCCGATCACCGTGCCGATCACCGTGCCCACACCGCCGAAGAGGCTGGTGCCACCGAGCACGACGCCGGTGATGACCTCCAGGCCGTCACTGGTGTGCCCGCTGATCGTGGTGGTGGCGAAGCGGGTGAGGGACAGCAGCCCGGCGAGGCCGGCGAGCAGGCCGTTGGCGGTGTAGAGCCAGAAGGTGTGCCGGTCGACGTCGACCCCGGCCCGCCGGGCGGACTCCTCGTTGCTGCCGATGAGCTGGGTGTGCCGCCCGAACCGGGTCTGGGACAGCACGAACCCGCCGATCACCGCGACGAGCGCGGCGACCCACACCAGCCAGCTCACGCCCAGCGGGCGTTCGGTGGCCACGCCGATGAGCGCCTTGGGCACGGTGCGCACGTCGGTGCCGTTGCTGATCAGGAGCGCGGCACCCAGGGCGGCGCCCATGGAGCCCAGCGTGGTGATCAGTGCGGGCACCTTGAGCTTGGAGATGACCAGCCCGTTGATCGCGCCCCACGCCGCGCCCGCGACCAGGGCCGTCACCGCACCCAGCACGACGGTGCCGGGGCCGTCACCGCCCTGGGTCTCCATGACCTTCGCGGCGCAGACGCCGGAGAAGACGAGCACGGAGCCGATCGAGATGTCGAACCCGGCGGCGACCAGCACGAACGTCGCGCCGACGGCCATGACGAGCAGGACCGCCATGTCGGTGAGCACGTTGCGCAGGGTGACCGGGGTCGGGAAGGAGTTCGGCGCGGCGAAGGAGAACACCAGCACCAGCACCAGCAGGACGGCGGTCATGTAGGCCGGCGAGGAGGCCAGCACGCGCCGCCAGCGGCGGCCCTTCGCGGTGGTGCCGGTGCGGGCGGCGTCAGGGGTCTTGGCCGGGTCGATCGCGGTCACCGGTGCTCTCCCGGGGGGTCGGCCCGGACGTCCAGGGCGCCGGTCATGGCACCGACGAGCTGCTCGACGGTGGAGTCCTTGGCCTGCAGGTCGGCGACCCGACGGCCCAGCCGCAGCACCTGCACGCTGTCGGCGGCCTCGAGCACCTCGGGCATGTTGTGGGTGATCAGCACGACGGCGACGCCGGTGCTGGCCACGCGGCGCACGAGCTCGATGACCTTGCCGGTCTGGCGCACGCCGAGGGCGGCGGTGGGCTCGTCCATGATCACGACCCGCTTGGCCCACATGACCGCGCGGCAGATCGCCACGCTCTGGCGCTGACCGCCGGACAGCGCCCCGACGGGTGCGTCGAGGTCCTTCACGTCGGTGCCCATGGAGGTGAAGGCCTCCTCGGCGCGGGCGCGCATCGTCTTCTTGTCCAGCATCCGCAGCTTGCCGGCCAGCCCGGGCCGGAGCAGCTCGCGTCCGGCGAAGGCGTTCTCGGCAGGGCCGAGCTCGGGAGCCAGCGCCAGGTCCTGGTAGACGGTCTCGATGCCGAGCTCGCGGGCGCGGGTGGGGGAGGCCATCTGCACCGGCTTCCCGTCGATCAGCACCTCACCGCCGTCGCGCTGCAGGGCACCGGACAGGATCTTGATCAGGGTGCTCTTGCCGGCGCCGTTGTCGCCGATCAGCGCGGTCACCTCGCCGGCGCGGGCGGTGAAGTCGACCTCGCGCAGGACCTCCACGTGGCCGAAGGACTTGACCACGCCGCGTGCCTCGAGCACGACGCTCATGCGGACTGCGGGTGGATGCGATGGGGCGGTGTCACAGAGGGGCCTCCAGCAGGGCGTCGTTCGTGCTCGGGTGGCGCCGGTCAGCCGACCGTAGCGGGTCACCGGCACCCGGGCAGGGCTGAGCGCCCGTCCGCGAACCGGTGAGCAGAAGTATGTCGCAGGCAACCGAATGTGGCCGCCCGGAGGTCCGGCGGGGGTCGTGCGCACCGGGCGGCCGGCCCCGCTCCGGCGGTGCGCCCCTCGTCCGTGCAGGTCAGCGACCACCGCGCCGGGCTGCGACCCGACCTGCCGTGGGCGAGGGTGGACCGGTGACCCCGGCCCTCGACGTGCGCTCCCTGCCGACCGCCGACCTCGACGCGACCGGACGGGCGACCCTGCGCGCGTTCCTGGTCGCCGCGTACGGCGGCCGGTTCGGCGACGAGAGCTGGTCGCACGCCCTCGGCGGGGTGCACGTGCTCGCCACGGTCGACGGCGAGCTGGCCGGGCACGCCTCGGTCGTCCAGCGGCAACTCGTCGCCGGCCCGGACACGGTGCGGGCCGGGTTCGTCGAGGCCGTCGCCACGGCTGCGGCGCGGCGCCGGCAGGGCGTGGGCACCGCGGTGATGACCGAGGTCGAGCGGCTGGTGACCGGCGGGTACGAGCTCGGCGCGCTGTCGGCCAGCGAGGACGGCCGGGGTCTCTACGCGGCGCGGGGCTGGCTGCCGTGGACCGGTCCGCTGGCCGCGCTCACCCCGGACGGCGTCGTCCCCACCCCGGACGAGGCGGTGTTCGTGCTGCCCACACCCGAGACGCCACCGGGGCTGGACACCGCCGCGCGACTGGTCTGCGACTGGCGCCGCGGCGAGCTCTGGTGACACCGGGGCCCGGCGCCGGGCCGCGCCGTCCACGCACCGTTCGGCACGTGGACGGCGCGGGACGTCATGCGGCGTTCGGGACCATGCCGTGCGGGTCGATCACGTACTTCTTCGCCGCGCCCTGGTCGAACTCGGCGTAGGCCTGCGGCGCCTGGTCCAGCGGGATGGTCGTGGCGTTGACCGCCTTCGCGATCTGCACCTTGTCGTGCAGGATCGCCATCATCAGCTGGCGGTTGTAGCGCATGACCGGGCACTGACCGGTGGTGAAGGAGATCGACTTCGCCCAGCCGGTGCCCAGGGACAGCGACAGCGCGCCGACCTTGGCCGCCTCGTCGATGCCGCCGGGGTCGCCGGTGACGTAGAGCCCGGGGATGCCGATCGCGCCGCCGGCGGCGGTGATCTCCATCAGCGAGTTCAGCACCGTGGCCGGGGCCTCCTTGCCCGCGCCCTCACCGTGGCCGCGGGCCTCGAAGCCCACCGCGTCGACGGCGGCGTCGACCTCGGGGACGCCCAGGATCTGCTCGATCTGGTCCTGCGGGGCGCCCTTGGACACGTCGACGGTCTCGCAGCCGAAGCTGCGGGCCTGGGCCAGCCGGTCCTCGTTGAGGTCGGAGACGATGACGACGGCGGCACCGAGCAGCTGCGCACCGACCGCCGCGGCCAGCCCGACGGGGCCGGCACCGGCGATGTACACCGTCGACCCGGGCTTGACGCCCGCGGTGACCGCACCGTGGAAGCCGGTCGGGAAGATGTCCGACAGCATCGTCAGGTCCAGCACCTTGGCCAGCGCCTGGTCCCGGTCGGGGAACTTCAGCAGGTTCCAGTCGGCGTAGGGCACCGTGACGTACTCGGCCTGCCCGCCGACCCAGCCGCCCATGTCCACGTAGCCGTAGGCGGCGCCGGGACGGGCGGGGTTCACGTTCAGGCAGATGCCGGTCTTGCCCTCCTTGCAGTTGCGACAGCGCCCGCAGGCGATGTTGAACGGCACGGAGCAGATGTCGCCGACCTCGATGAACTCGACGTCCGGGCCCTTCTCGACGACCTCGCCGAGGATCTCGTGGCCCAGCACCAGGTTCGGCGGTGCGGTGGTGCGGCCGCGGACCATGTGCTGGTCGCTGCCGCAGATGTTGGTCGTGACCACCTTGAGGATCACGCCGTGGTTGAGCTTACGACCCACGTTCGCCGGGTTCACACCCGGGCCGTCCAGCAGTTCCAGCTTGGGGTAGTCGGTCTCGTGGACCTCGACCTTGCCGGGCTCGATGTACGCAACGCCTCTGTTGCCAGCCATCGGGGAGCTCCTCTGTCCTGGGAACGCCGCCGGGCCGGGGAACTCACCCGGCGGTGCATGCGCCGGAGGGCATGTGACCCGAGTGTGCTCCCGATCACCCGGCGCCGCGCCCCCGGCCGACCTGTGAGTTCAGGCCGGCAGCAGCAGGGTCGCGTAGAGGGTCAGGCCGGGGCCGAAGGCCAGCGCCACGACCGGGCCGTCGACGTCGCCGAGCTCCTCCAGCACGAGCAGCACGGTGGCCGACGAGCAGTTGCCGTGCTCGGCAAGCACCGTCCGCGAGGCGCTCATCTCCTCCTCGGCCAGCCCCAGGGTGTCCCGGACGACGTCGAGGATCCGCGGCCCACCGGGGTGCACGGCCCAGCCGGCGACGTCCTCGATGCGCAGACCGGCGGTGGCCAGCAGCTCCTCCACCACGCCGCCGACGTGCCGGCCGAGGACGTCGGGCACCCGCGGCGACAGCCCCATGAGGAAGCCCAGGTCGGTGACGTCCCAGGTCATGTGGTCGGCGGTGGCGAAGTCGGTGCGGGCGACCGTCGCGGCGATCCGGCGGCCGCGCCCGGCACCGGGCTCGACGACCACGGCGGCGGAGGCGTCGCTGAACAGCGAGTGCGTGACGACCTGCTCGAGCTCGGGCAGGGCCGGCTGCACGTGCAGGCTGGTCAGCTCCAGGCACAGCAGCACCGCGGGGCGGGACCGGGCCGCCACGTAGTCGCCCACCGCCCCCAGCCCCGGGAGCGCGGCGTAGCAGCCCATGTGCCCGACCATCAGCCGCTGCAGGTCCAGCGGCATGCCGAGGTCGCTGGCCAGCCGGATGTCCAGCCCGGGGGTCGCGTAGCCGGTGCAGGTGGCCACGGCGAACATCCCGACGTCGCCCGGGGCGAGACCGGCGGCGTCCAGGGCACCGGCGACGGACTGCTTGCCCAGCGGCACGGCCTCGGTGATGTAGCGCTCCATCCGGGCGCCGGTGCCCCACTGGGTGAGGTCCTCGTCGACCGGGTAGGCGACCGCGTGCCGGCTCTCGACGCCGGCGGCCATGAACACGCGCTCGGCGGCGCGCACGCCGGCGTACTGCTCGGCGAAGAACCCGTCCCACACGTCGCGCTGGGTGTACGTGGCCGGGAGCGCGTGCCCCGCGCCGGTGATCACCGCTCCGCTCATGCGCCGACCGTACGTGCGGTCCCGGCGGTGTGCCGCTCGGTCGTGCCCCGCTTGGTGCCGTAGCCGGCGAACAGGACCCCGCTGTAGGGCATCGCGCGCAGCCGGACGACGTCGCGCCGGCCGCGCCGCCACGCCACCAGGTCCCGCACCGACGGCCGCAGGCCCACCAGCCGCAGGTCCAGGCCCACGCGGGCGGCGGTGGCCAGCAGGTCGCCGCGGTCGACGAACAGCGCCGGGTCGTGGATGCCCGGTGGCGGGCCGCCGGGCAGCCGCTCGGCGACCCGCACCGCGACCAGCCCGGCCGTCCGGGTGGCGGCGATGGAGTCCAGGACGAGGACGCCGCCGGGCCGCAGCAGCCGCGCGCTCTCGGCGAGCACCTGCCCGGGGTCCTCGACGTGCTCCAGGACCTCCCCCGCGGTGACCACGTCGGCCACCCCGTCGGCCAGCGGCACCGCGAGCGCGGACCCCCGGACCACGGTCACCCCGTGGTCGCGGGCGGTGCGCAGCCCGGTCAGCCCGATGTCGACCCCGACGTGCCGGTAGCCCAGCCGCGCCACGTGCGGGGCCATGAGCCCGCCGCCGCAGGCCAGGTCGACCAGCAGCGCACCGGGCCGGGACGCCGGCGGGACGTGCCCGGCGCGGGAGGCCGCCAGCCAGTGCAGCATCGCGAAGGCGCCCTGGGGGTCCCACCACTGGTCGGCCAGCTCGTCGTACTGCGCCGGGTCGTTGAGCTGCACCGCCGCGACGCTACTTCTTCAGCGGGTCGTGGCCCCAGTTCATCAGGCTGTACCGCCACTTCGAGGTCTCGACGTCCTCGTGCTCGGGCTCCTGCGCCAGGTGCCGCTGCACGTAGCCGTGCACCTTGCGCATGTGCGCCAGGTCGTCGTCGGTGAGGTCGGCCTTCTTGGTGTGCAGCAGCTCGACGATCCGGCGTCCGGACTCGTGACCGGTGGACTCCGCGGCCCCGTCCTTCTTCTGGCCGACGGACTGCGACTCGTCCGTGCCCAGCCACTTCTCCAGCTCACCGGCGGTCATGTTCACCGCCTCGCCGAACTCGCGGCGGATCGTGTCGCTGTCGGCGTCCGCTCCGGACATGTCGGGCCTCCGTGTGTCAGGTCGTGGAGTCCCCGGGTACCGCGGTCGGGTGGTCGGGAAACGAGCGGCCGGGGCCGGCGCGGCGAGCACCCGCCGGTACGGCGAGCTCGTGCAGCGCACCGCCGAGCGCCGCGGCGAGACCCCGGACCAGGTGCTGGACCGCAACCTCTCCGAGCTGCTGCAGGAGCTGCGGGTCGCCTTCACCGGCGTGCAGCTGCTCTTCGCCTTCCTGCTGACGCTGCCGTTCCAGGCCAGGTTCGACCAGCTCGACGAGGTCGGGGTGGCCGTCTACACGGTCACCCTGCTGTCGACGGCGCTGGCCACGCTGACGCTCATCGCCCCGGTGTCCTTCCACCGGCTGGTGTTCCGGCGGCACCGGAAGGCCGCGCTGGTGGCCGTGGCCGACCGGCTGCTGCGCACCGGGCTGGCCCTGCTCCTGCTGGCCATCACCAGCGCCACCCTGCTGGTCCTCGACGTCGCGCTGGGCCGCCCGTCCGCGGTGGCCGGCGCCGTCGTCGTCGCGGCGTTCGGCGTCGTCCTCTGGTACGTCCTGCCCGTCAGCCAGCGACGGCGCGGCCCGGGCACCGAGCCCGCGGGGGACGAGGAGCCGCGCCCGTAGGCTCCGCGCCCGTGGTGATCAGCAGGAGGCACTCGTGTCCGTGACCGTGGTCGGCAGCCTCAACGAGGACGTCGTGGTGACCGTGGACCGCCTGCCCGGCCGCGGCGAGACCGTGATCGGCTCGGACGTCGCCGTGCTGCCCGGCGGCAAGGGCGCCAACCAGGCCGCCGCGGCGGGCCGGCTGGGCGCCGGCGTGCACATGGTCGGCCGGGTCGGGGCCGACCCCGCGGCCGGCCGGCAGCTGGCCGCACTCGCCGACGCCGGGGTGAACGTGGGCCGGGTGCAGCGCACCGACGGCGCCCCGACCGGGACGGCGACCATCCCGGTGGAGGCCACCGGTGGCGAGAACCTGATCGTGGTGGTGCCCGGGGCCAACGCCCGGCTCACCGCCGCCGACGTCGACGTCGAGTCGGTGCACCGGGCCGGGGTGCTGCTGCTGCAGCTGGAGGTCCCGCTGGCCACCGTGCTGGCCGCGGCCGCCGCGACCCGCGGCACCGTGGTGCTCAACCCCGCACCTCCCCAGGCGCTGCCCGACGACCTGCTCGCCCAGGTCGACGTCCTGGTGCCCAACGAGCACGAGCTGGTGCGCCTCGCCGGCGCCGAGCCCGCCGGGCGCAGCCCGGCCGAGCTGGCCGACCTGGCCCGCGGCCTGGCGCCGTCGGTGGTGGTCACCCTCGGCGAGCGGGGCGCGCTGGTGGTCCCGGGCGAGGGCCCGGCGCTGCTGCAGCCCCCACCGCCGGTGACGCCGGTCGACACCACCGGCGCCGGCGACTGCTTCTGCGGGGCGCTGAGCAGCGCGCTCGACCGGGGCCGACCACTGGCCGACGCCGTGCGCTACGCGGTCACCGCGGCCGCGCTGTCGACCACCGGGGCCGGCGCCCGCGGTGCACTGCCTGACGACGACGCGGTCCGCGCGCTGCTGCCCCGCACGCCGGCGGCCACCGCCGTCGGCTGAGGGCCACCGCCGGCCGCCGATGGTTGCCGGTCGACGGCGCGGGGCAGGAGGGCGGCATGACCGAGAGCACAGGACGCACCCCGCACTCCGAAGAGCCCGCCGAGGGTCAGCCGGCGTCCGACGACGTCGCCGAGACCGGACGCACGCCGCACGCGGGCCAGCCGGCCGAGGGCGCCGAGGCCGCCGCTGCCGAGGGCGTCGACCCCGACAGCCGCATCAGCGGCGCCTGAGGCTCACTGCTCCTCCGGAGGCGCCGCCGCACCGGGTGCGGCGGCGTCCGGAGCGGTGGGCTCGGCCGGCGCCGGCCGGTCGGGACGACGGCGCGGTGGGGCCGTCGGTGGCCGCACCGCGGGACCACCCGGCCGGAGCTGCCCGCGGCGCGTGACCCGCGCCGGCTCGACGGCACGTCCAGCGGCCGGTGCCGGGTCCGGATCGGGGCTGCTCACCACCCGACGGTCCCACGCCTCCGCCGCCGGGGCGAGGGCACGCTGCTCGTCCGGGCACTGCCGGTCCACCTGGCCGGTGTGGACGATTCGTGATAGACGTCTCATCACCCGGAGGGGTGCAGCCGCCCCGAGCGGTACCGCTCCCGGAGACGACCAGGGAAGGTGGACCCCATGCCCCAGGACCAGGACGACCGGACGGACCCGAAGACCACGAGCCGTCCCACGGAGGACGAGCAGCAGCCGACGGCGGGTGCGGTGTCCCGGATGCTGGCCAACCCCCGTCGCACGCGGCGCGCCTGACCCACCCGTCCCGGCCGCCCCAGGACCGCCGCCGGCACCCGTCGGCCGGCGTCCCGGGGCAGGTCGCCGGAGCGTCACACCCGCCCCACTGAACACCCGAAACCCCAGGTCATCCCACCTGTACCGGTGACGGCACGCAGTCGGTCCGACACGTCGGCGTGCCGCGAACCGCTCCGTCACGGGGTGCTGCACGATCGCCTGGTGACTGCCGCTGCACTGCCTCTGCACCTCACCGAGGACGCCGCCCCGGCCCGCCGCTCGCGCGCCGAGCGACAGGAGATCGTCCTGGACACCGCCGAGCGCCTGTTCTCCGCGCGCAGCTCGCGCAGCGTCGGGATGGACGAGCTCGTCCGGGAGACCGGGCTGGGCAAGATGACCGTCTACCGGCTCTTCCGGAGCAAGGACGAGCTGGTCGGCGCCTACCTCTCGCGCAAGGCCGCCACGGTGCTGTCCGAGATCGACGCCGAGCTGATCCGGCTGCAGGGCGACCCGCGTGCCGCGCTGCTGTCGGTGGTCGACGTCGTCGAGCGGGACGTCACCCGCGCCGGCTTCCGCGGCTGCCCGTTCACCAACGTCAGCAGCGAGTACGACGACCCGCAGCACCCGGCCCGCAGCGCCGCCGCCGACTACAAGTACGAGCTGCACATGCGGCTGCTCACGCTGGCCGGCGAGCTCGTCCCCGACTCCGCCGAGGACCTCGCCGCCGAGGTGCACCTGATCATCGACGGGATGCAGCTCTCCGGTGGGCTGCTCGGCCCCGACGGGCCTGCCTCGCACGGCCGCCGGCTCGCCGAGCGGCTCATCGACGCAGCCGTCGCCGGCCGCTGACGGACCGGCCCTCACCGGCCGACGGGGACGCCGTGCGGGACGGCGGCGCGGACCGCACGATGGGTCCGTGACCGACCGTTCCCGCCCCGACCTTCACGACGACGTCGTCTCCGCCCTCGGCAAGCTCTCGGAGTCCCTGGAGACCGTCGAGCAGGCCCGCGGTCTGCTCTACGGGTTCCACCAGCTCACCGGCAAGGCCGACCGGCTGCTGCAGGAGGCCGTCGAGGGCTTCCGCGCGACCGGGCAGACCGAGCTCGCCGACTCCCTCGAGCGCGACCTCGTCGGCCGCAACGTGATCGCCGACCGGTGGACCTTCCAGATCGTCGAGGACTTCGACGCCAGCTACTGGTCGGCCTTCCGCGAGGCCGACCAGCAGGCCCGCGACCAGCTGTCCGGCGGGGACCGGCACGTCCTCGAGGCACGGATGAAGCAGCGCGAGCGCACCGTCGGCCACCCCCGGCACGAGGCCGGTCCGGCGCTGGACTGACCGGCGGCGCATGGTCCGCCCCGTCCCCGGGCAAGGCCGGAGGACGACGTCGGCACTCGCTCGACCACTGGACTCCTGGAGGAGCGACATGACCGAAGGCAACGGCACCGGCTACGGCGAGGCCCTGGAGAGCGGCACCGGCCCGTCGGAGGAGAACCTGGTCGACGGTACCCCGGGCAACGACCGCCCCGACGGCGGTGAGCAGGACACCGTGCTGCTCACCGACGACGAGGCCCAGCGCGACGACGAGGTCACCCGTCCCGGCAACTCCTGAGCGCCCCGCCCGCCGCGGCTAGGCTCGCCGGGTGCTGCTGACCGCTGCCCCGACGGCCCTGGCCGAGGCGGAGTGGACCGCACGGGAGGCCGCGCACCAGGCGCGGATGGACACCTGGGTCGCGCCCCACCAGGAACGTCGCCGGACCGGCACCGCCCACCCGGTGCTGGACTTCCTCTTCACCTACTACTCCGAGACCCCGAACCGGCTGCGCCGCTGGCACCCCGGCGCCGGCACGGTGCTCCTCGGGGACGCCGCCCGCGAGCGGCTGGCCTGGCCGCTGTACGCCGAGGTCGACGGCCTGACCGCCGACGGCGACGCCGTCCGGGGTGTCGGTCTGGACCGGCCGGCGTTCCTGGCCAAGCGGCGGTCAGCGGCCGGCTGGGTCGAGGGCCTGCTGAGCGCCACCGCGGGCCGGGCCGGGCAGTTCGGGTGCTTCGGGATGCACGAGTGGGCGATGCTCTACCGCCCCGGGGACGGCGAGGTGCGCCACGAGCTGCCGCTGCGGCTGGGCCAGGCCGGCACCGACGCCGTGGTGGAGTCGCACAAGGTGCAGTGCAGCCACATCGACGCGTTCCGCTTCTTCACCCGGGCCGGCGTGCCGCGCAACACGCTGCAGCCCACCCGGGACACCCAGCAGCAGCTCGAGCAGCCCGGCTGCCTGCACGCCACCATGGACCTCTACAAGTGGGCCTACAAGCTCAGCCCGGCCACCCCGGCGAGCTGCTGGCCGACTGCTTCGCCCTCGCCGCCGACGTCCGTGAGCTGGACATGCGCGCCTCGCCCTACGACCTCAGCGGGCACGGGTACGCACCGGTCGCCGTCGAGACACCGGAGGGCAAGGCGACCTACGTCACCGCCCAGCGCGGCTTCGCCGCCCGCGGCGCGGTGCTCCGCGAGCGGCTGTTGGCCGTCGTCCGCGACCTGCTCGACGAGGGCTGAGGCCCTACGGTCGGGTGGGTGAGCACCGACCGCTGGCTGCACCTGGACGGCACCGCCAACACCCGTGACCTGGGCGGGCTGCCCACCACCGACGGCGGGACGACGGCGTTCGGCCGGGTGCTGCGCAGCGACGACCTGCAGGACCTGAGCGCTGCCGACGTCCGCCGGCTGGTCGAGGACACCGGGCTCACCGAGGTGCTCGACCTGCGCACCACGGCCGAGATCGTCATGGAGGGCCGCGGACCACTGCGGGAGGTCGCCGAGGTCACGCACCGGCACGTCGGGCTGCTGCCCGAGCGGGGGCTGCGCACCGACGTCTTCGCCGCCGAGCTCGACGAGGCGGAGGTGCGCGCGCAGCTGCCCGCCGGCTGGGGCGAGTCGGTGCTCCCGCGCCAGGTCGGGCCCGCCGACGAGGGCGAGCCCCCGGCCGTGCGCTCCTACCTCGGGTACCTCACCGACAGCCCCGACCAGGTGGTCGCCGCGCTGCGGTCGCTGGCGGCCGGGGGGCCGGGCGCGGTGGTGGTGCACTGCGCCGCGGGCAAGGACCGCACCGGGGTCGTCTGCGCACTGGCCCTGGCGGTCGCCGGCGTCGGGACCGAGGCGATCGTCGCCGACTACGCGCTCACCACGGAGGTCATCGACGCGGTCGTGGCCCGGCTGGCCGCCACCGCCACCTACGCCGAGGACATGGCCCGCCCCGTCGCCCACCACACCCCGCGGGCGGAGACGATGCGGCGGGTGCTGGAGCTGGTCGACCAGCGCTGGGGCGGCCCGCTGGGCTGGCTCGAGCAGCACGGCTTCGGCCCCGACGAGCAGTCGGCCCTGCGCGCCCGCCTCCGCTAGCCCCCGGACAGCAGAGGACCCCGGCTCCCTCAGGGAGTCCGGGGTCGCAGTGCGTACCTGTGCTCGCCCTCAGCGGAGGGCGACGGCGTTCAGCGCAGGATGTTGGTGAACTGGGTGCTGTTCGCGAGGGTCAGCAGCTCGTCGCGCATGGCGGGGCTGCTGGTGCGTGCGACGGCCTGGTCCAGGGCGCGGCGCGTACGCGACGCCTGCCGACGCTGACGCCAGCTGGAGGTCACGCTGCTCATGTCACTGCCTTCTTCCGGTGGTCCCGAGTGGTTGTTACGCCCACATTAAAGCAGGCGCGACGGCTTCTATTCCATCGGATCCAAGGGCGTGTCGCCGAAGCTTCCGACGGATCGTTCACCCGAAGGGAGGAGAAGCCGACGATCCGTCACCCGGCGTCCACCTCGGCAGCCTGCCGTCCACCCGCACGACCGACAGAGCCCCACCGGTCTCATCGACCGGTGGGGCTCGGGACTTGAGCGGTACGGCCGGCCCGTCGCGACGACGGGCCGGGGGTCAGCTGTCGGCCAGCGCCGTCCGGGCGGCCGTGCGCGCGGACTGGGGGTCGGCGGCGGCCAGCGCCACCTCGGCGGCGCGCTGGCAGGCGGCCAGGTCGACCGACGCCAGCCGCGCCCCGACGCCGGCGATCGAGCCGGCCGCACACGACAGGTACGAGACCCCCATCCCCACGAGCACGCAGGCCAGCAGCGGGTCGGCCGCCGCCTCGCCGCACACCCCGACGGGCTTGCCGGCCCGGACGCCGGCCGCCGCGGTCAGCTGCACCAGCGCCAGCAGGGCCGGCTGCCAGGGGTCGGTGAGGTCGGCCAGGTCGGCGGAGAGCCGGTCGGCGGCCAGGGTGTACTGCGAGAGGTCGTTGGTGCCGATCGACAGGAAGTCCAGGTGCTCGAGGAAGCGGTCGGCCAGGACCGCGACCGAGGGCACCTCGACCATCACCCCGGGGCTCATGCCGCGCTCGCGCGCCTGGGCGGCGAACTCGACCGCCTCGGCGACGGTGGCCACCATCGGGGCCATCACCCACGGGTCGGCACCGGTGGAGCGGGCCGCCTCGGCCACCGCGTCGAGCTGACGGGTGAGCAGCCCGGGGTCGCGCCGGGCGGTGCGCAGCCCGCGGACGCCGAGGGCCGGGTTGGCCTCGTTGGGCGGGGTGGCGAACGGCAGCGGCTTGTCCGACCCGGCGTCCAGCGTGCGCATCACGACCTTGCCGCCGGGGAAGGCGGCGAACACGCCCTTGTAGATCTCGGTCTGCTCCTCCACCGAGGGCTCCTCGGTGCGCCCGAAGAAGGCCAGCTCGGTGCGCAGCAGGCCGACCCCCTCGGCGTGCGCGTCGGCCGCGGCCCGGGCACCGGCGCCGTCCTGCACGTTGGCCAGCACCTCCACCCGGTGCCCGTCACGGGTGGCGCCGGGGCCGCGGTAGTCGGCCAGCACGGTCGCGGCCTTGGCCGCGGTGTGCACCAGTGCCTTGGCGTGCCCCGGGTCGGGGTCCACGGTCACGGTGCCGTGCTCGCCGTCGACCAGCACGGTGGCCCCCTCGGGCACGTCGGAGAGCCCGCCCACGCCGACGACGCAGGGCAGGCCGAGCTGGCGGGCGATGATGGCGGTGTGACTGGTGGCCCCGCCCAGCCGGATGGCCAGACCGATGATCTTCGCCGGGTCGAGACCCGCGGTGTCGGCGGGGGCCAGGTCGTCGGCGAGCAGGATCGAGGGGGTGTCCGGCGCAGGGACGCCGGGCTCGCCCTGCCCGGTGAGCTGGGCGACGATCCGGTCGCGGACGTCACGGACGTCGGTGGCCCGCTCGGCCATGACACCGCCCAGGCTGCTGAACAGCGCCACGAACTGGTCGGCCGCGCCCACGGTGGCCACCTCGGCCGAGGCGCCGTCGGCGATGCGCTGCTCGACGGTGGACAGCAGGCCGCGGTCGCGCGCCAGCTGCGCGGTGGTGTTGAGCACCTCGGCACTGACCCCGGTGGCCGCCGAGGCCCGGGTCGCCAGCCGCTCGGCGACCGCGTCGGAGGCGGCGGCGAAGCGCTCCAGCTCGACGCCGCGCTCGCTCTCCGGGATCCACGGGCCGCGCGTCGCCGGCAGCGCCACCGACCCGACCGGCCGGACGACCGGGCCCATCGCCACTCCGGGGACCACCGGTGTCCCGGTCAGCACCACCGCGCCCCCGGGGGCCTCCGCGACGAACGGGGAGCCGGTCTGGCTGGACATGCCTTGCCTACCTGTCTGCCGACCCGAGGGCGGACATCGGGGCGAACGAGTCGCTTCGTAGCGGTCACGTGGCGGAGCTGCGCAGCGACGATGGTGCGCTCGTGACCAGGGTCACCACTCGTCCTTGACTTGTCAACTGATCCCACGTAGAACAACATGAACGCAGCTGCGTTCCCACACGACCGGGCGGGGCGCTCCCCACTCCCCCGGCACGGCCCGGCCGCGCGCCGCTGCCTGCCCCCTGCTGCCCCGTCCTTGCCTGCCCCCAGCCGCCCGGGAGGTGACCGTGTACGCCGAGGAGCGCCAGCAGGCGATCGCCGGGCTCGTGACCGAGCGCGGCCGGGTCGCCGTCACCGCCGTGGCCGAGCACTTCGGGGTCACCACCGAGACCGTCCGCCGCGACCTCGCCGTCCTCGAGCGGGCCGGGATGCTGCGCCGGGTGCACGGCGGGGCCGTGCCGATCGGCGCGCTGGCCGTGGTGGAGCCCGCCCTCGGCGAGCGGCGGCGGACCCGTACCGACGCCAAGCGCCGGATCGCCGCCGCCGCACTGGCGCAGCTGCCCCCGGCCGGGGGCAGCATCATCCTCGACGGCGGCAGCTCCACCGCAGCCCTCGCCGAGCTGCTCACCGGTGACCGCCCGCTGGTGGCAGCGACCAACTCGGTGCCGATCGCCGCCCGGCTCGCCGGTGCACCGGGCCTCACGCTGCACCTGCTCGGCGGCCGCGTGCGCGGCACCACCCAGTCGGCCGTCGGGGAGTCCACCGTGGCCGCGCTCACCGGGCTCCGCGCCGACGTCGCCTTCCTGGGCACCAAGGGCATCAGCGCCGAGCACGGCTTCTCCACCCCCGACGAGTCCGAGGCCGCCGTCAAGCGCGCCATGGCCCGGGCCGGGCAGCGCGTGGTGGTGCTCGGCGACAGCACCAAGCTGGGCCGCGAGCACCTGGTGCGCTTCGCGGCCGTTCCCGAGGTCGACGTCCTGGTCACCGACGACGAGGCCGACCCCGCGCTCGTCGGCGAGCTCCAGCGGTGCGGGGTGGAGGTGGTCGTCGCGTGAGCAGCCCGCTCCCCGCCACGGTGGTCACGCTCACCGCGAACCCCAGTGTCGACCGCACCCTGGAGCTGCCCGGCCCGCTGGCCCGCGGCACGCTGACCCGGCTGGGCGCTGCCCGCACCGAGCCCGGCGGCAAGGGCGTCAACGTCGCGCGGGCGCTCGCCGCGGCCGGCGCCGACGTGCTGGCCGTGCTCCCGGCGGCCTCCGACGACCCGCTGGTCTCCGCACTGCACGCGCTGGGCCTGCCGGTGGCGGCCGTGCCGATCGACGTGCCGGTGCGCACCAACCACACGCTCACCGAACCCGACGGGACGACGACGAAGCTGAACGAGCCCGGCCCGCGGCTGGAGCCGGCCACCCTCGCGGCGCTGCAGCAGGCGGTGCTCACCGCGGCCGCCTCGGCGCGGTGGGTGGTGCTGTCCGGGTCGCTGCCGCCGGGAGTGCCGGTCGACTGGTACGCCACCGTGGTCCGGGCGCTGCGCGGCACCGGCGCGCGGATCGCCGTCGACACCTCCGAGGAGCCGCTGCAGGCGCTGCTCGCCGCCGGCCCGGACGCCGCACCCGACCTGCTCACCCCGAACACCGCCGAGCTCGCCCAGCTGGCCGGCGTCCCCGAGGCCGCGCTCGTCGACGACCCGGACGCCGCCCGGGCCACCGTGGCCTGGCTGCACGGACGCGGCGTCGGCGAGGTGCTGCTGACCCGCGGCGCCGACGGGGCGGAGCTGTCCACTGCCGACGGCGGGCGCTGGTCGGCCCGGCCGCACCCGGTCGCGGTCCGCAGCACGGTCGGCGCCGGCGACAGCAGCCTCGCCGGGTACCTGCTGGCCGACCTCGCCGGCGCGGCCCCCGCCGCCCGGCTCCGGTCGGCCGTCGCGCACGGCACCGCCGCGGCCGCGCTGCCCGGGTCCGCCGTCCCCACGCCCGCCCAGGTCGGCCTCGTGACCGTCGACGTCGTCCCCGGCGTCCCGGCCCCGGTGGGGGCCCGCCGGTGACCGCCGCCGAGGGGACTGCCGTGCCCGCGCTGCTCACCACCGAACTGGTGACGCTGGACGCCGACCTCGGCCCGGACCGGGGCGGCGTGGTCGCCGTGCTGGCCGGGCTGGTCGCCGCGACCGGCCGGGCCACCGGCGCCGAGGCCCTGCACGCCGACGCGATGGCCCGGGAGGCGAAGGCGGCCACCGGGCTGCCCGGCGGCATCGCCATCCCGCACTGCCGGTCCGCCAGCGTCACCCGGCCGACGCTGGCCTTCGCCCGGCTCTCCCCCGCCGTCGACTTCGGTGCCGCCGACGGTCCGGCCGACCTCGTCTTCCTCATCGCCGCCCCCGAGCACGGCGACGCCGACCACCTCACCCTGCTCAGCGCACTGGCCCGGGCGCTGGTGCGCCCGGAGTTCGTCGCCTCGCTGCGTGCCGCGGCGACCCCGGCGGAGGTGGTGCAGCTGGTGCAGGACGTCGTGTCCCCCGCGCCGGCGGCGCCCGTCGCAGCGCCCGTCGCAGCGCCTGTCGCGCCGCCGCGCCCGGTCCGCCGGCTGGTCGCGGTCACCGCCTGCCCCACCGGGATCGCGCACACCTACCTGGCCGCCGACCGGCTCGCCGCCGCCGCCCGCGAGGCCGGTGTCGAGCTGCACGTGGAGACCCAGGGCGCCTCCGGTGCCACCCCGCTGGACCCGGCGGTGGTCGCGGCGGCCGACGCGGTCGTGTTCGCCGTCGACGTCGGCGTCGAGGCCCCGGAGCGGTTCGCCGGCAAGCCGGTGGTGCAGACCGGCACCGGGCGGGCGATCAGCGCACCCGGTCAGCTCATCGCCGACGCGCTGGCCGCCGCCGACGACCCGCAGGCCCGGCGGGTGCCCGCCACCCCCGCGGGCAGCGCGGGCCGCCTCGGCGTCGGCACGCCCCGTCGCGCGGGCAGCGAGGTCAACCGCTGGCTGCTGACCGGCGTCAGCCACATGATCCCGTTCGTCGCGGCGGGCGGGCTGCTCATCGCCCTGGGCTTCCTGCTGGCCGGGTACCCGGTCTCGACCACCGCCCCGGGCACCACCGTGTCCTACGCGCAGAGCTGGGTGCTCGACCACTCGCTGTTCGACCTGCCCACCAGTGACGTCGCCGACCTGCGCGGCGGGCTGGCGGGCTACACGGGTGCCCTGCTGTTCCTGCTCGGCAGCCTGGCCTTCGGCTTCCTCGTGCCGGCACTGGCCGGCTACACCGCCTACGCCATCGCCGGCCGGCCCGGCCTGGCACCCGGCTTCACCGTGGGCGTGGTCGCCACGACCGTGGGCGCGGGGTTCCTCGGCGGCCTGGCCGGCGGGCTGATCGCCGGCCTGGTGGCCCGCTGGCTGGGGGGCCTGCGGGTGCCGGACTTCGTCCGCGGGCTGATGCCGGTGGTGATCGTGCCGGTCGGCGCGACGCTGGTCGCCGGCGGGCTGATGGCGATGGTGCTCGGCCGGCCGCTGGCCGCCGCGGGCACCTGGCTGACCGAGGGGCTCGACGGGCTGTCGGGGAGCTCCTGGATCGTGGTGGGCGTGCTGC
The DNA here is from genome assembly GCF_019112525.1 of Modestobacter sp. L9-4. Lineage (NCBI taxonomy): Bacteria > Bacillati > Actinomycetota > Actinomycetes > Geodermatophilales > Geodermatophilaceae > Modestobacter > Modestobacter sp. L9-4. Next base: position 1,885,427 of record NZ_CP077800.1, read on the forward strand.
TGGGCGCGATGATGGCCTTCGACGTGGGCGGCCCGGTCAACAAGGCCGCCTACGCCTTCGCGACCACCGGGCTGTCCAGCTGGTTCACCGACCCGACCGACAACACCGGACCGCTGGTCGTCATGGCCGCGGTGATGACCGCCGGGATGATCCCGCCGCTGGCGCTGGCGCTGGCCAGCACGGTCCTGCGGCCGCGGCTGTTCACCCCCGCCGAGCGCGCCAGCGGCCGGGCCGCCTGGCTGCTGGGGCTGGCGTTCATCTCCGAGGGCGCCGTCCCGTTCGCCGCCAACGACCGCCGACGGGTCATCCCGGCGGTCGTGCTCGGCAGCGCCACCACCGGCGCGATCGTCGCCGGTTGCGGCGTCGAGCTGTCGGCACCGCACGGCGGGGTCTTCGTCTTCTTCGCCGTCAGCGGGTGGGTCGCCTGGGCGATCGGACTCGTCGCCGGCACGGTCGTGGGCGGTCTCGCGGTCGTGGTCGCCAAGAGCATCAAGCAGACACCGGCCCGTGCCGATGGCTCCGGTGAGCGCACCGCCGACCTGGCCCGCACCTCCCTGCCCGGCGGCGCCCCGGCACACTGAGACGAGCACGTCGACCAGAAAGGCAGGCACCGATGCCCTCCAAGACCGTGACCGTCGGCTCCTCCGTCGGGCTGCACGCCCGCCCCGCCGCCCTCATCGCCGAGGCGGTCACCAAGTCCGGCGTGCCCGTCACCCTGGCCACCCCCGGCGGCAACCAGATCGACGCGGGCTCGCCGCTGATGATCATGACGCTCGGCGCCAAGCAGGGCACGGACGTCGTCGTCAGCTCCGACGACGAGGCCGTGCTGGGCCGCATCGCCGCCATGGTCGCCAGCGACCTCGACGCCGACTGACGAAGGACCCCGTCCCCCTCGCACGCTCGGGGCGAGCCTCTGGACGGGGCCGGACGACGCAGCGCCCGTCCTCCGCGGGGAGGACGGGCGCTGTCGTGTGCTGGGCCGGTCAGCCCTCGCAGGCCCCCTCACTGGGCCAGCCACATCCGTCCGCCCCGAGTCGGGAGGACACGCGGGGAGAGGGGCCGCGCCTCACACCAGGGCAGGCCGCCACCGGATGACGAGGACGAGCAACCACAGGTAGGCCGCCACGGCCGAGCCGGCCAGGACCCACCCGAGCCAGCGCATCCAGTCGAGGTCCTCGGGCAGCAACCGGTTGACGAAGCCGACCAGGACGGCCGCACACCACCCGAGGACCGGAGCTGCAGCCCAGCTCCGCAAGCGCGGCACGCCGGGATCCGCGGCGACCAGCCCGTCCGACCAGACCCGCCGGAGGAAGGACGAGCCGGCGACCCCACAGGCACCGCCCACGAGGACCAGCACCACGCCGACTGCCTGGGCGGAGCCCCCTGTGAGTGCGACCAGTGTCAGCCCGGCTCCCACAGCGATCACCCCGGCCAGGGAGGAGCCCAGCCCGGTCCGCCGCCAGGCGAGCAGGGTCGCCACAGTCACCGGTTCCCGGGCCGCCTCGGCGCGCCCCCGGTGCAGACGTCCTGCTCCTGTCACGGTCGACCCGCTCCCCTGTGCGCCCCCCGACACGACCGGGTCATCCAAGCACCCCGGGACGGCGGAGGGGCAGCTCAGCGGGGTGCGCGGAGGGCGGCGGCGAGGCTGCCGCGCACCGGCAGGCCGGGCAGCAGCAGCATCTGCGTCAGGTGGTACGCGTCGGGCTGGCCGACCCAGGTGCCGGTGCTGGGGGCGCCCTCGGGCGTCAGCTCGTGGTGCCAGCTGCCGGTCGCCGGGTCCAGGAACAGCCGGTCGCCCAGCTCCTCCCACGTGCGCTGCAGCGTGGCGGCGCGCGGGTCACCGGTCACCGCGTAGCGCACGGCCGCGGCGGCCACGGCCTCGCAGACCACCCAGTGCATCCGGGCGCCGACCACCGGGGCGTCGTCCCAGTCCAGCGTGTACGGGAAGCCCGGGTGCCCGTCGGCGGCCCAGCCCCGCTCCGCGGCGGCGACGAACAGCCGGTCGGCGTCGGCGGACAGCCACCCCGGCGCGTGCTCACCGAGGGCGGCCGCGAGGTGCAGGCACAGCCGCGACCACTCGAACTGGTGCCCGACGGTGATGCCGTAGGGCCGGAACGGGTCGGCGGGGCGGTCCCGGTTGAACTCCGGCAGCGGCTCCCAGGAGTGCGTGTAGTGCTCCGGCAGCCGCCAGTCGCGCTCGCGGGTCCAGCCGTGCACCACCCGCTCGACCGCCCGGAGGGTGTGGGTGCGCAGCCGGGCCGCCGTCCCGGGGTCGGTGGTGGCGAGTGCGTCGGCCGCGGCCAGCATCGCCTCCACGCCGTGCATGTTGGCGTTGGCGCCGCGGTAGTCCTCGCCGGTGGCCCAGGTGCGGTCGAAGGACTCCCGGGCCAGGCCCTCCTCGTCGTCCCAGAACCGGCCCTCCCACACCCCGAGCGCCTCCTCGAGCAGCTCCCGCCCGCCCGGGGTGCCGGCGGCGGTGGCGCTCGCCCCGGCCAGGACGACGAAGGCGTGCACGTAGGCGGCCTTGGTGTCGTCGCCCCGCTCCTCGTCCCCGCGGCCCGCGTCGTCCGCGCTGGACCGCCAGCCGCCGTGCTCGGCGTCGTGCAGCGGCCCGGTGCGCAGCGCGGCGACCCCGTGCGCAGCGAGCTCGTCCGCGCCGGGGTGGCCCAGCAGCGACCCGAGCGCGAAGACGTGGGTCATCCGGGCGCTGATCCAGGTCTCGACCGGCCGGTCGAGCAGCTCGCCGGCGTCGTCCAGCCACCCGAAGCCGCCGGACACCCGCGACCGGGCGGCGAAGGCGAGCAGGGACGGCAGCTGGGTGCGCATGGTCAGAACGTAAGAGCAGTGCCCGGGTCGTGCAGCAGCGCGCCGAGGTCGGCGAGGAACTTCGAGCCGAGCTCGCCGTCGATGATCCGGTGGTCGAAGGACATCGCCAGCGTGGTCACCTGCCGCGGCACGACCTTGCCCTTGTGCACCCACGGCGTCTCGCGGATCGCCCCGAAGGCCACGATCGCCGACTCGCCGGGGTTGAGCAGCGGCGTGCCGGTGTCGACGCCGAACACGCCGACGTTGGTGATCGTGATGGTGCCGTCGCTCATCTCGGCGGGTGAGGTGCGCCCGGCGCGCGCGGTGGCGGTCAGGTCGGCCAGCGCCCCGGCCAGCTGGGGCAGGGAGAGCGAGCCGGCGTCCTTGATGTTGGGCACGACCAGCCCGCGCGGGGTGGCCGCGGCGATGCCCAGGTTGACCCGGCTCTTCACCACGATCTCCTGGGCCGCCTCGTCCCAGGAGCTGTTCACCATCGGGTGCCGCTTCACCGCCAGCAGCAGCGCCCGGGCCACGAACACCAGCGGGCTGACCTTCACCCCGGCCAGCTCGGGGCGGGCCAGGAGCCGCTGCCGCAGCTTCATGGTGCGGGTGACGTCGACGGTGTGGAAGACGGTGACGTGCGGCGCGGTGAACGCGCTGGCCACCATCGCCGCGGCGGTGTGCTTGCGCACGCCCCTGACCGGGATCCGCGTCTCGTCCAGCGTCACCTCGGTGCGCACGGTGGCCGTGCCGGTCGGGTGGTCGGCGGCCCCCCGCACGGCGTCGACGTCGGCACGGGTGATGACGCCGCCCGCGCCGGTGCCGCTGACCGTGGCCAGGTCGACCCCGACGTCCTTGGCGTACTTGCGCACCGGCGGCTTGGCCAGCGGGCGCAGCGGACCGGAGCCGGGCACCGGCGAGGTCGGCGCGGCAGCCTGGGTGTCGGCGACGGTGGCGTGTGCCTCCGCGGCCCGCCCGGCCTCCAGGCCGCCGAGGCGGACCGGCTTGACCGTCGCGTCCGGCGCGCTGGGCAGCAGCGACGGGCGCCCGGCGCCGGAGCCGTAGTCGGCCTCGGGCAGCACCTGCGGCGCCGCCGCCCGGCGGGGACGGCGGGTCGCCTCGGTGGTGCGCGGCCCGTAGCCGACCAGGACGGCGGTGCGCTCGGGCGCCGGCGCCGGTGCGTCCCCACCGAGGTCGATGGTGATGATCGGCGCGCCCACGTCGACCGTCGTCCCGGCCTCGAAGAGCAGCTCGGTGACGGTGCCGGCGAAGGGGCTGGGCAGCTCGACGGCGGCCTTGGCCGTCTCGACCTCGCACAGCGGCTGGTTCACCGTGACGGTGTCGCCCACCGCGACCAGCCAGGTGAGGATCTCGCCCTCGGTGAGGCCCTCGCCGACGTCGGGGAGCTTGAACTGGCGCAGGTCGGGCATCAGAACCCCAGCGATCGGTCGACGGCGTCGAGCACGCGGTCGAGGTCGGGGAGGTACTCCTCCTCCAGCTTGGCCGGCGGGTACGGGGTGTCGTAGCCACCCACGCGCAGCACCGGCGCCTCCAGGGAGTGGAAGCAGGTCTCGGTCACCCGGGCGGCGATCTCCGCGCCCAGGCCCAGGGTCACCGGCGCCTCGTGGACGACGACGCAGCGGCCGGTGCGCCGCACGGAGGCGAACACCGGCTCGAGGTCCAGCGGCGACAGCGTGCGCAGGTCGATGACCTCCAGCGAGTGGCCGTCGGCCGCGGCGGCCTCGGCGGCCTGCAGCGCCGTCTTCACCATCGGGCCGTAGGCCAGCACGGTGACGTCGTCCCCGCCGCGGACGACGCGGGAGCCGAACAGCGGGTCGGGCGTGGCGTCGGGGTCGACGGCGCCCTTCTCCCAGTACCGGCGCTTGGGCTCGAGGAAGACGACCGGGTCCGGGGAGGCGACGGCCTGCTGGATGCCCCAGTAGGCGTCGGCCGGGGTGCTGACGGCGACCACCTTCAGGCCCGCGGTGTGCGCGAAGTACGCCTCGGGGCTCTCGCTGTGGTGCTCGACCGCACCGATGCCGCCGCCGAAGGGGATCCGGATGACGATCGGCATCGGCAGCCGGCCGCGGGAGCGGGCGTGCAGCTTGGCCACCTGGGTGACGATCTGGTTGTAGGCGGGGAAGACGAACCCGTCGAACTGGATCTCGCAGACCGGCCGGTAGCCGCGCATGGCCAGGCCGACGGCGGTGCCGAGGATGCCGGCCTCGCCCAGCGGGGTGTCGACCACGCGCTGCTCGCCGAAGTCCTTCTGCAGGCCGTCGGTGACCCGGAAGACCCCGCCGAGGCGGCCGATGTCCTCGCCCATGAGCACGACCTTGGGGTCGTCCTCCAGGGCCCGGCGCAGGCCCAGGTTCAGCGCCTTGCCGATGGTGAGCGTCTCGCTCATGTCAGGCCTCCTCGAACGAGGCGCGGTACGCCACGAACTCGGCGCGCTGCTGCGCCAGCTCGGGCGTCGTCTCGGCGTAGACGTGGTCGAAGATCTCCGTGCCGGCGGGCTCGGGCAGCTCCCGCGTGCCGGTGCGGATCCGCACGGCGAGCTCGTCGCCCTCGGCGTCCACGGCGTCGAAGAAGGCGGCGTCGGCCAGCCCGCTGCGCGACAGGTGCGCCTTGACCCGCGCGATCGGGTCGCGCAGCGCCCACTCCTCCAGCTCGCTGGCCAGCCGGTAGCGGGTCGGGTCGTCCGACGTCGTGTGCGCGCCCATCCGGTAGGTGTAGGCCTCGATGAACGTGGGTCCGGAGCCCTCGCGGGCGGCGGCGAGCGCGGCCCGGGTCACGGCCAGGACGGCGAGGACGTCGTTGCCGTCGACCCGCACGCCGGGGAAGCCGAACCCCGAGGCGCGCTGGTACAGCGGCACGCGGGACTGCCGCTCGATCGGCGCGCTGATCGCGTACTGGTTGTTCTGGCAGAAGAAGACGACGGGGGCGGCGAAGGTGGCCGCCCAGATCATCGCCTCGTTGACCTCGCCCTGGCTGGTCGCGCCGTCGCCGAGGAAGGCCAGCGTCGCGGCGTCCGCGCCGTCGCGCTGCATGCCCATCGCGTAGCCGGTGGCGTGCAGGGTCTGCGCGCCGATGACCACCGTGTAGAGGTTGAAGCCGGTGGCCACGGGGTCCCAGCCGCCCTGGTCGACGCCGCGGAACATGCTGATCACGTGCAGCGGGTCGACCCCGCGGGTCCAGGCGACGCCGTGCTCGCGGTAGGTCGGGAAGGCCATGTCCGCGGGCATGAGCGCCCGGCCGGCGCCGACCTGTGCGGCCTCCTGGCCCAGCAGCGAGGCCCACAGCCCCAGCTCGCCCTGCCGCTGCAGCGCGGTCGCCTCGGCGTCCCAGCGGCGCACCAGCACCAAATCGCGGTAGAGGGCGCGGAGCTCCTCGGCGGTGACGTCCAGCGCGTAGTCGGGGTGCTCGACGCGCTCGCCCTCCGGCGTGAGCAGCTGGACGAGGTCGGGCTGGTCCGGGAGGTGGGGGACTCCGGCCCCCGGCACCGGGTCGACCATCTCGGTCGTCTCCGACAGCACGTCCACTTCGGGCATCTCCTCGCCGTCTCGCGCTCCACCGGGCACCGGGGTGCCCGTCTCTGGGAGCCCGTACCGCGCTGGATGTGGCGCCGCTCACCATGGTGGCACGCCGGTCCATCTGTCAGGAGATCATCTACCGGTCGTTCTGCGCAACCACCTCCCCCTGTGGTGCGCACGATGTCGTTACTAGGACGTCCTCGCATGTCAGACTGACCACCGTGACCGCCCGACTGGACGCCACCGACGCCCGCCTGGTCCTCGCCCTCGCCGAGGACCCCCGGTCCACCGTGCTCGCCCTGGCCCAGCGGCTGGGCCTGGCCCGCAACACGGTGCAGGCCCGGCTGGCCCGGCTGGAGTCCGCCGGCGTGCTGGACCCCTTCGACCGGCGGGTCCGGCCCGAGGCCCTCGGCTACCGGCTCAGCGCCTACGTCACCGTGCAGGTCACCCAGCGCGGCCTGGACGACGTCGCGGCGTCCCTGGCCGCCATCCCGGAGGTGCTCGAGGTGGTGGGGCTGTCGGGGGTGGCCGACCTGCTCGTGCAGGTGGTGGCCCTCGACGCCGACGACCTGTGGCGGATCACCGAGCAGGTGCTGGCCGTCCCCGGCGTGCAGCGCACCGACACCAACCTGGCGCTGCGGCGGTTCGTCGACCACCGGATGACCCCGCTGCTCGAACGCGCCGCGGGCAACGGCCGCACCGAGGACTGAGCGCGCTCAGCGCGGCCGGCGGACCCGCACCGGGCCGCGGGCGGTGGCCACGTCGACCACCTCGCCGCGCTGGGTGACCTCGGCCCGACCCTCGGCGACCAGCCGCCCTGCCGCGGCCCGCGCGGCCGGCATCAGCGCCCGCCAGCCCTCCGGGTCGACCGCCCGCGCGGCCTCCGACGGGCAGATCGTCGCCTCGGGACGGCGCTGGTCGAGCAGCTCGTCGATGGTGCGCTCCAGCGCGCGGTCGACGTCGTCCATGCCGCCAGCGTCCTCCCTCCGCGGTCGCCGTGCACGAGGTGCTGGCGCCCGGCCACCCCGGAGGAGGAGGCTGCGCCGCGTGCGCCGCCTGCTGGTCCTCCTGCTCGGTGGGCTGCTGGTGCTCACCGGGTGGGTCCTGGCCCCGGCGGCGTCCGCCTGCAGCTGTGCACCGGCCACCACCGCCGAGCAGCTGGCGCGCGCCGACGTCGTCTTCACCGGCACGCTCGTCTCCCGGGAGCTGTTGCGGCCCGACCCGGTGACCAGCCGCAGCGACGACCCGGTGGTGCACGTGTTCGCGGTGGACACCGTCCTCAAGGGCGCGGCCGGTGCGCGACAGACGGTGGTCTCGGCGGCGTCGTCGGCGTCCTGCGGGCTGGGGCTGTCCGGGGACGGACCGTTCCTGGTCCTCGCCACCGCACCGTCGGACGACCCGACGGGGCAGCTGACCGCGGGCCTGTGCAGCGGCACCGGCCCCGTGCCCCCCGGGCTGGCCGCGCAGGTGCAAGTCCTCGCGGCCGGGGCCGGGACGACGGGCGGGGCCGGGACGACGGTCGGCCCCGGCACGCCGGGCGGTCCCGGGGTGGCCGACGTACCTGTCGACCCGTTCATGGGGACCTACGTGGACCCTCCGACGAGCACCTTCCTGCTCCTGCTCGGCGGTCTCCTCGGGCTGACGGTCCTGGTCGGGGGGCTGGCCGCCTGGGAGGGCCGTCGTGCCGACCGCCGGGAGCTGCGGGTCGTCGTCCTCACCCGCGACTGACCTCACCGTTTGCCCGGCGCAGCGGGCCGGGTAGCCCGCGGGCATGGCGACGCAGACCTCGATCGGGACGTTCGGCAAGGGCAGGCGCGGGATCAGCACCCTCGGCTGGGTGGTGCGCGGTGCCGCCGCCGGCGCCGCCGGGACGACGGCGCTCAACGCCGTCACCTACCTGGACATGACCATCCGGGGCCGGGGCACCAGCGACACCCCCGAGCAGACCGTCGAGGCGCTCGCCGACAAGGTCCACGTGCAGATCCCCGGGGACGAGGAGAAGCGGTCCAACCGGGTGCAGGGGCTGGGGCCGCTGACCGGGCTGGCCGCCGGGATCGGCGCCGGGGTGCTCGCCGGGCTGCTGCGTGCCGCCGGCTTCCGCCCCGCACTGCTGGTGGGCATCGCCCAGAGCACCGTCACGGTGCTCATCGGGTCCAACGGGCCGATGACCGCCCTCGGCATCACCGACCCGCGCACCTGGTCGGCCACCGACTGGATCAGCGACGTCGTCCCGCACGCCGCCTACGGCGCCGTCACCCACGCCACCCTCGCCGCCTTCGACCGCGACTAGGCGCTACACGGAGTCCCAGCGCAGCGTCCCCCGAGCGCTGGGACTCCATGAGGCGACAGACTGGCGGCGTGGACGAGATCACCACCGAGGCCGAGCTCCGCGCGGTCATCGGTGAGCCGCTGCCCCGGGTGGCCACCAAGGACCGCCCTGCCCTCGACGAGATCGACCGGCAGTGGCTGGCCCGCTCGCCGTTCTGCCTGGTCGCGACGTCGGCGGCCGACGGCAGCTGCGACGTCTCCCCCAAGGGCGACCCGCCCGGCTTCACCGTCGTGCTCGACGACCGGACGATCGCGCTGCCCGAGCGGGCCGGCAACCGCCGCGCCGACGGGTTCCGCAACATCCTGTCCAACCCGCACGTCGGGCTGATCTACCTGCTGCCCGGCCGGGACGACACGTTCCGCGTGCAGGGCCGGGCCCGGCTGGTGCGCGACGCCGACCTGCTCGACCGCATGGTGGTGCGCGGCAGCCGGCCGCTGCTGGCGATGGTCGTGGAGATCGAGACGGTCTTCTACCACTGCGCCAAGGCCTTCATGCGGTCGCACCTGTGGGACCCAGCGACCTGGGACGCCGGTGACGTGCCCACCCGGCCGCAGATCGCCCAGCGGCAGGAGCGCCCGGACGCGTCGCTGGAGGAGCTGGAGCGCTACTACGGCGAGGGGTACCGGGCCGGCCTCTACCCCGCCGGCTGACCGGCCAGCGCGGCGGTGACCGCCGCCTCGACGTGCAGCCGGGTGGTGGGGAAGACCGGGACCGGGCTGTCGGCCGCACAGACGAGCAGCTCGATCTCGGTGCAGCCCAGGACGACGCCCTGCGCGCCGGCGTCGACGAGCCGGCGGATCACCCCGCGGTAGGCCTCCCGGGACTCCTCCCGGACCACACCCAGGCACAGCTCGTCGTAGATGACCCGGTGCACCTCGGCCCGGTCGTCGGCCGGTGGCACGAGGACCCGCAGCCCGTGCCCGGCCAGGCGGTCGCGGTAGAAGTCCTGCTCCATGGTGAACGCGGTGCCCAGCAGCCCGACCGTGTCCAGGCCGGCGGCGGTCACCGCGGCCGCGGTGGCGTCGGCCAGGTGCACCAGCGGGATGCCGACCGCGGCCTGCACCTGGTCGGCGACCTTGTGCATGGTGTTCGTGCAGATCAGCAGCAGCTCGGCACCGGCGGCCTCCAGCCCGCGGGCCGCCTCGGCGAGCAGGTCCCCGGCCTGCGCCCACTCGCCGGCGACCTGCAGCCGCTCGACCTCGGCGAAGTCCAGCGAGGCGAGCACGCAGCGGGCCGAGTGCAGGCCACCCAGCCGCTCGCGCACCAGCTCGTTGGCCAGCCGGTAGTACTGCGCGCTGGACTCCCAGCTCATCCCACCCAGCATCCCGATCACCCGCTGCCCGGCCACGGCGGTCATGACAGCAGCTGCCAGCCGCCCTCGTCCACCCCTCCGGGCACCGGCGCCTCGGGGTCGTAGGGCGTGCGGGTGAAGACGAAGGTCGCCAGGTCGAGGTGGTCCGGGGCGATCCGCAGCGTCTCCCCGGCGAAGTAGCCGTCCAGCCCGACCCACGTGCCGTCGGGGCGCGGGGCGAACCGGCTGGCCCGCCCACCACGGCCGGGCAGCGGCCCCAGGTGCAGCAGCCCACCGGCCTGCGCGCGCAGCACGTACGGCGCCGGCCCCCAGAACCAGACGCCGAGCAGGTCCAGCGGCAGTGCCGGCGCCGACGGCGTCCAGGCGTCCACCACGCGCGGCTCGGCGGTGCGCAGGTCCGCGAGCAGCCCGGGCACCAGCGGGTCCAGGCCGCTGGTGGTGTTGGCCAGCGTCACGGCGCCGATCTGCTCGAGCCGGTCGACGAACACCCCGGCCAGGAACCCCGGCATCGACCCGCCGTGCCCGACCAGCACGTGGCCGTCGACGCGCAGCACCTGCAGGCCCAGCCCGTAGGCCGACCAGCCCGGCGCCGAGGAGTCGACGCCGGCGGGCACCGTCATCTCCTCCAGCGTCGCCGCCGACAGCACGTCCCCGGTGTCGCCGATCAGGAAGGCGGCGAGCCGGGCCAGGTCGGCGAGCGTGGCCCACAGCTGGCCGGCCGCGGCCATCACCCCGGCGTCGTGCTCGGGCTCGGGCAGCACCACGTCGGCCCACGGGTGCACCGCGGCGCCCACCGCCGCGCGTCCGCTGGGCCGGGGCGTCGTGCGGGTCATGCCCAGGGGCAGCAGCACCTCGTCCCGGACGGCGTCGGCCCAGGGGCGCTGCCGGTGCCGGGCGACGAGCTCACCGAGCAGGCCGTAGCCCAGGTTCGAGTAGTGGAAGCGCCGGGCCGCCCCCAGGACGACGTCGTCACCGGTGAGCCGCAGGTCCTCCAGCGAGCCGCCGGGCACGCGCTCCCACCAGCCGCCGGGGCTCTCGGACCCCGCGCCGGCCAGGTGCGACAGCAGCTGGCCCACGGTGCGCTCCCCCAGCGGGGTGCCGGGCACGTGCCGCTCCAGCGGGTCGTCGAGGCCGAGCAGGCCCTCGTCGCGCAGCCGCATGACCACCAGCGCGGTGACCGTCTTGCTGATCGAGCCGAGCCGGTGCTGGACGTCCTCGTGCGGCTCGGCGACGTCACCGCGCCCGGTGGACCAGGCCAGCCCACCGTCGCGGACGACGCCGGCGACGAGGCCCGGCGCCCGGCCGTCGCGCTGCACGCGGGCGGTGCGGGCCAGCAGGGCACGGGCGGTGGACGGGAGCACCGGTTCGACCATCCCCGCAGGCTAGCCAGCCCGGACCGACGCGGTCTCCCCCAGCGGCAGCCGGCCGGTGCGCTGCGCCCAGCGCTCGAACACCACGGTGCACAGCGGCGGCAGCGAGGCCAGCAGCGCCAGGGCCGTGGTGTTCGGCGACCAGCGCAGCACCCGCCAGGCCAGCAGGGTCGTGGCGACGTAGGCGAGGAACACCACGCCGTGCACCGGGCCGGCGAGCTGGACGCCGACCTCGGAGGTCTTCAGCACCCACTTGACGAACATCCCGGCCAGCAGCAGCACCCAGCTCACCGCCTCGGCGACGGCCACGACGCGGAAGGCGCGGGCGACGGTGCGCGGGTCGGTCAGGGCGGCGGGCACGGCACTCCTCGGGTCCAGCGGTCGGTCGGGCACATCCTGCCCGGGCTGCCTGTGCGCCCCGCGGCGACGGCCTCGTGGAGCACCCCGGACGCACCGGTGCCCCGGTCGCCAGCAGGCGACCGGGGCACCGGGAACAGCGGGTCGGGTCAGCCGAGGCGGCGCATCGCGGTGATGCCACCGACGGCGTCGATGCTGGCGACCTTGACCACGTCACCGGACGTCGGGGCGTGCACCATCTGCCCGCCCCCGATGTAGATGCCGATGTGGTAGACGGGGCTGCCGAAGGCGATCAGGTCGCCGGGCTGCAGGTCGCCGCGGGAGACCGCGCGGCCCATGGAGGCCTGCGCCTTGCTCGAGTGCGGCAGGGAGACGCCGGCGGCGGCGTAGGCGTACTGCACCAGACCTGAGCAGTCGAACGAGCTCGGGCCGGCGGCGGCCCAGACGTAGGGCGAGCCGCGCTTGGCCATGGCCGCCGCGACGGCGGTGCCAGCGGCACCACTGGCGGCGACGGGAGCCGCGTCCTCGGCCGGGGCGGGAGCCGCCGGGGCGGCCGGGGCTGCCGGGGCGGCGGCGGACCGGGTGGCCCGGGACGCCGCGGGCGCCTGACGCTCGGCGGCGGCAGCGGTGGCCGGCGCAGCGCTGGAGGCCTGCTCGGCCTGGGCGGCCTGCGCTGCCTGGGCGGCCTCGGCAGCGGCGGCCTCGCGGGCCGCAGCGGCAGCAGCAGCTGCGGCCTGCTCCTCGGCGAGCTTGCGGGCCCGCTCCTGCTCCTCGGCGGTGAGCCGGTCGAAGTCGGCCTTGTACTGGTCGATCTGGGACTGCAGGTCGGCCTGCTGGCGGGCGACCTCCTCGACCTGCGCCTGCGCGGCGGCAGCGGCGGAGTCGGCGTCGGCCTTCGCCTGGGCGGCGGCCTGGGTGGCCTGCTCGGCCTCGCCGAGGACCGCGTTGTTGTGGTCGGCGATGGTGCCCAGCGTGCCGACGCGGTCGATCATCTCGTCGGCGGAGGTGCTGGTCAGCATGGCCTGCAGGGTGTCCAGGCGGTCGCCGGTGTAGGCGCTGCGGGCCACCTCGGTGACCTTGTCGCGGGCACTGCCCACCGCGGCGTCGGCGTCGGCGACCTTGGCGGCGGCCTGCTCGGCGGCGGCCTGCTGGTCGGCCAGCTGCACACGGGCGTCGTTGAACTGCTCGGTGACGACCTCGAGGTCGTGACCACGGGCGGCGACGAGGGCCGCGGCCTCCTGCGAGCTGGCCGGCGTTTCGGGCGCGGCCGACGCGGGAAGGGAGGTGAGGGAGACGACGCCGGCGGCGGCCAGCGAGATCAGGACGGCGGTCGTGGACCGACGGCGGGCAGAGCTGAGCGAACTCGCCATGTGAGGCGGGTGTTTCCTTTCTTCCACTCGCCGCCTACCGAGTTAGCTGACGGGTTCGGGCGGGAAGACGCCCGGCTCCGCACGGCCCGTACGGGTCGCGTGGAGCTTCACCCCAGTGCTGCGGTGGGTCCCCGGTCCACTGGCCCGCAGTGCTGCACGGGCCGCTGTGGTTCGGCGGCGGTCCAGGCGGTCGCTCCCCGGGAGGGGGCTGAGGTGCCCGTCCGGACCGTCGCCCACCGTAAGCGTGTGATGGGGAGATGACAAACGGTCGGGCCCGATTTGTGCAGAAACTCCTGGCGAGTGCACGGACACGCTCACCGGGCGTGACAGGCTCGCCGGATGCGTGGCCTCGGGCGGCGGGAGTTCTGCCTCGTGCTGCTGCGCCGGATGGCCGACTCGCGGCCTGACCTGGTCACCGGCGCGCTCGTCCGACTGGACGCCGACCGCGCGGAGGCCCGCGAGGCGCACCGCCGGTGGCAGGCGCTGCAGCACTCCGCGGCGGGGCCGCGCGGCGTGTCGCTGCGGAGCGCCGTCCTCGGTCCGACCGAGGAGTGTGAGGAGCGCCTCTGGGGCGACGTGGCCCTCGTCGTCCGCCGCTGGGCGCTGCCGCTGTGGCCGCAGCTGCGCTGGGAGGTGGTCTCCCTGCCCGGGGGCCCGGTGCTCGGCGAGCAGCTGGTGCGCGCGGCCGGGTCGCCGCTGCCCGCGGCGACGGCCGGTGACCTGCGGGTGTGGGAGCACACGGTCGGCGACGTGGCCGCGCTGCCCGGCGCGGTGCAGGTCGACCCCCGGGTGGCCAGCCGCTGGGAGGTGCACGTGGCCGGCGTCCGGGCGCAGTTCGTCTGGGGGCTGCTGCAGCAGGTGCAGCCCGGGCCGCCATGATCGGGCCCGTGCCGAGCCTCTCCCCCGCTGCCTGGGACGACCCCGTCGTCCAGCAGCTCGCCACCGCCCAGCAGGACGAGCTGCGCATCCGCTACGACGGCAAGGGCGAGCCCGGGGTGCCCCCGTCGGCCGGCGACGTCGCCGTCGTCCTGGTCGCCCGCGACGACGACGGGACGCCGATCGGCTGCGGTGCGCTGCGGGCGCTGGAGCCCGGCGCGGCCGAGGTGAAGCGGATGTACGTCGTCCCGGCCGCCCGGGGACGCGGGGTGTCCCGGCTGGTGCTGGCCGGGCTGGAGGCCGAGGCGCGGGCCCGCGGCTGGACCACGCTGCGGCTGGAGACCGGGCCCCGGCAGCCGGAGGCCGTCGGGCTCTACACCGCGGCCGGCTACGCGCCGGTCGGCGCCTTCGGGCACTACGTCGGCCACCCGGACGCCACGCACTCCCTCTTCTTCGCCCGCGACCTGACCTGAGCGCGGACTCACAGCCGCCCTGGCGGGCGCGACCGGCCTGTACCTGGTCACATGGGCGGGTGCAGGTGGCGAGAGAGGCGCGCGGCCTGCTGGCCACCATGCGGGACCGGCTCGCGGGGCGGGACACCGCGCTGATCGCCGCCGGGCTCACCTTCTACGCCGGGATCGCCGTCGTCCCGGCGCTGGTGCTGTCGCTGGGACTGACCAGCTGGGTCGCCGGCGGCGACCGGGTGCGCACCCTCACCGGGCAGCTGGCCTCGGTGCTGCCGACCGAGCTGGGGGCGCCCGCCGCGGTCGCCCGGCTCGCCGACGCCGGCACCCAGCTCAGCGTGGTGGGGGCGCTGCTGACCCTGCTGCCGATCTCCCTCTACGGCGAGGGCGTGCGCCGGGCGCTGCTGCGCTTCAGCCCCGCGCACGACCGGTTCACCGCCTGGCGCGGCCGGCTGGCGTCGCTGCCGCTGCTGGTGCTCGCGCCGCTGCTGCTCTACCCGTTGCTGCTGGTCGCCCGGCTGCTGGCCCGGCTGGCCGACACGCCGGGGTTCGGCGCGACCGTCGGCGGGTTCTTCGCCGGTTACTACTCGGTGCTGTTCGCCCTCACCCTGCCGCTTGTCTGGGTGTTTCGGGTGGTCGCGGCCGGCCGGCTGCGGTGGCGGGCCGTCGTGGTCGGCGCCCTGTTCACCGCGGGCTCCCTGTCGGGCTTCCTGCAGGGCTTCGTACTGTTCCTGGCCCTGCCCCTGGACCTGGGCGCCCCGTTCGGCGGGCTCACCGCGGTCGGCGGGGCGGTGGCCGTGGCGTTCTGGCTGTTCCTGCTGCAGTTCGTGCTCATCGCCGGGTGGCTGTTCACCGAGGCGATCGACGAGCGGCTCCGCCGCGGGACGCCGGCGGTCAGTCGCTGAGCGGGTGCTCCTCGATCAGCCGGTCGCGCTGCTCGGCGACGTCGTAGGCCGGCGCGGGCAGCCGCGGGTCCAGGTCGGTGAGGGTGTCCAGCAGCAGCCGGCCCACCGCCCAGTTGCGGTACCACTTCCGGTCGGCGGGGACGACGTACCAGGGCGCGGCGTCGGTGCTGGTGCGCTCGAGCACCGTCTCGTAGGCGCGCTGGTAGTCCGGCCACAGGGCGCGGTCGTCGAGGTCACCGGGATCGAACTTCCACTGCTTGGCCGAGTCGTCGAGCCGGGCCAGCAGCCGCTGCTTCTGCTCCCACGGGGAGATGTGCAGCAGCACCTTGACCAGGGTCACGCCGTCGTCGACCAGCTGTTGCTCGAACCGCACGATCTCCCGGTACCGCCGCTCGACCACCGCCGGCGGGGCCAGCTGCCGCACCCGGCCGGCGAGCACGTCCTCGTAGTGCGAGCGGTCGAACACGCCGAGCTGACCGGGCGCGGGGACGGCGCGCCGCACCCGCCAGAGGAAGCCGTGCCGGAGCTCCTCCGGGGTGGGCCGCTTGAACCCGGTGACCGCCACGCCCTGGGGCTGGACGGTGCCGACGACGTGCCGCACGACGCCGCCCTTGCCGCTGGTGTCCATGCCCTGCAGCACGAGCAGCACCCGCCGCCGTCCGCCGGTGACGCCCTCGGCGTAGAGCCGTTCCTGCAGCTCGGCCAGCCGGCGCCCCTCGGCCGCGGCCACCTCACGGGTGTGCTCCTTGTCCCCGGGCACCAGCGGGGTCGACCGCGGGTCGATCTCGCGCAGCCGCACCGGGGCCGCGGGGGCGCGCAGCGTCTCACGCAGGGAGGGGGCCATGGGGTGGAGCCTAGGGACGCCGCCCGCCGGTGCGCCCCAGGCATGGGTACCTCTACCTGTGTCCCGGGAGCCCCGGACACAGGTAGAGGTACCTATGCCTGTGTCTGGGTCAGCTCGGCGGGGAGCGGGTCGTGGTGGAGGACGACGAGGCTGCTCACCGCCCGGGTGAGGACGACGTAGAGCCGGTGCAGGCCGCGCGGCTCGGCGGCGACGATCGCCGCGGGCTCGACGACCACGACCGAGTCGAACTCCAGGCCCTTGACCAGCGTCGCCGGCACCACGGAGACGCGGGCGGGCTCGGACCCGTCGTCGGCGAGCGCGGCGACGTCCAGCCCGGCCGCGGTCAGCATGGCGACCACCTCGGGCACCGCGGCGTCGGCGCAGACCACGCCCGTCGACCCCTCGGCGGCCGCCAGCTCCGCCACCACCGCGGCCAGCGGCCCGGCCAGCGTCGACACCGGGCGCAGCTGCAGCGCCCCGGGCTCCCGGCGCACGGCGGTGGCCGCGCCCAGTCCCGGTGCGATCGAGGGCAGCAGCCGGTTGGCGAAGTCGAGCACCTCGCCGGGCACCCGGTAGCCGCGGGTGAGCGGGCGCACCGAGGTCTCCGGGCGGCCCAGCGCGGCGAGAGTCTGCGCCCAGTCCGCGGCCGACCACGGGCTGGTGGCCTGGGCGAGGTCACCGAGCACGGTCAGCGACCCGGCACCCAGCCGGCGGGCGACCGCGCGGCACTCCATCGGCGAGAGGTCCTGCGCCTCGTCGACCATCACGTGCCCGTAGCCGGGCGTGCGCTCCAGCATCCCGGCGACCTCGTCGACCAGGACGGCGTCGGCGAGGGTCCACCGCGCGCTCTTCACCGACCGCGGCGGGGTGAGCCAGCTCAGCAGCGCCTGCTCCTCCTCGGTGAGCACGCCGCGGGCGGCCCTCGCCAGCAGCGCCGGGTCGCTGAACAGGGAGGCGACCAGCCCGGCGGCGTCCACGGCCGGCCACACGGCGTCGCAGAAGGCCCGCACCTCGGCGCTGCGGGCGGTGCGCCGGGTCTCGGCGTCGGTGGGGCTCCCGCCGCCGGCCTCCTTGAGCCGGCGCGCGTACTCGGCCAGCGACATCGCCAGCCGCTCCCGGCCTGCGGCGTAGTGCACGAGCTGGGCGGCGTCGACGCCGCTGGTGCCGGCCCGCCGCAGGTCGTCGACGAAGCGCTTGAGCCGCTCCTCGCCGATCCGGTACTTCTTCCCCGACAGGCTGACCTGCACCGAGTCGATGGGCTTGCTGATGCCGCTCCACAGCGCCCGGCGCAGCACCTCGGCCATCCGCGGGTCGCCCTTGAGGACGGCGACGTCCGGGGCGTCGGAGGCGCGGACGGTCACCCGGGCGGTCAGGTCGGCGACGGTGGCCTGGTCCACCTCGACCTCCCCGAGCGCGGGGAGGACCTGCTCGATGTAGCGCAGGAACGCCTTGTTCGGGCCGACGACGAGCACGCCGGTGCGGGCCAGCTGGTCGCCGTGCGTGTAGAGCAGGTAGGCCGCGCGGTGCAGTCCGACGGCGGTCTTCCCGGTGCCCGGGGCGCCCTGCACGCAGATCGACTCGGTCAGCGGTGCCCGGACGATGTCGTCCTGGTCGGGCTGGATGGTGGCGACGATGTCGCGCATCGGGCCGCTGCGGGGGCGCTCGATCTCCGCACGCAGCAGCGCCCCGGTGCCGGACTCGCCGGCGGCCAGCCGCTCGTCCTCGTAGCTGGTGAGCTCGCCGGCGGCGAACCCGAACCGGCGACGGCGGGCCACGCCCTGCGGGTCGGTGGGGCTGGCCTGGTAGAACGGCCGGCTCATCGGCGCCCGCCAGTCGATGACCACCGGGTCGCCGGCGTCGTCGCGCACGTGCCGGCGGCCGATGTGGAAGGTCTCCGGCGTCCCGTCGGGCCCGGCGTCGGCCGTGCCGTCGGTGCGGCCGAAGAACGCCGGGACGCCGGGGTCGTGGGCCAGGGAGAGCAGCCGTTCGGCGCGGGCGGCGCCCAGGCGCTCGGAGGCCCAGGCGTCGACGCCGGCGTCGGTGACGGCCACCGCGGCGGTGCGCATCTGGCCGAGGCAGTCGGCCGCGCGGGCGAGGTGCCGGCGCTCAGCGGCGAGGACGGGATCGGGGGCGGTGGTCTCGGTCGGGGCTGCAGGAGACACGGTCGGAGGACGCTACGCGCGCCGGCCGCGCCGCTCAACCGACTTCGCGGGCGACGCGCGGGCCGATGTGTAGACCGGGCGTCTCCGGATCAATCACAGGCATGGCCAGTGACCCGACTCCGCCCCCTGTCATCGGGGCCACCGCAGACGACCGGAACGGCAGGCCGGTGGGCACGATCACCACGGTCTTCCTCGACGACGTGACCGGCGAGCCCACCTGGGTGGGCCTGACCAGCGGCCAGCACGCCGCTCCGCAGGCCGACGAGGTGCCGCTGATCGCGCCGGTCACCGGCAGCGCGCTCACCGACGGCCGGCTCCGGCTGACCGTCTCCGCCGACGCCGTGCAGTCCGCGCCCCGCATCTCCCAGCCCGACCGGCTCACCCCGGCCGAGGAGACCACGCTGCGCGAGCACTACCGCGGCGGCACCTCCACCACGGGCACGACGACCGGGCTCGCCCAGGACGCCACCCAGGGCCTGTCCCCGAACACCGTCGGCAGGATCGACGACACCGCGATGACCCGCTCGGAGGAGCAGCTGCGGGTCAGCACCGTGGTCGAGCCCTGGACCCGCGCCGTCCTGCGGATCGAGGAGTTCACCGAGGAGGTCATGGTCCCGGTGACGGTGACCCGCCAGCGCGCCCTCATCGAGCACCGGCCGATCACCACGCACACCGGCGCCCCTGCCGACGGCGGGCTCACCGACGGCGGGCTCACCGACGGCGACCGGTCCACCAGCAGCACGGGGTGGGTGACGCTCTACACCGAGGAGCCCCGGGTCACCGTCGAGCGGGTGCCCGCCGAGCGGGTGCGGCTGGCCACCTCGTGGGTCACCGAGGACACCGTCGTGACCGACCAGGTGCGCCGCGAGCAGGTCGAGCTCACCACCTCCGACACCGTCTGAGCTCCCCCCGGGGCCCGGCACGACGCCGGGCCCCGGGGCACCGCTCAGCCCACGGGCCCGTCCAGCCACCAGTCCAGCGCGGCGGTCACCAGGTCCGGGGTGACCACGTGCCCGCCGTCGAACTCGGTCCAGGCGACGTCGTAGCCGTCCTCGCGCAGACCCGCGGCGACCCGGCGGCCGCAGCGGTCGATCGGCAGCACCCGGTCGTCGGTGCCGTGGCCGATCCAGAAGTGCGGTCGGCCGAACCTCCCCGGTGCGGCCACGAACCCCGGGGAGAACGCCAGCACGGCGCCGGCGAGGTCGCCGTTGGCCACGCCCAGGCTCAGCGCGTAGGACGCGCCGTCGGAGAACCCACCGAGCGCCACCCGGCTCACCGCGCACGTGGCGAACACCGCGTCCAGGGCCGCGTCGAGGACGGCGACGTCCCGGCCCAGCCCGCCGGCGATGAGGTCCCAGGTGGCGGCGGCCGACGTCGGGGCCAGGACGAGCGCACCGCGGGCGGTGGCCAGGTCGCCCACGGCCTGCAGCGCGTCGGCGGCCGAGCCGCCCGCGCCGTGGAGGAAGACGAGCAGCGGCCGCGGCGCCGGCTCACCGGGCGGGACGGCGAGCAGCGCCTCCGCACCCGGGCCGAGGTCCAGCCGGGTCACCCCGGGCGCGGGCGGGGCACCGGTGCGGACGTCGTGCGGTCGGCTGTCGAGGCGGCCGTCCGCCGCGCGGGAGGTGGACATGCCCGCTCCCTACCCCGCTGATGGAGTCCCAGCGCTGCACAAGACGAGCGCTGGGACTCCATCAGGCACGGTCGGCGGGCTCCGTGATGTGCACCCGGACGGCGCGGAACTGGCCCGGGGTCTCCAGCAGCACCGCCTTGGTGGGCTCGCCGACGTCGAGCAGCGGCAGCTGGGGCAGCGCGGCCAGCGGGCCCAGCCGCGGGTCGGCGAGCACCTCGGCGGCCAGGCCGCGGTCACCGCCGGGCGCCAGTGCGACCAGGTCGGCGGCGTGCGGCAGCAGCACCCGGGCCGCGGTCTCGACGGCGTGGCTGACGACGGCGTCGGTCTGGTTGCCCCGGCGGCGGGCGAAGCGCTGCTGCGACCAGCCGCCGGCGGCCGTGCGGCCCTGCACCTGGCGGGCGTCGACCTTGGACACCACCAGCTCGGCCCCGTCGAACACCCCGACCGCCCACCGACCGCGCCGCACCAGGACGACGGCGGTGCGCCGGGGAGCCCGCGCCGCCGCGGTGAACGCGGTGAGCGGGGCCGGTCCCGGCGTCCAGCCGTAGGGCGCGGTGAGCCGCACGGTGGTGGTGTCGACGCAGGTCAGCACCAGCTCCTCGCCGTCCACCTGCACGTCGAGGGCGCCGTGCCGGTCGGCGACGCCGTCCAGCCACCGGCCCAGGCGCTCGGGGGCGACGCCGAGCAGGCGACCGCCACCGGGTGCGGGCCGGGGGCGGGTCACCCCCGGAGCATGTCAGCCGGCCGGCGCTTCAGCCCGCGCTGCCCGGCACCGCGGGCAGCCCGGCCGCCCGCCAGTCGCGGAAGCCGCCGATCACGTCGGTGGCCCGGTGCAGGCCCAGGGAACGGAGCGCGTCGGCGGCCAGGCTGGACGTGTAGCCCTCCTGGCACAGCACCAGCACCTCGACGTCGTAGCCGGTGGCCTGGGGCAGCCGGGCGTCGCTGGCCGGGTCGAAGCGCCACTCCAGCACGTTGCGCTCGACCAGCAGGGCGCCGGGCACCTCGCCCTCCACGGCCCGCTGGGCGGCCGGCCTGATGTCCACCAGGACCGCGCCGGCGGCCCAGCGGGCCGCGGCCTGGGCCGGGGTCACCCGCTGCAGCCGCGAACGGGCCTCGGCCAGCAGGTCGTCGATGGTGCGGGCGCCCGGGGGGCGGGTGAGCGTCGAGCTGGTCACCAGTCCACCCCCGCGCGCTCGGTGCCGGTGCGCACCAGCCGGCCATCGACGACGTCGTAGCTGTTCATCCAGCGCAGTGCCGGGGCGTAGACGTGCACGCTGACCGCGGGCTCGGTGCCCGCGTTGACCACCTGGTGCACGTAGTGGGTGCCGAAGTGCCGCACCCGCCCGGCGCCGAGGTCGGTGCGGACCTCCTGGGCGGTGCCGTCGGTCCGCTCGGCGACCACGCGCTCGGTGAGCGAGCCGCGGGCGACGGCGAAGGCCCCGGCGGACTCGCCGTGGTCGTGCAGCACGGTGCCCTGACCGGGCAGCCAGGACAGCAGCCAGACCTGGGACCGGGCGAGGTCCTCGCGCAGTGGCGCGGGGACGGCGCCGGCCACCGCAGCGGGGTCGAGCAGTGCGCTCCAGCGCTCCTCGGGGCGGAACCGGACCAGCGGTGCCCAGTGCTGCGGGGCCAGCGCGAGGGTGGCGGCCAGGGCGGCGGCGGAGGACGTGCGGGCAGGGGGCGGTGCGAGGGAGGTCATCGGGTGCTTCCTGGATCCGGGCGCAGCTCACCCGCGGACGGCGGGGCTGCGGAGGTGTGTCGGGACGCGGAGGAGCTCAGCGGACCGGACACAGTGCGCTGGCGACCCGGAGCAGGTCGACGGCGCACCGGCGGTGCAGCGCGAGCGAGTACGACACGTCCCGATCAGACCAGCCCGCGGTCTGTCGGTCAAGCCCATCGGCTTGGTGCACTTTGGTGTCGGCGCCCGGCCGGGTCACCGGTCGCGGAGCACCAGCAGCCGGTCGAGGACGTCGCCGGTGCGCAGCCCGTCGTGCTCGAACTCGTTGGTGACCCAGGTGCGCACGTTGCCCACCGCCTCGGCGGTCTCCAGCGACAGCCCGGCGTCGACGTACACGTCGTCGAGGTAGACGGCGGCGTCGACCGGGACGTCGTTGGCGGCGAGCCGTGCCGGGTCGTACAGCGCGGGGAACTCCGGCACCTCGGCCAGTGCCCGGGCGGCCGGGCCGAAGGCACGCAGCGAGGCGATCTCGTCGAACATCCAGGGGAAGACCATCTCGCCGGTGAACGGCAGCGGCCGCACTCCCGGGTCGAACTCCGGCCCGCGCTCGGCCTCCGCGGCCCACGCCGTCGCGCCGGGCCCGCTGGCGTAGATGCTCTCGTGCAGCGCCACGTACAGCGGGTTGCGCCAGTAGGAGGTGCGCCGGGCGACCTCGTCGAGGAACCCGTCGGAGAGCCCGCCGTCGTCGTCGAACGCCTCGTCGACGAGCCAGTGCAGCTCCTCCGCGCCGGACTGCGTGCCCAGGGCGTGGCCCAGGGTCTGCAGCCGCCGGACGGTGAGCCGGTCGCCGTCGGGCAGCAGCACCGGGGCGGCCTCCAGCCGGTCGGCCACCGCCGCGAACCGGGCGGCGTCGGCCGGGTACCGCTGGTGGAACCGCCGCGCCTTGGCTGCCACCCGCGGCCAGGTGCGCCGGTAGACCTCGCGGGCGTCGGCGGACAGGCCGGGCAGCCCGCCGGTGACCAGGCAGCGCTCCAGCCCCTCGGGTGCCTGCGACAGGTAGGTCAGCGTCACGAACCCGCCGTAGCTCTGGCCCAGCGTCGTCCAGCGGCGGCCGCCGTAGACCGTGCGCCGCAGGTGCTCGGCGTCGGCGACGATCGAGTCGGCACGGAAGGCGAGCAGGTGCGCGGCCGCCGCGGCGGGGTCGGGGAAGCGGCCGATCGACCGGGCGGTGACCCGGGAGCTGCGGCCGGTGCCCCGCTGGTCCAGCAGCACCACCCGGAAGTCGCGCAGCGCGCGCGCGACCCAGCCCCCGCGGGTGGGCCGCGGCGACCTCCCGCCGGGGCCGCCCTGCAGGAACAGCAGCAGCGGCAGGTCGGCGTCCCGGCGGTCGCGGGCGACCAGCTCGCGGGCGAAGACGGTGGTCGTGCCGGCGTCGGGGTCGGCCCAGTGCAGCGGCACGGTCACCTCGTGCTCCCGGACGACGGCGCCGGGGACCTCGTAGGAGACCGTCACCGGGCCAGTGCCGGGGTGGCGGCGTGCTCGGCCGGGACGTGCAGCAGCCGCTGCCCCAGGCCCACGACCGTGGCGGCGACCCCGGCCGCGACGGTGGCCACGCCGAAGCTCGCGTTGGCCCCGACCCCGTCGACGATCTTGCCGGCGGCCGAGGCGCCGACGGCGACCCCGAGCGCCAGCGCCGTGCCGATCCAGGTGAACGCCTCGGTGACCGCCGCGCGCGGCACCAGCAGCTCGGCGAGGGTGAAGGCGCTGATCAGGGCGGGGGAGACGGCGACGCCGGCAAGGACGACCAGCGGCAGCATCACCCAGTAGCTCTCGGCGAACAGCAGCGGCACGGTGAGCAGGGTCAGCACGGTGAGCACGCCGACCAGGCGGTGCCGCAGCGGCACCTGCCAGTGCACCGTGCCCCAGCCGATGCCCGCGCCCATCGACCCCGCGGCGAGCCCGGCGATGAGCAGCCCGGACAGCGAGCGCGCACCGACCTCGTCGGCGAAGGCGACCAGCGAGATCTCCAGCGTGCCGAGGATGGCGCCGATCGCCGCGCCCACGACGAACAGCACCCGCAGCCCCCGCACCCGCATCGCCGAGGCGCCCCGCCGGTGCTCGTGCTCCGCGGGCGGTGGCTCGGTGCGCCGCTGGGCGACGAACAGCAGGGTGCCGACGGCGGCCAGGGTGAAGGCGGTGACCACCCCGGAGGTCGTGTGCCCGGTGGTGGACAGGAAGGTGACCAGCACCGGCCCGACGATGAAGACGAACTCGTCGACCACCGACTCCATGGCCAGCGCGGTGGGCAGCCGCGGGGTGCCGCGCAGCAGGTGGGTCCAGCGCACCCTGATCATCGAGGAGACCGGCGGGAGGCTGGCCCCGGTGAGCGCGGCGGTGGCGAAGACCGTCCACAGCGGCCACCCCTCGCGCACCGCCGTCAGGAACGAGGTGCCCGACAGCACGAAGACGGCCAGCACCGCCAGCAGCACCCGCCGCTGGGCGTGCGTGTCGGCCAGCCGCCCCACGACCGGGCCGGAGACCGCGGCGGCGACGGCGCCGGCCGCGGCGACCGCCCCGCCCAGCCCGTAGGACCCGGTCTGGTCCTGGACCAGCAGCACGCTGCCCAGGCCCACCATCGACAGCGGCAGACGGCCGATGAAGGCCGCCAGCACCATGGGCAGGGCGTGCGGGGTCCGCAGCACGTGCAGGTACGGGTTGGGCACGGGCGGACTGGCCTCCGTCAGCGGGATGGACGCCTCGTCACGCTAACCGAACCGTCCGTGACCCGCGGGCCGAACGGCGGGTCGCCGGGAAGGACGGCGGCCGGTCGCCCGTTGCGCCCACGTGACCTCACCCCACCTGCTCCAGCCCCTGACCCTGCGCGGGGTCACCCTCCCCAACCGCCTCGCGGTCGCCCCGATGTGCCAGTACTGCGTGACCGACGGGGTGGTGGGCGACTACCACCTCGTGCACCTGGGCCGGTTCGCCCTCGGTGGCTTCGGCCTGGTGATGGTGGAGGCGACCGGCGTGACCGCCGACGGGCGGATCAGCCCCGGGGACGTCGGGCTGTGGACCGACGAGCAGGTCCCCGGCCTGGCCCGGGTCGCCGCCTTCCTGACCGCGCACGGCAGCGTGCCGGCGATCCAGCTGGCGCACGCCGGCGGCAAGGCGAACACGCTGCGCCCCTGGGACGGGTCGGGGCAGGTCACCCCCGGGACCGCCCGGCCCGGCGACGAGCCGTGGACGCCGGTCGCCCCCAGCGCCGTCCCGATGGGCGAGGGCTGGAGCGCACCGCGCCCGCTCGCCGTCGAGGAGCTGGCCGACGTGCGCGACGCGTTCGTCGCCGCGGCCCGGCGCGCGCTGGCCGCCGGGTTCCAGGTGGCCGAGGTGCACGCCGCCCACGGCTACCTGCTCAACCAGTTCCTCTCCCCGCTCACCAACCGCCGTGATGACGAGTACGGCGGCTCGCTGGAGAACCGGATGCGCTTCCCGCTGGAGGTCGTGGCCGCTGTCCGCGCCGTGTGGCCGGAGGACCTGCCGCTCCTCGTCCGCGTCTCCGCCGTCGACGCCACGACCGAGGGGACGACACTGGAGGACACCATCGCCTTCGCCCGGCAGCTCCGAGCGCTGGGCGTGGACGCGATCGACGTCTCCGGCGGCGGCATCGGCGGCGGGTGGGAGCACCCGATCGGCTACGGCTACCAGGTGCCCTTCGCCGCCGCGATCCGCGAGCAGGCCGGCATCCCCACGATGGCGGTCGGGCTGGTCGTCGACCCCGAGCAGGCCGAGGCCGTCGTCGCCACCGGCCAGGCCGACCTGGTCGCCGTCGCCCGCGAGGCGCAGGACGACCCGAACTTCGCCCTGCACGCGGCCCGGGCGCTGACCGGCCGGTACGACACCTACCCCGTGCAGGCCGGTCCGCGGCTGGCCTCCCGCGAGCGGCTGATCGAGCGACTCGGCCCGTGGACCGGCCCCGACCCGGTGCGCGTCGAGCAGCCCGCCGCGCAGGCCTGACCACCGCACCGACCGTCCAGCCGTGCCGAGAGGCTGCTGGACGGTCGGTGGGCCGGCTCATCCCCCTCCGTACGCCGGGCCTGTCGCGGCGAGGAAGTCCTCCCACGGTGGCGGCGGCGGCGCACCGGTGACCTCGGCGTCCAGCTTGTCGAGGTACCAGTGCTAGCCGAGGGCGTACTCGGCCACGTCGGTGCCGGCCGGGAAGAGCTGGGTGAACGTCAGCACCGTCTCCCTACCCTCGGAGTCCAGGTCGAGATCCACCCGCCAGCCGGCCTCGGTGTCCCACTCGACCACCAGCCGGACCGGGGCGGCGCATGCGACCACCCGCAGTCGCTCCCCCGCAGGCTCGTCCTCGTGCGTCATGGTGAAGACGCCGGTGCCGCCGGGTTCCCGGAGCCCGTCGTAGGTGCCGATCCAGCGGGCCAGCCGGTCGGGCTCGGTGAGCGCGGCCCAGACGTCGTCGACCGGGCGCGGCCACCGGCGCCGGAACCGCAGCCGCACCCCCTCGGCCAGCACGTCGACCTCGCCCGTCCGCTCGTCGCCTGTCATCGCCGTCCTCCTGTGTCGGGGGGCCAGCCTGGCCGTCGGCGGCGCGGTTCGCCAGGGGCCGCTGCGGGCAACCTCCCGGCCATGACCGTCACCGACCCCGACACCCCGGACCCGCTGAACGACCCCCGCACCCTGCAGGCCGATCCCGGCGCGCTCGGCCAGGGCGAGGACCTCGCCTCCACCGAGGACGACGAGGTCTCGACCGGCGAGGACGAGCTGGCCGCCGACGGGCTGCCCACCTCGCGGACCGAGGCCGACGAGGCCGGCGGCGGCGACGTCACCGGCGGGTCGGCCGGTTGACCGGGCCGGCCCCGAGCGCCGACCGGGGCTGATCCGGGCCGCCGCGCTGCAGGACGGGGGGCGGAGCACGATGGCCCGGTGATCTCGACCGCCCTCACCCGCTGGTTCGACCTCGACGCGCCGGTCTTCGGCGCCCCGATGGCCGGGGTGGCCGGTGGCGAGCTGGCCCGCGCCGTCTCCCTGGGCGGTGGGCTGGGCATGATCGGCGTCGGCGCGGACACCGACCCGGCCTGGGTCGTCGAGCAGGGCCGGCTGCCCGCCGAGGCCGACGTCTCGCACGGGGTCGGGCTGATGGCCTGGGTGCTGGCGGACCGGCCGGAGCTGCTGGCCGCCGCGATCGCCACCGAGCCGGTGCTCGTCTCGGTCTCCTTCGGCGACCCGGGCCCCTTCGTGGGCCCGCTGCACGACGCCGGGATCGCCGTGGCGACGGCGGTCAACTCCCGGGCCGACCTGGACCGGGCCCTGGAGGCCGGCGCCGACGTGATCGTCGCGCAGGGCACCGAGGCCGGCGGGCACACCGGGCAGCGGTCGACCCTGCCGCTGCTGCAGGAGGTCCTGGCCACCACCGACCGGCCGGTGCTGGCCGCCGGCGGCGTGGCCACCGGCGCGGGGCTGGCCGCGGTCCTGGTCGCCGGAGCCGCGGGCGGCTGGATCGGCACGCCCTTCCTCGCCAGCCCCGAGGCGCTCACCAGCCCGGCGGTGCGGGCGCGCGTGCAGGAAGCGACCGGCGACGAGACCGTGCTGACCAGTGCGTTCGACATCGCCCAGGAGCTGGGCTGGCCGGCCCGCTGGCCCGGCCGCGCCCTGGTCAACGAGTTCACCGAGACCTGGCACGGCCGGGAGGCCGAGCTGCGCGGCGACACCGCGGCCACCGAGCAGGTACGCCGCGCCCGCGCCGAGGGCGACCTGGCGCACGCGCCGGTCTACGCCGGGGAGTCCGTCGGCCTGCTCACCACCGAGCGTCCCGCCGCTGACGTCGTCCGCTCACTCGTGGCCGACGCCGAGAAGGCGCTGCAGCGCGCCGCCCGCCTGGTGCGCTAGATCGAGCAGCTGCCGTCGTCGCAGCCCTCGGCGGCGGGGACGGTGACCAGCGGGTGGCTGTCGGACCAGGCGCGCTCGAGCAGCTGCAGCAGCGTCTCGGCCGGCTGGGCGCCGGCGGCGCCGTAGGCGCGGTCGACGACGAAGAACGGGACGCCGGTCGCGCCGAGGGCGCGGGCGGTATCGATGTCCTCGCGGACGGCGGGCAGGAACCGGCGGTCGGCGAGCGCGGCCCGCGCCTCGGTCTCCTCGACGCCCACCTCGACCGCCAGCGCGACGAGGGAGTCGACGTCGAACACCGAGCGCTGCTCCTCGAAGTGGGCGTGCAGCAGCCGCTCCTTCATCGCCCCGCCGAGGCCGTGCTCGGCGGCCAGGTGGATCAGCTCGTGGGCGCGCAAGGTGTTGCCGCTGATGCCCTCGGCGAGGTGGTACTCCAGCCCCTCACCGGCGGCGATGTCCTCGACGCGCTGCTGCATCGCGGCCATCTCGGCCACCGGCTTGCCGTACTTGGCGGCCAGCGCCGGCAGGGTGGGCTCGGTGTGGCCCTCGGGGATGCTCGGGTCCAGCTGGAAGGACCGCCAGACGACCTCGACCTGGTCGGCGTGCGGGAAGCGGGAGAGCGCCGTCTCCAGCTTGCGCTTGCCGATGTAGCACCACGGGCACACGACGTCGGACCACACCTCGACCTGCATGAACCGCCTCAACCGCGGGGAGGGGCCAGCTCATTCCCCGGCCTCGGGGGCCCGCACCTGGGCTCGGCCGTTGCCGGGCGTCGGGTCCAGGAACACGTACTTCACGCCCGAGTGGCGGGCGACCAGCCGGCGCTCGGCCTCGTCGGAGGCCTGCTCGATGTCGGCGACCGACGCGCGGTCGTTGAAGTCGACCTTCGCCGCGACCAGCAGCTGGCCCGGGCCGATCACGGTGGTGAGCAGGAACGGGACGTCGTCGATCTGGTCCATGGCGGCCAGCTCGTCCTTGAGCTCCTGCTGGGTGGTGCCGGGGACGGCCTGGCCGATGAGCAGCGAGACGTTGGCCCGCGCCAGCGAGCCCGCGACGGCGATGAGCAGGACGCCGATGAGGATCGCGCAGATGCCGTCCCACAGCGGGTCGCCGGTCACCTGCTCCAGGAACAGGCCCAGGGCGGCCAGGACCAGGCCCACCAGCGCGGCGCTGTCCTCGAAGGTGACCGCCTTGACCGTGGTGTCGGTGGTGGTCGACAGGTACTGCCGCGGGCTGATCCCGTGCTCCCTCGCCGCACCCCGCACCTGGCGGACCGCCTTGATGAGCGAGCTGCCCTCCAGCACGAAGGAGATCGCCAGGATGACGTAGGAGATGGTCGGCGACCCGGCCTCCTCGCCCTTCCGGATCGTCTCCACGCCCTGGTAGATCGAGAAGCCCGCACCCACGCCGAAGGTGCACAGCGCGGCGAGGAAGGCCCAGAAGTAGGTGGCCCGGCCGTAGCCGAACGGGTGCTGGGCGTCGGGTGCCCGGTTGCCGCGCTTGAGCGCGATGAACAGCAGCACCTCGGTGATCGTGTCGGCGAAGGAGTGCGCCGCCTCGCTCATCATCGCCGAGGAGTGGCTGATCAGACCGCCGACCAGCTTGGCGACCGCGATGGCCAGGTTCGCCGCCCCAGCCACGATCACCGTCCCGGTGGACTCGCCCCCGCCCTTCTCAGCGCCCTTCTCGGCACCCTCCCCGGACTGCGCCTCCTTCACGAGGGCGTGTTCGGTGGTCGGAGCCGGTTGCGTCATGCACCTGTGCGTTCCCCCGTCTGGTGCAGGGCAACCGCGTGCGGGTCAGCCGACGGGCTGCAGCTCCTGCGCCTCGGGCCGGGCGGTGACCGGACGGCACGCGTCCTCCGACGCGCCGGGACCCCCGGGCACGTACTGCTCGCCGATCCGGATGATCTCGGCCAGCCGCTCGCGGGCCGCGGTGAGCTCGGCGATCTGCCGGTCGATGCCGTCGCGCTGCTCGGTCAGCCGGGCGAGCATGGCCGGGGTGGCGACCCCGGTGTGCACGCACGGCAGCACCTCCAGGACGTCCTTGCTGGTCAGCCCGGCGGCGTAGAGCTGTTGCACGAACCGGACCCGGCCCACGGCGCTCTCGGGGTAGCGGCGCTGCCCGCTCGGGGTGCGCTCGGCCTCCAGCAGCCCCTGCTCCTCGTAGTAGCGCAGCGCCCGCACGCTCACGCCGGCCGCGGCAGCGACCTCACCGATGCGCAGCACCGGACCTCCTCGGGTGGTCGGCCTCACACTTGACCCTGACGTCAACGTCAGGTCCTAGCGTCCAGGAGAGCACATCCCGATCGCAAGGAGAAGACCATGGACATCACCGGATCCGTCGCCCTCGTCACCGGCGCGAACCGCGGCCTCGGCCGCCAGTTCGCCCAGCAGCTGCTCGAGCGCGGCGCCAGCAAGGTCTACGCGACCTCCCGCCGACCCGAGCTGATCGACGTCCCCGGCGTCGAGGTGCTGCGGCTGGACGTCACCGACCCGGAGTCGGTCGAGGCGGCGGCCGCGGCCGCCGGCGACGTGAGCCTGGTGGTCAACAACGCCGGGATCAGCACCCGCGCGAACCTGGTGACCGGCGACCTGGCCGACGTCCGGCGGGAGATGGACACGCACTTCTTCGGCACGCTGGGCGTGGTCCGGGCGTTCGCCCCGGTGCTGGCCCGCAACGGCGGCGGCGGGATCGTCAACGTGCTCTCCGCGCTGTCCTGGTTCTCCGTCGACGGCGCGAACGCCTACGCCGCGGGCAAGGCGGCGGCGTGGAGCCTCACCAACGGCGTCCGGATCGAGCTCACCGGCCAGGGCACGCAGGTGACCGGGATCGTGCTGGGCGCGGCCGACACCGACATGATGGCCGGCTACGACGGCCCGATGACCTCCCCGGCCGACGTCGTCCGGACGGCGCTCGACGGCGTGCAGGCCGGCGACTGGGAGGTCCTGGTCGACGACTGGAGCCGGGGCGTCAAGGCCTCGCTCGCCCGCGACCCGCGCGAGTTCTACCGCCCGCGGGGCTGAGCGCAGGCCCCCTCCCGGCACGACGCCGGGAGGGGGCCCGCCGGGGTCAGCGGACGCCGACGAGGTCGACGACGAAGACCAGGGTGGCGCCGGGCTTGATGACGCCGCCGGCACCGCGGTCGCCGTAGGCCTTGTGCGCGGGGATGGTGAGCCGGCGGCGGCCGCCGACCTTCATGCCGGCGATGCCCTCGTCCCAGCCCTGGATGACCATGCCGACGCCGAGGCGGAACTCCAGCGGGTCGCCGCGGTCCCAGGAGGCGTCGAACTGCTCGCCGCCGTCGTGGGTGACGCCGACGTAGTGGGCGCTCACCAGGCTGCCGGCGGTGGCCTCGGGGCCGTCACCCACGACCAGGTCCTCGATCACCAGCTCGCTGGGGG
Source organism: Modestobacter sp. L9-4 (assembly GCF_019112525.1). Lineage (NCBI taxonomy): Bacteria > Bacillati > Actinomycetota > Actinomycetes > Geodermatophilales > Geodermatophilaceae > Modestobacter > Modestobacter sp. L9-4. The sequence goes on from NZ_CP077800.1 coordinate 1,916,367, forward strand.
CCGGGCCGGAGGGCGGCTCGACGTCGGGGCGGGTCAGCTCTGCCACGGGGTGCTCCTGGGGGTCGGGCGCCGGGGTGGGCCCCGGCGGACTGCGCACCATCCAACCCGCCCCACGCCCGGCGCGGCGACCGGGCTCCCTTGCACACCCCGCGGCGGGTGCGACCGGTAGGTTCCGTCCGGGGCAGGTCGGGTGACCGCCCCGGTGCCGTGCCGCCCGCCCGCGGCCCGCGCCGGTCCCGACTGGAGGTGGACGTGGCCCCCGAGCTCCCCGCGGGCACCGACCTGTTCACCTCCGGTGGAGAGGCCGGCCGGCTGATGGCCGCCCACGACTGGTCGACCACCGCCGTGGGCCCGGTCGAGGACTGGCCGCAGGGCCTGCGCTTCGCCGTCCGCACCGTGCTGGCCTCCCGGTTCCCCATGGTGCTGACCTGGGGCCCGGAGTTCCTGCAGTTCTACAACGACGCCTACGCGCCCTTCATCGGCGCCAAGCACCCGGCGATCGGCGAGGACATCCGGGTCACCCTCGCCGAGGGCTGGGACGCCCTGGCCGGGCCGGTCGAGCACGCGATGGCCACCCGCGAGGCGTCCTGGCTGCCCCGGCTGCCGCTGCTGCTCGAGCGCGCCGGCTACCGCGAGGAGACCTACTTCACCGTCTCCCACGCCCCCGCCTTCGGCGACGACGGCACGGTCGCCGGCATGCACGCCGTGTGCACCGAGGTGACCGCCGAGGTGCTGGGCGAGCGCCGTCAGCAGCTCCTGCACGCGCTGTCCACCGCCGACGGCGAGCTGGGCGACGAGGCCGCCGTCCTGGACGGGCTGTGCGCCGCGCTGGCCGGCGACCCCCTCGACGTGCCCTTCGCCGCGGTCTACCTCGACGACGGCGGCCGGCTCCGCCGGGCCGCCACGATCGGCTGCGCGCCCGAGCGGCTGCCGGCGACCGTCGAGGACGCCGCGGAGCTGCCCGGCCGGGTGTCGGACCTGCGCATCCTCGGCGGGATGTGGGAGGACCGGGTCCGGGACGCGGTCGCGCTGCCCCTGACCGGTTCCGCCGGTGAGCGCGTCGGCGTCCTGCTGCTGGGCGTGAGCCCGAACCTGGGGCTGGACGAGGAGTACCGCACCTTCCTGGAGCTCGTGGCCGGCCAGTTCCTCACCGCGCTGGGCAACGCCCGGGCCTTCGAGGCCGAGCGGGCGCGCGCGGAGTCCCTCGCCGAGCTCGACCGCGCCAAGACCGCGTTCTTCTCCGACGTCAGCCACGAGCTGCGCACCCCGCTCACCCTGCTGCTGGGGCCGATCAGCGACGTCCTGGCCGCCGACGGCCTGCCTGCGGCGGCCCGGGACCAGCTGACGCTGGCCCGGCGCAACGGCCAGCGCCTGCAGCGGCTGGTCAACGACCTGATGGACTTCGCCAGCATCGAGGCCGGCCGGGCGGCCGCCGTGCGCGTGGCCACCGACCTCCCGGCGTTCACCGCCGAGCTGGCCGGGGTGCTGCGCGCCGGGGCCGAGCGGGCCGGGCTGAGCCTCACCGTCGACTGCTCGCCGCTGCCGCACCCGGCCGCCGTCGACCCGCGGATGTGGGAGAAGGTCGTGCTGAACCTGCTCTCCAACGCGGTGAAGTACACCTTCGTCGGCGGCATCGAGGTGCGGCTGCGCGGCACGGACGACGCCGTTGAGCTCACCGTGGCCGACACCGGCATCGGCATCCCCGCCGAGGAGCTGCCGCTGGTCTTCGACCGGTTCCACCGGGTGGCCGGGTCGCTGGCCCGCAACCGCGAGGGCACCGGCATCGGCCTGGCGCTGGTCCGCGAGCTGGTCGCGCTGCACGGGGGCACCGTCGGGGTGACCAGCGAGCCCGGCCGGGGCAGCACCTTCACCGTCACCGTGCCCTACGGGACCCCGGACGCCGCGGCCGACGCCGAGCGCCCCGCCGCACCGTCGGAGGCCGCGCGCGGCACCGCGGACGTCTGGGAGACCGACGCCGCGCCGCGGGAGCAGCCGGCCGAGCCCACCGACTCCTCGGTGACCGTGCTGGTCGTCGACGACAACGCCGACATGCGCACCTACCTGACCCGGCTGCTGGCGCCCGTCTGGCGGGTGCAGACCTGCGCCGACGGCGAGGAGGCGCTCGCCGCCGTCGCCGCGCACCTGCCCGACGCGGTGGTCACCGACGTGATGATGCCGCGGCTGGACGGGTTCGAGCTGCTCCAACGACTGCGGGCCGACCCCGCCACCCGCGCCGTCCCGGTGCTCATGCTCACCGCCCGGGCCGGGCAGGAGGCCGCCGTCGAGGGCTTCGACGCCGGCGTCGACGACTACCTGGCCAAGCCGTTCCAGGCCGCGGAGCTGATCGCCCGGCTGCGGGTGGCGATCGACCGCGCCGCCGGCCGCCGGGCGGCGGCCGCGGCCGAGACGACCCCCGCGGCTCCCGTGGGTCCTCCGCCGACCGCCTCGCAGGCGCCGACCGGCACCCGGGCCGACGTGCGGGCCCTGGTCCCCTCCAGCCGCCAGCCCACGGCACCGGCAGTCCCGGCCCCGGCACCGCCCCCGGCGCCGCCGGCTCCCCCGGTGCACTTCGACTCCTGGCGGTTCCCGGCGTCCCCGCGGGCGATCCCGGGGCTGCGGCGCGCGCTGCGCCGGCTGCTGGAGTCCGCCGGGCTCACCGAGGACCAGTCCTACGACCTGCTGCTGGCGGCCTGCGAGGCGGCGACCAACGCGGTGGAGCACGCCCAGGACCCGGTCGAGCCGTTCATCGACGTCACCGTCGAGGCCTCGGCCACCGGCGTGGTGATCACCGTGCGGGACTACGGGCAGTGGCGGGAGCGGGGCGCGAGCATGGACCGCGGCCGCGGCTCGACCCTGATGAGCGCGTTCGCCGACATCAGCGCCGTGCCGAGCCCCGAGGGCACCACCGTGACCATCCGGGCCGCGCGGGCCGGCTGAGGCTCAGTCCACCGCGCAGGGCGGGGTGGCGGTGTGCCACTGCGTGCGCTGCTGGAACCACGCCCCGGCGTCCAGCAGCCGGTCCTCCCCGCCGACGGCCGCGGTGAGCTGTGCACCGACCGGCATCCCGGAGACGGGGTGGAAGCCCACGGGCAGGGCCAGCGTCGGGCCGGCGTGCAGCGACCAGGGCGCGGTCAGCAGCGCCAGCCGGCGGGTGAGGGCCAGCACCTCCTCGTCGGTGGACACCAGCGGGACGTCGACCGGCAGCGTCGGGCTGAGCAGCACGTCGACGGTGGTGAACACCTCCTCCAGCGCGCGCTGGAACTCCGCCCGGGCCTCCAGCGCCTCGGCCCGGTGGCCGTCGCTGAGCCCCTCGCCCACCCGCACCCGGGTCAGCGTCTCGGGCTGGAACAGCTCGGGGTGCGCCAGCCGCTCGACGTGCAGGTCGGCGACGTCGGCGTAGACCAGCGTGTAGAGCACGTCCAGCGCCGACCCCGTGCCGGGCACGCGCACCGGCACCAGCTCGGCCCCGCCGCCGGCGAACACCTGCGCGGCGGCGGCGACGACCGCGGCGACCCCGGGGTCCAGCGGGTGCGTCCAGGACTCGGGGACGCCGATCCGCACCGGCGGTGCGGGCGTCAGCTCACGCACCGGCCGCCCGGCCAGCACGGCGAACGCCCGGGCGACCAGCGGGACGTCGCGGGCGATCGGGCCCACGGTGTCGACCAGCTCGCAGACCGGGAAGGTGCCGGCGTCGGGCACCACGGAGACGCCCGGCCGCAGCCCGGTGACGCCGCAGGCGGCGGCCGGGACCCGCACCGAACCACCGGTGTCGGTGCCCAGCGCCAGGTCGACGAGCCCGGCGGCGACGGCGGCCGCGGAGCCGCTGCTGGAGCCCCCGGGCACGCGGTCGGCGTCCCAGGGGTTGCGCGCCGACCCGGCGAGGGAGTTCAGCCCGGTCAGGCCGAGGGCGAACTCGCTGAGGTTGAGCTTGGCCACGACCTGCGCACCGGCGGCGGTGAGCCGCGAGACGACCTCCGCGTCGACGCCGGGCACCCGGTCGGCGAAGTACGCCGACCCGCAGGTGGTGCGCACCCCGGCGGTGTCGATGCTGTCCTTGAGGCCCACCCGGACCCCGGCCAGCGGACCGTCGGCGGCGTGCGGCAGCGGCGGGTCGATGACCGTGACGACGGCGTTGACCGCCGCCGTGACCTCGGCGGTGCGGCTCGCCCGGTCGCCGACGGGCGGGGCGGGGGTCTGCGCGGTCACGGGCGGAGCCTGCCACCCGCCGTGGCCGCGCGGGAGGCAGGGAGCCCCCCGGCCTGGTCAGAGGGCCTGTGCGGCGCGCGTGTCGTCGATGGAGGGGCGGTCGGCGAACAGCGGCGGCAGGTACCGCAGCATCAGCACCGACCAGGTCAGGTGGGTCAGCGCCGGCGCCTGGATCCCGCCGGTGACCCGCCGCTGCAGGGCGAACAGCAGGCCCATCGGGACCGAGGCGAGCACGAGTGCGGGGTTGCGGGTGGCGACGGTGGCCAGCGTGTAGACCGCGGAGGACTTCAGCACCGGGTGGTCGACCCCGACCGCGGCGTACAGCGCCCCGCGGAAGAAGACCTCCTCGGCGACGCCGTTGGCCAGCGTGGTCGTGGTGACCAGCACCGGGTTGCCCTGCTGGGCGTACCGCAGCACCCGGGTGATCGCGGCCTCCAGCGGCGGGATCTGCTTGGCCACCAGCGCGGCGCCGTAGAACAGCCCGAACGAGGCGATGCCCCCGGCGACCGGGGTGAGCAGCGGCCGCCGCAGCGTGGCCCGCGGGGTCTGCATCCAGCCCAGGTGCAGCGGGCCGGAGGCGACTCCCCCGGCCACCCAGGTGGCCGCCACGCCCAGGGTGAGCGCGTAGAAGGACGTCGAGTCCGGCTTGCGCGACAGCGACACCCCCAGCAGCCCGGCACCGGCCACCGACACCGCGGCGGTCACCCGGCGGCGGCGGCGGAAGGCGGCGTCGGACTCGTGGTGGTCGCGCGGGACCTTGTCGATCAGCCACGGGGGCAGCCGGTCGAGCAGGCGGGTGAGGCCGGCGTCGGAGATGAGCGACTCCCCGATGCGGCGCCGGTCGCGGGTCACCGGACGGTCCCGATGCCGGAGGCGGTCTTCCCGTGCCGGGCCGCGCGTCTGGCCTTCGCGCGTTCACCGAGCGCGGTGAGGACGGCGTCGTCGTAGGGCATCGGGTCGAAGGGGACGACGCGGCGGATCGAGTCGTCGCGCACCACGACCTCGTTGCTCATCGAGTCGATCAGCGACCGCCCCGTCTGCAGGTCGACGTCGGTGACCAGCGACAGCCAGCGGGAGGACAGCTGCGGGGTCAGCAGCGGCACCGGCACGATCAGCAGCCGGCGGCCCTGGATCTCCGCGACCCGGGTCAGCATCTCCAGGTACTCGAGCACCTCGGGGCCGCCCACGTCGAAGTGCCGCCCGGCGGCCTCCGGCGCCTCGAGCACCCCGACCAGGTACCGGACGACGTCGCCGACCGCGATCGGCTGCGTCCGGGTGTGCACCCAGCGGGGCGTGATCATCGCCGGCAGGTGGGCGACCAGCTGCCGGGTCATCTCCCAGGAGACGCCGCCGTGGCCGACGATGATGCCGGCCCGCAGCACCGTGACCGGCACCCCGCCCTCGCTCAGCAGCTGCTCGACCTGGCGGCGGCTGCGCAGGTGCGGGGAGAGGTCGTCGGCGTCGTCGCCGAGCCCGCCCAGGTAGACGATCCGGCCGATCCCGGCGTCGGCGGCGGCGCGGGCGAACGCGCGGGCGGCCTCGGCGTCCCGCTCCTGGAAGTCGGCCGAGTCCAGGGAGTGCACCAGGTAGTACGCGGCGTCGCAGCCCTCGAGGGCGGCGCGCAGCGAGGCCTCGTCGGAGACGTCACCGGCGACCGGCGTCCCCGCGCCCTCGTAGCTCTCCGGGCGGCGGGTCATCGCCCGCACCTCGTGCCCGGCCTGCTCCAGGGCAGGCGCGAGCCTGCCACCCACGAACCCCGACGCGCCGGTCACCAGTACTCGCACCCGTCCAGCCTGTCGGTCCCGGGCCGAGCGCGCGATTCGGGGGTGCACGACGGATCGGCGCGGGACGACGTGCGGGCGCATGATCGGCGGCATGGACGACCCGGGCAGCGAGCGCAACGTGCTGGGCGGGCCGCTGGAACCGTGCGGCACCGACCCGATGACCGGCTTCACCCGCGACGGCTCGTGCCGCTCGGGCCCCGAGGACGCCGGCAGCCACACCGTGTGCGCCGTGGTGTCCGCCGAGTTCCTGGCCCTGCAGCGCCGGCTGGGCAACGACCTGAGCACCCCGCGCCCCCAGTACGGCTTCCCCGGGCTGGTGCCCGGCGACCGCTGGTGCGTCGTCGCGGCGCGGTGGCGGCAAGCGGCCGAGGCCGGGGCGCCCGCCGGGGTGGTGCTGGCCGCGACCAACGCCCGCGCCCTGGAGCTCGTGCCCCTGGAGCTGCTGCAGGCGCACGCCGTCGACGTCCCCGACGACGCCTCGTCGCTGGGCAGCCCGCCCGGGGAACAGGCCCCCGGCGGCGCCGGTTGACCCGCAGCGACCGTCCCCTACGTACGGAGCTGCCGTGAGCGACCTGCTGGACCTGCCCCTCACCACGCTCCAGGGCGAGCCGACCACGCTGGGCGCGCTGACCGCGGGCTCGGCCGCGCTGGTGGTCAACGTGGCCAGCCGCTGCGGGCTGACCCCGCAGTACGAGCAGCTGGAGGCGCTGCAGCAGGAGTACGCCGGCCGCGGGTTCACCGTGCTGGGCGTGCCGTGCAACCAGTTCGCCGGCCAGGAGCCCGGGACGGCGGAGGAGATCGCCACGTTCTGCTCGGCCACCTACGGCGTCACCTTCCCGATGACCGGCAAGCTCGAGGTCAACGGCCCGGACGCCGACCCGCTGTTCCAGCAGCTGACCGCCGTCCCGGACGCCACCGGCGAGGCCGGCGACGTGCAGTGGAACTTCGAGAAGTTCCTGCTGTCGGCCGACGGCGAGGTGGTCGCCCGGTTCCGGCCGCGGACGACGCCCGACGCCCCCGAGGTCCGCGCCGCCATCGAAGGAGTCCTGGCATGACGTCCCCCGACCGCCCGCCGCTCCCGCCGTTCACCGCGGCGACCGCCGCCCAGAAGGTGCAGGCGGCCGAGGACGGCTGGAACAGCCGCGACCCGCAGCGGGTGGCGCTGGCCTACACCGAGGACTCCGTCTGGCGGAACCGGGACACGTTCCTCACCGGCCGCGCCGCGATCGTCGAGTTCCTCACCGCCAAGTGGGAGCGCGAGCAGGACTACGTGCTGCGCAAGGCGCTCTGGGCCTTCAGCGACGACCGGATCGCCGTGCGCTTCCAGTACGAGTGGCACGACGCCGCGGGCCGGTGGTGGCGCTCCTACGGGAACGAGAACTGGGAGTTCGACGCGCACGGGCTGATGAGCCGCCGCGAGGCCAGCATCAACGACGTCGCGATCACCGCCGCCGAGCGCCGACTGACCGGCCCCCGGCAGCCCGGCGAGCCCGAGATCCCGCTGCACTGATCCCGCTGCACCGACCTCCCGGTGCACCTGCCGACGGCGGGTGCACCGGGGCCGCCGTCGGTCAGCCCTGCAGCGCGGCGGGGTCCATCCACATCGTCTCCCAGACGTTGCCGTCGGGGTCGGTGAAGCTGGTGGAGTACATGAACCCGTGGTCCTGCGTCGGCAGCCACGGCTTGCCCCCCGCACCCAGCGCCCGGGCCAGCAGGTCGTCGACCTCCGTGCGGCTCTCGGAGGAGAGGGCGTTGAGCACCGAGGTGGCCTGGGCCGGGTCGCCCACCTCACCGGCCACGAAGCCGGCGAACTTCTCGCGGGTGAGCAGCATGACCGAGATGTTCTCCTCGACCACCATCGCGGCCGCCGTCTCGTCGGTGAACCGCGGGTCGTTGCGGAAGCCGAGCGCGGCGTAGAAGGCCTTCGCCCGCTCCAGGTCGGTGACGGGCAGGTTCACGAAGATCATGCGCACGGTGGTCTCCTCGATCGGTCCGGCCGGCCGGACGGTGGTGGGCCGCTGCGGCCCTGTGGAGGTGGAGACCGGCCGGCCCGGGAGAACTCATCGGTCCCCGGTCCGGCGTCCCCGCGGACGGCGTCGCACGGGTCGGCTGTGCGCGGCACTCGCCACGGCTGGGGCCGGGCTGTGAGGATGGCGGTCCCCGCACGAGGGGCCGGGTGATCGGCTCCCGGGCAGGTCCGACAGCATGAACGGGTCCGCGGGCACACGGGCGACGCCAGGTGAGGAGCGCAGACGGTGAGCACGACCAGGAGCAACCGGGCCAAGGCCGCGATCACCACCGTCAGCCTGACCGGTGCCGCCATGGGCTTCCTGACCGCCTGCGGTGGTGGTGGCAACGACGACAACGACGCCCGCGAGGTCTACTGCGTCGACGAGCAGGACAACGTCGTCGACGAGGACCAGTGCGAGGACGCCGAGCGGAACGGCGGCATCGGCCTGGGCGGCCTGCCTTTCTTCTTCCTGCTCAGCAACTTCGGCGGCAACCGCTACTCGGTCGGCCAGCGCATCCCGCAGCAGTACACCTCCGCGGGCACCCGGGTGAACCCCTCCGACACCGCCGCGCGGTCCCGCAGCGGGCTGCCCAGCACCGGCAAGGTGACGTCGGGGACCCGCGTCTCCGGCGGGATCGGCTCCGGCAAGGCCGGGGGGAGCAGCGGCTCGTGAGGCGGCTCTACGGCAAGGCCCGGCTCGGCTGGGAGGCCGAGATCGAGAGCCAGGGGCTGGTCTACAACAAGACCACCGTCCCCGACGGGGAGACCCGCTCCTACTGGCGCGAGGACGTCTTCTACGACTTCACCGCAGCCGAGGTCGACCGGCTGGCCGAGGTCACCGACCAGCTGTTCGCCGCCTGCGTGGAGGCCGGTGAGGTCGCGCTCGCCGACGACCGGCTGCTGGACCGGATGCGCATCCCGCGCGACGCCCGCGACGTCATCCGGGCCACCTGGGAGTACGAGCCGCCGAGCATCTACGGCCGCTTCGACCTGTGGTGGGACGGCCAGGCAGCGCCCCGGCTGCTGGAGTTCAACGCCGACACCCCGACCTCGCTGGTCGAGGCCGCCGTCGTGCAGTGGGCGTGGCACCTGGAGACCGGGCAGGGCACCGACCAGTGGAACCAGCTCGACGACCGGCTGGTGGAGGCCTGGCGCCGCAACCTGTCGCGCTGGGAGGCCCACTACGGGCGCCGTCCGAGGGTGCACCTGGCCTGGACGTCGGGCGACACCAGCGGCGAGGACTGGATGACGGTCGCCTACATGGCCGACTGCGTGCAGCGCGCCGGCTACGAGACGACCGTGCTCACCACCGAGGAACTCGGCCTCGACACCGGCGACGCCCGCTTCTACGACCCCAAGGGCAACCGGATCGACGTGATCTTCAAGCTCTACCCCTGGGAGTGGCTGGTCGCCGACGAGTACGGCCCGTCGGTCATCGCCGACCTCCGCGTCCCGGGCGGGACGACGTGGGTCGAGCCGATCTGGAAGATGCTCTGGTCGAACAAGGGCCTGCTGCCGGTGCTGTGGCAGCGGTACGAGCACGACCCGGTGATCAGCCGGCACCTGCTGCCCGCCTTCTTCGGCGACGACCCGCGGGCCGCGGAGCTGCAGGCGACCGGCTTCGCCCGCAAGCCGCTGCTTGGCCGCGAGGGTAACAACGTCGAGCTGATCGCCCCCGGCGGGGAGACCCTCGCCTCGCTCGGCGGACGCTACGGCGCCGAGGGCTGGGTCGTGCAGGGCCTGTGCCCGCTGCCGGACTTCGCCGGCCCCGACGGCCCGCACCACCCGGTGCTGGGCACCTGGGTCGTCGACGGCGAGGCCGCCGGCATGGGCATCCGCGAGTCCGACGGCCTCATCACCGACGACCTGTCCTTCTTCGTCCCGCACACGATCGACCACAAGCGCCCGCCGAACACCACCTGGTCCGCCTGACCCGACGTCATCGGCTGGCAGGCCACCCGACCGCCTCCCGGCCGCCGGCGGGCAGGCGGCTGCTCGGCGCTGCGGCCGGGCGGGCTGCCCGGTGCTGCGGGCAGAACGCCTGCCGGGTGCTGCGGTCCAGCGACTGCCCGGGTCGACCAGGGCGTTCATGCGGTCGTCAGGTCCGCCGGCTCACCCTGGCCCGGACAGGCGGCGGTCGTGCGGACCACGTGGAGCTCGTCACCGGCGCCGGGCGACGGACCGCACGGCCGGCCCGCCGCGCCCGTACGACGTCCCTGGAGGCACCCGTGAGCCGCACGACCGTCCCGCACGACGCCGGGCTCCGCCGTGCCCTGCAGGTGGCCGCGATGCTGACCCTGCTGAGCGTGGGCTTCCAGTACGTCACGGCCGGGCAGCTGTTCCCCCGGGGCGGCCCGGAGGAGCTGCACGCCGGAGGGGCGATCGTGCTGCACGTGCTCAGCGGGCTGACCGCGGTCGCCGCGGTGCTGCTGTGGCGCCGCGGCGGCTGCTCCGTGCGGATGGCGGTGCTGGCGGGTGTGGTGTTCGTGCTGACGTTCGTCCAGGCCGCGACGGGCGGCCGGGACACGCTGTGGGTCCACGTGCCCGGCGCCATGGTGGTGACCGTCGGTGCGGTGTGGGTCGCGGTCTGGTCGTTCAGCCGCCCCGCCGACCGCTGAGCCGCGCGGCCCCGGGCAGCCAGTCGAGGCGGCCGCCGTGCGGGGCGGTGTACGCCAGCGGTTCGCCGTCCAGGGCCAGCAGGAAGCGGGACTCCTCGGCGGCCGGCTGCTCGGGCAGGCGGTCGCGGACGGCGGGCAGCACGGACACGCCCTCCTGCGAGCCCCACCGCACCGGCAGCCCGCCGACCGTCTGCACGAACTGCTCGCGGGCGGCGTCGTCCAGGTAGGCCAGCACCGCGGTGTGGAACACGACGACGGTCGCCTCGCGCGGCATCCGGGCCACCAGCCCGGGCAGCTGGTCCACCAGGTCGCCCCGCACGATCTCGGCCGGCTCGCGGGCGGCGACCGCGGCGGCGGCGCCCAGCCTGGCGCGGCGTTCGTCCATGCCGGGCCAGATCAGCGCCTGCAGCCAGGCCACGTCGTCGGGGTCGGCCGGGTCGAGCGGGTTGAGGTCGATGCCGGCCCGCGCGACCACCTCCGGCACACCGGTGGGGACCGGTCCGTCACCGGTGACCGTGCACCGCAGCTGCACCGGGCTCGCGGCGTCCCCGACCGGGCCGGTGGGGTACTCGTAGCCGTACCGGTCGGGGTACAGGCACAGCCCGGCGGAGGCGCCGACCTCGATCAGCGCCAGCGGCCCGGGCAGGGTGGCCAGCACCGGCAGCAGCGCCGCGCAGCGGGCGGCCTCGTTGGTCTGCGTGGCCCGGGCCAGCATCGTCGTCCGCAGCCGGTCGGCGTCGCCGAGCACCCGCTCGTGCAGCTGCGCACCGTCGGCCGGCGGGGCGCCGTGCAGGAACGTCAGCGCCCCGAGCAGCAGGTTCGCCTGCCGCTTGGCCCGCGGCAGCGAGCCGAGGAACTCCAGGACGTCGGCGTCCCCGGCCACCGCGGCGGCCAGCTCCGCGTACTGCGGCGAGACGCCCGCGGCCTCCACCTCGGCGAAGCGCCGGTAGTGCCCGGCGAGGTCCTGCAGCTCCTCGTCCAGCGCTCTCACGTCGGTCTCCTCACGTGGTGGTCAGGTCACGGGTGGCCGAGCCGGCGGCCTGCAGCAGGTCCTCCCGGCTCGGGTCGACGAGCACCCGGCCGTCGGGGCGGACGACGATCGGCCGGTCGGTGTCGGGGACTCCCGCCTCGGTCAGCAGCCGCCGCGCGGCGTCGTCCTCGGCCGGGTCCAGCCACTGGTGGGCGATCCCGTCGTCGGCCAGGCGGTCGCGCAGCTCGACGCTGGCGGGCCACCGCCGGTCGCCGACGACCCGCAGCCCGCTGGCCTGGCCGATCAGCATCGCGCGGCGGAGCAGGAACGACCGGGTGACCAGGTCGTTGATCTCCCGGTTGCGGGCCAGCAGGGAGCGCAGCCGCTCCAGCGTGAGCACGATGACCTCCCCCGGCTCGGCGACCACCAGCGAGCGGACCGGCCGCTGACCGGCGAGCTGGTTGAGCCCACCGAGGAACCGGCCGGGGCCGTTGACCGCGATCACCCGTGGACCCGCGCCGTCGACGCCCTCCAGCGGGCCCTCCACGATCGCGACCGACCCGGACACGATGACGAAGAAGTCGTACTCCGCCGCCCCGGAGCGCAGCAGCACCTGCTTGTGCTCGGTGCGCACCCGCCGGCCGACCCGCTGGAACTCCCGGCACTGCTCCGGGGTCAGCCGGGGCGTGGACCCGTCGTCCGGCGTCTCCTCGAAGTGGCCGCCGGGGACCTTCGTGAGCCCGGGCAGCTCCGCCGTCGGTGACAGCGTCACGGTGCGCACCACCGACGCCGGGGCGGGCGCCTCCCGGTGCTGCGGGCCGCGCGGGTCGGAGTCGAGCAGGGCGGCGGCCAGCGCGTCGGTGACCGTGGGCCCCTGGTGGCGGACGCCGTTGACGAAGAACGTCGGGGTGCCGGTGACGCCGCCGGCCTCGGCGGAGGCGACGTCCTCGCGCACCCGGGCGGCGAAGGCGCCGTCCCCGAGGTCCTGGGCGAACCGGCCGAGGTCCAGACCGAGCGCGGCGGCGTGGTCGAGCAGCTCACCGGCCTCCAGCTGGTCCTGGTGGGCGAACAGCCGGTCGTGCATCGCCCAGAAGGCGCCCTGCGCACCGGCGGCCTCGACGGCCTCGGCGGCCAGCTCGGCGTGCGGGTGGACGTCGGGCAGCGGCAGGTGCCGGAACACGTAACGCAAGTCCTCACCGAACCGCTGCCGCAGCTCCTCGACCACCCCGGTGGCCCGTCCGCAGAACGGGCACTCGACGTCCCCGTACTCGACCAGCTCGAGCGGGGCGTCGGGGCGGCCGCGCACGTGGTCCCGCGCAGGGTCGACCGGCGGGTCGAGCCGGGTCGGGCCGGTGGGCTGCTCGACCGGGTCGCGGCGGGCCAGCCAGCGGAACCAGCTCAGCCCCAGGGTCGCGGCGACGACGGCGGCGGCGAGGATGCCGACCATCGCCTCGTCGCGCAGGCCGGGGTCGGGGAAGGCCAGGTCGGCGACGAACAGCGAGACGGTGAAGCCCAGGCCGGACAGCGCGGCCCCACCCCAGACGCTGCTGAGCCCCACCCCCGGCGGCAGCGACCCCAGGCGCAGCCGCACGGCCAGGGTCGCGGCACCGCCGACGCCGACCAGCTTGCCGACGACGAGCGCGGCGAACACCCCGAGCGTCACCGGCGAGGTCACCGCCCGCTCCAGCAGGTCGCTGCTGAAGGCCACCCCCGCGTTGGCCAGGGCGAACACCGGGACGACGACGTACCCGCTCCACGGCACGAGCAGCGCGCCGATCCGCTCGTTGGGCGAGATGGCCCGCTCGACGGAGAGCTTGGCCTGCCGGGCGAGGGAGACCTGCGGCGACTGGCGGAAGGCCCGGGCCAGGACGCCGGCGGACTCGACCTCGGCCCGGCGCGGCGGGTAGGCGCTGACCAGCAGCCCGAGGACGACGGCGCCGATGGTGGCGTGCACCCCGGAGGCGTTCATGGCCAGCCACATGGCCGTGCCGACCGCGAAGTACGCCGGCCCGCGCCACACCTGCAGCCGGGCGAGCACCTGGAAGGCGAGGATGCACAGCGCCGCGATCGCCAGTGCCGTCAGGTCGACGTCCTCGCTGTAGAAGACGGCGATGACGGTGAGGGCGCCGATGTCGTCGACCACCGACAGGGAGAGCAGGAAGACCCGCAGCTGGGTCGTCGCCCGCGGCCCGGCCAGCGCCAGCGCACCGAGCAGGAAGGCGGTGTCGGTGGCGATCGGGATGCCCCAGCCGTTGGCGCCCGGGCCGCCGGCGTTGAACGCCAGGTAGATGCAGGCGGGCAGCGCCAGCCCGGCGAGGGCGGCGATGACCGGGATCGACAGCCGGCTGCGCTGGGTGAGCTCGCCCATCTGCAGCTCGCGGCGGACCTCCATGCCGATGAGGAAGAAGAAGAAGCACATCAGGCCGTCGTTGACCCAGTGCCGCAGGTCCTCGGTGACACCGGTCGACCCCAGCCGCAGCGAGAACTCGGTGTGCCACACCCGGTCGTAGGAGTCGCGCCACGGGGAGTTCGCCCAGGCCAGCGCCAGCAGGGTGGCGATGACGAGCAGGCCCGCGCTGGCCGCCTCGGTCTGGAGCATGCGCCGCGCCTGGGCGGACAGCTGCGCGACCAGGTGCCGGGACCCCGACGTCGTCGTGGTGCGTGGTGCCGCGGTCATGCCGTCTTCCTACCGTGCCCGTGTGACAGGCAACGACCCGTTGCGCGCGACAGGAGTGGCGGGCGGCATCCCGGGTAGCGGCACGGGGTGACTGCAGACACGACGGCGAGCGACCTCCGGCCGGCCTCCTCCGCGGGCGGCGGGCAGGTGGTGCTGGTGATCGGCGCCTCCTCCGGCATCGGCCGGGCGAGCGCCGTCCAGTTCGCCGAGCGCGGCGCCTCGCTGGTGCTGGTCTCGCGCAGCGCGACGACGCTGCACGACGCGGCCGCCGACTGCCGGGCCGCCGGGGCGCGTGCGGTCGAGGTCGTGGTGGCCGACGTCCTGGACCCCGACGCGGTGCAGGCCGCCGTCGACCGGGCGACCGGCACCTTCGGCCGCCTGGACGTCGTGGTGCACGCGGCGACCGTGATGGCCTACGGGCGCATCGAGGACGTTCAGCCCGACGTCTTCGAGCGGGTCGTCGACACCGCCGTCCTGGGCACGTTCAACGTGTTCCGCTCGGTGCTGCCGGTGCTGCGGGCCCAGCGGCGCGGTGACGTCGTGGTGGTCAGCTCGCTGCTGGCGTCGATCACCGCGCCCACCATGGGCGCCTACGTGACGGCGAAGTGGGGGCAGCTCGGGCTGATCCGCACGCTGCAGCAGGAGCTGCGCGAACTGCCCGACGTGCACGTGTCGGCCGTCGCGCCCGGTGGGGTGACGACGCCGATCTACGACCAGGCCGCGACGGTGCTCGGCAACACGGGGCACCCGCCGCCCCCGGTCTACACGCCCGAGCGCGTCGCCCGGGCGGTCGTCGACCGGGTGGCGAACCCGCGGCGGCTCAAGCAGTCGGGGTTCCTGAACCCGGTGATCATCGCCGGGTTCCGGCTGTTCCCGCCGGTGTTCGACGTGCTGGTCGGGCCGCTGCTGCGGGTGTTCGGGATGGCACGTGACACCGTGCCGCCGACGACCGGCAACGTGTTCGCACCGGTGCCGGAGAAGGAGTCGACCCGCGGCGACTACTGGGGGATCTAGGCCTCAGATGGAGGCTGCCCGACGCCCCCGGAGCCGGAGGCGGAGGCTGCGCGACGCCCCCGGAGCCGGGACACCAGGAGCGCGCCGGCGGCGACCGCTCCGGCGGCCAGCACGACCATCGTCATCCCGAGGCCGTTGCCGTCGGCGGGCAGTGACGTGCCTGCCGGGCACTGGCTCACCGCGGTCGCCGAGGACAGCGCCGAGCCGTCCAGCGTCCAGTTGGCGGAGAACACGTCGCCCGAGGCGACGGTGAGCGCGAAGGCGCCGGGGTGGCTGCCGGGCGCGAAGGTCGTGGGCTGCGCGCCGTCGTACGCGCTGGGGCTGATGACGTTGTTCGCCCCACGCGGGATGGTCTGCGTGACGCCGCTGGTGTTGTCGTACCCGAGCAGCACGCTGACGCTGCCGTCGCTGTTGGGCTGGTAGCAGGAGACCGTCGGGACGACCGTGCCGGCTGCCTGGGCGACACCGGGGCCGGCCACGAGCGCGACGAGGGCGACCAGCGCGGCCAGCGCGGCCAGCACTCCGTACCGCACCGCTCGTCCTGCGGAGTCCGTCGTCCTGCGCCTGCGCGTCATGCACCTGTCCTCTGCCCGACCGGCGGCTGGTCCGCCCATCGGAGCTCCATCGACACCCGGGCGCAGGCCGCGGAGCTTCTCGCGGCCGGGTCACCCGCCCGGGGTGCACGCCTCCTGGCCGGCGCCTCCCGGTAGCGGCCAGTCGGATGGGGCGCGGACGCAGACGTGCGGGCAGCAAGCAGCCCGCCCCCGCGGAGTGCGGGGAGGGGAGCGCGCTGCTGCGAGGCGCGGGTGCAGATGAGCGGGCCGTTGGTCAGAAAGGTGGCGGGTCGTCGATGGGTGGAGCTGGCGTCTCGTGCAGGAACTCGACGGGACGCGGCAGGCCTGGAGGCGACTCGGCCGGACGTCGCAGGCCCGGTGGTCGGGTCGTGCGGGTGACTCCCGACGGCGTGGTGACTCGGAGGGTCCCCTCGTCGTCGAGGCGGAAGCGCCAGCCGGGGGCGAAGGTCTTGAGTCGGTGGTGGGACCGGCACAAGCAGCAGAGATTGGTGCAGTCGGTGGTTCCGCCGTCGCCGTGGGCATGGACGTGGTCGAGATCGGCCCAGCCGACGCGTTGCCCACAGTTGGGGAAGCGACAGCGCTGGTCGCGGGTGGTGACGAAGGCCCGCTGCTTGTCGGTGGGCGCGTAGCTGTCGGTGGCCGCCGGCGGTCCGAGGACTGGGCAGCCGCAGGATGTCTCGGCCCGGCCACCGGCGTGGGCGGCCCGGTCATCTCCGCCGCGCTCGCTGTCGCCGTCGGGATGGGCAGTGCAGCCGCGCCGGGCCAGGCGGGCGAGCTCGGCGGGCGTCGTGGTGGCGAGCAACTGCCCGTCGGGGCCGGTGACCGCGAAGGTGAGCGTGCCGCCCTCGGGGGCCGTGAGGCCGAGTGCACCGACGCGGGCGAGCAGCTCACGCAGGTGGGCGGCGGTGATCGGCAGTCCGTTGACCTCCCCTGGCTCGGTGTCCGCGCCGGTCAGGGAGTCGAGGCCGGCGGTGATCCGGACGTCCGCGCTGACCGGCGGCAGTCCGGAGTCAGCCGGCCGCCGGATCAGGGCCGAGAGGACGTACGCCCGTAGCACCCCGATGGGCCGCTCGTCGCCGTCGGCCTTGAGCATCCGCGCGAGCTGGTCGACCAGGTCGTGGCACTCGACGGCCTCGTCGGTGGGCAGGTCCGCTGCCAGCGTCGACCGGCCTGGCGTGCCGGTTGGATGGACGTGCACGTCCGCGGCCCGCTCGGCAGCGGCGCGCTGCTCCTCGGCCGCGGCGGTGTCCAGCTGCAGCATCAGCGCGGCGGCGCGGTCACGCAGCCGGTGGACCGACAGGTCCCGGGCCTCGGACAGCAGGGCGTCCTCGACCTGGCCGGCGATCTCACGGGAGGTGTGGGCGAGCACGTCCGCCAGAGCATCGGCCCGACGTTCGTCGAGGCGCCCGGCCCGCAGCTCGGCGAAGGTCGCGGGCAGCTTGCGGGTCCAGGTGAGCGCACGGCCCAGCCGGTGCGAGGCGGTGCCGCGGCCCAGGTTCAGCAGCGCCGACAGTTCAGCCAGGAAGAACTCACTGATCTCGGGCTCACCGTCGGCGGTCCAGCCCGGGCGGCGCGCACCAGGCCCGGAGGGGTCGGCGGTGGCGGGGCGCCTGCCGGCCAGGGCGAGGATCAGCTCCGCCTCCTCTGCGGCGTCCCGAGCCCGCCGCCGCTGCAACGCCTGCAGGTCGGCGGCCACCAGCTCCTCGGGCCACGCCGACCGGTCGCCCTCACTGTCCCGGCCGCCGCGCAGGGCCAGCTCGACCAGGGCCCCGAGCGGGGCCGGTGGGGACAGGGTCGGGGTCACGGGTCGAACATACGTTCGAGGTACGACAGTTCCGTGGGGATCTCCGCCCGGACCGGTGCAGATCCCCGCCCGGACATCAGGTCATGACCGGGCCACCCTCCGGGTGACCACCGCGGTCGCCACGTACCGGCGAAGAGGAGGTCCTGGCCCGTCACCGTCTGTGTGCGACGGTCCCCTGCCGCTCCACCGGACGAGGCTGTCGCCGTACCTACGCAGCGGTTCCCCGACGCGCCACGGGACGAGAACGCCACCCCGCAACGGGCTCATGCCACTCCGCAGGGCGCGACCGGGGCTCCCGCAACGGGCCCCGCCACTCCGCGGGGCGCGACCGGCACTCCCGCAACGGGCCCACAGCACTCGACAGGACGAGACCGTCACCCCGACAGCGGTCCCCCGCCGCTCCACGGGACGAGACCGTCACCGCCGCGACGGGTCCCCCGCAGGACCCGACAGCGGCCTCGCGCCCGCGCCCCTCAGTGGGCTTGCCCGGCGTCAGCGCGCGTAGCGGGCGGCGGCGCGTTCGCGGGCCTGGGCGGCGAGCACCTCGCGGTCCTTGGGCGGCGCCGCGGTGACGAGGTCGGCGAGCAGGTGCTCGGTGGCGTGCGCGATCTCCTCGACCGCCCGGTCGAACGCGGCCTGGTTGGCCTGCGAGGGCTTCGCGGAGCCGCTGACCTTGCGCACGTACTGCAGCGCCGCGGCCCGCACCTCCTCCGACGTCGTCGCGGGCGCCAGGTTGTGCAGCACGTGGATGTTCCGGCACATGGCCGGCAGCCTAGGAGCGCAGGGCGTCCTGCGGGCCGGTCACCGCCACGGTCGGCCGTCCGCCGCGGGCCAGCTCGCGGCTGATCACCATCCGCTGGACCTGGTTGGTGCCCTCGAAGATCTGCATGACCTTCGCCTCCCGCATGTACCGCTCGACCGGGTACGCCGAGGTGTAGCCGTACCCACCGAGCACCTGGACGGCGTCGGTGGTCACCCGCATCGCGTTGTCGGTGGCCACCAGCTTGGCGATCGCGGCCTGCTGGCCGTAGGGCTGGCCTGCGTCCTTGAGCCGCGCCGCGGACAGGTAGGTGGCCCGTGCGCTCTCGACCGCGGCGGCCATGTCGGCCAGCAGGAACGCCAGCCCCTGGTGCTCGATGACCGGGACGCCGAACGCCTCGCGCTCGCGGGCGTAGGCGACCGCATCGTCCAGCGCGCCCTGCGCCAGGCCCGTGGCGACCGCGGCGATGCCGAGCCGGCCGGCGTCCAGCGCGGCCAGCGCCAGCGGCAGGCCGTCGCCCTCGGCACCCACCCGCCGGTCGGCGTCCACCCGCACGCCGGCGAAGCGCATGGTCGCCGTGGTCGACCCGGTGAGGCCCATCTTCGACTCCGCCCGGTCGGCCGTCAGCCCCTCGGACCCCGCCGGGACGACGAAGCAGGAGATCCCGCGCGACCGGTCGGCCGAGGTGCGGGCCATCACCGTGTACGAGTCGGCCTCCCCGCCGTGCGTCGTCCACGCCTTCTCCCCGGTCAGCACGTACTCCCCGCCGTCCCGGACGGCGCGGGTGCGCATCGCGGCGGCGTCGGAGCCGGCGTGCGGCTCGGACAGGCAGTAGGCGCCCAGCAGCTCACCGGACAGCAGGTCCGGCAGCAGTGCCGCCTGCTGCTCGGGCGTGCCGGCGGTGGCCAGCGCCCAGCAGGACATGCCGTGGACGCTCACCCCGACCGCGACGCTGGCCCACACCGCGGCCAGCTCCTCGAGCACCTGCAGGTGCACCTCCGCGGGCTGCGCGCCGCCGCCGAACTCCTCCGGGTACGGGAGGCTCAGCAGCCCCGCCCGGCCCAGCGTGCGGAACACCTCGCGCGGGAAGCACCCCTCGGCCTCCGCCGCGGCGACCCGGGGCGCGAGCTCGTCGCGGGCCAGCTCACGGGCGAGGTCGAGCAGGTCGGCGGCCTCCACGGTCGGGACCAGGCGACGCACGGGCACAACACACCTCCGCGGGTCCGGGACCTCGTCGTCCCGGACCCCCGACGGTACGCACGGTCAGCCCCCGGGCCAGGCCAGGTCCGCGACGATCGGCGAGTGCGTGCTCGGGCCGGCGGCGCCCTCGACGCTGCGCACCGGCTCCAGCCCGCTGACCAGGACGGCGTCCACCCGAGCCACCCCGGGGCCGGGCCCGCGGGTCAGTGCCGGCCAGGTGCCCACGGCCCGATGGACGTCGACCAGCCCGGCGTCGACGAGCTCGCCCAGCGGCTGGTTGAGCGGCGCGGAGTTGAGGTCGCCACCGAGCAGCACCGGCTGCCCCTGCGCGATCAGCCCGGCCGCGATCTCGCCGTAGCGCCGGGCCTCGGCCACCCGCAGCCGGGCGGCCTCGCTGGTGCTCCCGGCCGGGTTGAGGGACTCCTTCTCCGGCAGGCAGCCGATGCACGGCGAGGCCAGGTGCACCGAGAGGACGGCGAGCCGGCGACCACCGGCGTCGAGGGTGACCAGGGCGGTGGGCCGGGCCCCGGCCGGCAGCCCGGTCACCTGCTCCGTCCCGGTGATGGGCAGCTTCGACACGACGGCGTCCCCGTCGGGCTCGAAGGTGCCGCTGACCGGCCCGAAGCTGCTGTACGGGTAGCCCGGCAGGGACGCCAGCGCCGGGCGGGACTGGTCCGTCACCTCCTGCAGCAGCAGCACGTCGGGCTGCTCACGCTGGACCAGGGCGTACAGCCCGTCCAGCGGCGCGGTCTGGGTCAGGTTGTAGGTCGCCACCCGCAGGTCGTGCGCGGACTCCCCGCCCGGGAGCCGGTTGAGCAGGTAGGGCCCCTGCAGCACCGCGCACACCACGGCCGGGACGGCGACCGCGGCGACCGCCCGCCAGGAGCGCAGGACGACGGCGAGCACGAGCAGCGCGGGAGCGGGCAGCAGCCACCAGAAGGAGAACAGCGCGGCGGTGTAGGTGACCGCCGTCCGGTCGCGCAGGACGGCCACCGCCAGCAGCACCAGCGTCGCGACCAGGCCGTACGCCACGGCCAGCCCGAGGCTCCACCGCAGCCAGCGCGGCCGGGCGGGCGGGGTCAGGCGTCGCAGCACCCGTCCATGGTGCGGGGAGACGGGCGCCCGCCGGACCGATCCCCGGCTCCCGCGCAGTTGCCTTGGTCACCCCGGCGCCGTCGACAGGTCCGGTGGGTAAGGTGAGCCTTCCCAATCTCGTCAGGCCCGTCCGCCGTACCCCAGGAGCCGCACGTGGCACAGCGCACGGCTCCCCGGCCCCCGCAGGACGCACCGCCCCGGCGCGGCCTGCTGCGGGGCACCGGCAGCCGGGCACTGGGCCTGTGGCTGCTGCTCGTGCTGGCGGTCGCCGTCTGTGCGCTGAGCATCAGCGTCGGCACCCGCCCGATCGGGCTGGGCACGGTCTGGCACGCACTGCTGGACCCCGCCACCCCCGGCGACGAGACGGTGATCGTGCGCCAGCTGCGGGTGCCGCGCACGCTGCTGGGCGTGCTCGCCGGTCTCGCGCTGGGCGCCTCCGGGGCGCTGATGCAGGGCCACACGCGCAACCCGCTGGGCGACCCCGGCCTGCTGGGCGTCACCGCGGGGGCCTCGTTCGCCGTCGTCCTGTCGATCTCGCTGCTCGGCCTGAGCACCCCCAGCGCCTACATCTGGCCCGCCCTGGCCGGGGCGCTGCTGGCCAGCGTCGCGGTCTTCGCGATCGGCTCCGTGGGCCGCGGCGGGGCCACCCCGGTCAGCCTGGCGCTGGCCGGGTCGGCGCTGACCTACCTGATGTTCGCGCTGGTCCAGTCGATCACCATCCGCGAGTCGAGCACGCTGGACGCCTACCGCTTCTGGATCGTCGGCGCCCTCGCCGGCCGCGACGCCACCGTGGTCGCCCAGGTCGCGCCGTTCGTCGTCGTCGGGCTGGTGCTCGCGGTGGTCAACGCCCCGGCGCTGAACCTGCTGGGGCTCGGTGAGGACGTCGCCCGGGGCCTGGGCCAGCGGGTGTGGCTGGCCCGCACGGTCGGGCTGGCCGCGATCACGCTGCTGGCCGGCGGGGCCACCGCCGCCTGCGGGCCGATCGCCTTCGTCGGGCTGGTGGTGCCGCACGTCGCCCGCGCGTTCACCGGCCCCGACCACCGCTGGCTGGTCCCGGCGTCCGCGCTGCTCGGCGTCATCGCCCTGCTGCTGGCCGACGTCCTCGGCCGGGTCGTCGCCCGCCCCGGTGAGCTGCAGGTGGGCATCGTGCTGGCCGTCGTCGGGACGCCGTTCTTCATCGCCCTGGTGCGCCGGCGCCGGCTGGTGCAGCTGTGAGCCTGGCCGCGCCCACCCGCACCCCGGAGTCCCACGCGCGACCGCGGCGGACGCTGCGCGTGGGCCCGGTGTCGGCCACCTACCGCCGCCGCTCGCTGGTCGTGCCGGTGCTGGTGGCCCTGCTGCTGGTGCTGGTCGCGGCGCTCAGCCTGGGGCGCGGTGACTACCCGATCAGCGTGCCCGGGGTGCTGGGCACGCTGGTCGGCGCTGGTGACGACACCGCACGGTTCATCGTGCTCGAGCTGCGCGCACCGCGGATCGCCGTCGCCGTGCTGGTCGGGCTCGCGCTGGGGGTCTCCGGCGCGCTGATCCAGACCTTCGCCCGCAACCCGCTGGCCAGCCCCGACGTGCTCGGCGTGACCGGCGGCGCGGCGATCGGCGCGGTCGCGGTGGTCGTGGCCGGCGGCGGCACCACCGCGGTCGGCACGCTGGGCGGGCTCGGGGTGCCGGCGGCCGCGCTGCTCGGCGGGCTGGTCATGGCCGGGCTGATCTTCGGGCTGGCCTGGCAGTCGGGCATCGACGGCTACCGGCTGGTGCTGGTCGGGGTGGGGCTGTCGGCGATGGCCCAGGCGGTGGTGTCCTACCTGCTCACCCGCAGCACGCTGTTCGACGCCGCCGCCGCCAACGTGTGGCTCACCGGCTCGCTCAACGGCCGCGGGTGGGACCAGGCCCGACCGCTGTTGATCGCGCTGGTGGTGCTGCTTCCCGCCGCGCTGGCCATGACCCGGGTGCTGAACGTGCTGCAGTTCGGCGACGAGACGGCGCGGGCGCTGGGCGTGCGGGTGCCGCTGGCCCAGCTCGCCGTCGTGCTGGTCGCGGTCGGGCTGGCCGCGTTCGCCGTGTCGGCGGCCGGGCCCGTCCAGTTCGTCGCGCTGGTCGTGCCGCAGATCGCCGTCCGGCTGACCGGCGGCTCCCGGCCACCACTGCTCACCTCCGGCCTGCTCGGGGCGCTGCTGCTCACCGCCAGCGACCTCGTCGCCCGCACCGCGCTGCCCGAGACGTTCCCCGTCGGGGTCGTCACCGCGGTCGTCGGCGCCCCCTATCTGCTCTGGCTGCTGGTCCGCGGAAGGCGGCGATCCACCCTGTGACCGCACTCGACACCCCCCGCACCGCCCAGGTGCGCCTGGCCGCGGACCGCGTCCGGCTGGCCTACGGCGACAAGGTCGTCGTCGACGACCTGGACCTGGAGCTCACCGACGGGTCGTTCACCGCGATCGTCGGCCCCAACGGCTGCGGCAAGTCCACGTTGCTGCGCGCGCTGGGCCGGCTGCTGCGCCCGACCGGGGGCAGCGTGCTGCTCGACGGCCGGGCCATCACCTCGCAGTCCACCCGCGAGGTCGCCAAGGTGCTGGGCATGCTGCCGCAGACCCCGCTGGCGCCCGAGGGCCTCACCGTGGCCGACCTGGTCGCCCGCGGCCGGCACCCGCACCAGAGCTGGCTGCGGCAGTGGTCCAGCGACGACGAGGCGGTGGTCACCGAGGCGCTGACCTGGACCGACATGGCCGACCTCGCCGACGCACCCGTGGACGCGCTGTCGGGTGGGCAGCGGCAGCGGGCCTGGATCTCGATGGCACTGGCCCAGGGCACCGACCTGCTGCTGCTCGACGAGCCCACCACCTATCTCGACCTCGCCCACCAGGTCGACGTCCTGGAGCTCATCGCCCGGCTGCACACCGAGCGCGGCCGCACCGTCGCCGTCGTCCTGCACGACCTGAACCTGGCGGCCCGCTACGCGCAGCGGCTGGTGGCGATGAAGGACGGCGTCCTGGTGGCCTCCGGGACGCCGGCGGAGGTGCTGACCGAGCAGCTGCTGGCCGAGGTGTTCGAGCTGGAGGCCCGCGTCGTCCCCGACCCGGTCACCGGCACCCCGATGGTGGTCCCCGTCCGCCGCCTCAAGCGCTGACCGGCCCCCTCGCAGGGCCCCGCCGCGAGCTTGCTCGTGGTGGGGGGCGAGGGGGTCCTTCGTCCATCAGTAGGTGAAGTGGGTGACGGCGCCGCGGAGGTCGCTGGCCAGGCGGGAGAGCTCGTCGACGGCGATGCGGGTCTGACTCAGCGCCTGGTTGGTCTGCTCGGCGGCCTGGGAGACGCCGGTGACGTTGGCCGCGATCTCCTCGGTGCCGGTGGCCCCCTCCTGGATCGACCGCGACATCTCGGCGGTGGTCGCGGTCTGCTCCTCGACCGCGCTGGCGATGGTCAGCTGGAAGTCGTTGATCGAACCGATGATCTGCGAGATCCGGCCGATCGCGCTGACGGCACCCGCGGTGTCGCCCTGGATGGCGTCGACCCGGCGGGCGATGTCCTCGGTGGCCTTGGCGGTCTCCTGGGACAGCTCCTTGACCTCGTTGGCGACCACGGCGAAGCCCTTGCCGGCCTCACCGGCCCGGGCGGCCTCGATGGTGGCGTTGAGCGCGAGCAGGTTGGTCTGGGCGGCGATCGAGGTGATGACCTTGAC
The DNA here is from genome assembly GCF_019112525.1 of Modestobacter sp. L9-4. Lineage (NCBI taxonomy): Bacteria > Bacillati > Actinomycetota > Actinomycetes > Geodermatophilales > Geodermatophilaceae > Modestobacter > Modestobacter sp. L9-4. Next base: position 1,940,748 of record NZ_CP077800.1, read on the forward strand.
GACCTCGCCGATCTCGCGGGAGGAGTCGCCGAGCGCGACCACGGTGGCGTTGGTGGTCGCCGCCTCCGCGACGGCGGTGGCCGCGACCTGGGCCGCCTCGGTGGCACTGCGGGAGATCTCCAGGATCGCGGCGTTCATCTCCTCGGCGCCCGCGGAGACCGTGCTCACGCTGCGGGAGACCTCCTCGGCGGCTGCGGAGACGACGCCGACCTGCACGCTGGTCTCCTCCGCCGACGCGGAGATCTGCGCGGCCGAGGCCGACAGCTCCTCGGCGGAGGCGGCGACCGTGGCGGAGGAGTCCACGACCAGGCTCATGACGGCGCGCAGCCGGCCCATCGCCTCGTCGATCGCGGTGCCCATCCGGCCCAGCTCGTCGCGGCTGGTGAGCCCGGTGGTGCGGGTCAGGTCGCCGGTGGCGAGCGCCTCGGCGACCTCCTCGACCCGGCGGACCTTGCGGGCGATGCTGCGGGCGATGAGCAGCCCGACCGTCAGCGCCAGCAGGATGCCGACGACCAGGACGACGAGGGAGAACGTGCGGGTGGAGGCGCTCTCGGCGGCGGCGGCCTGCGCGCTCGCGGCGGCGTCGGCGCTCTCCAGCTGCTCCAGGTCGGCCAGGCCGGTGAGCGCCTGGTCGAACAGCGGGGCGACCTGGGCCTCGTGCACGGCGAGCCAGCCGGGCTGGTCGTGCTGCTGGGCGAGGGAGGTGAGGAGGGTGTCCTCGACGTCGCGGGCCTGACCGAACGCGGCGGAGATGTCGCCGAGCGCCTGCTCGGTCGCCGCGGGGTGGTCCAGGGCGAGGAAGGCCTGCAGGTCGGCGTCGAAGTCGGTGCGGGCCGCGGTGACCCGGTCCAGGGCGGCGGTGGTCTCGGCCGGGGTGTCGGCCAGGACGGCGTCCCGCTGGGCGACCGCGACGCGCTGCACGTCGCCGATCAGCGCGGAGACCCCGTCGATGCCCAGCACGTCCTCGGCGTACATCCGCTCGCTGGTCTCGGCCTCGCCGGCCAGCGCGTGGAGCCCGGTGACCCCGATGACCAGGGCGACGGCCGAGGCGGCGCCGACCGCGGTGAGCACCTTGGTGGCCACCGACCGGTCACCCCACCACGCGCGGGGGCGCGCAGTCGGGGCAGTGGGGAGTTCGGCGGTCGGCATCGTGCTGCTCCGGGGTCGGGGCGTGGCCTGGGTGTCAGGTTCCCCCTCTGCATCGTCCGCACGGGGCAACTGCTTGAGCCGGGCGCCGTGTGGGGCCCCTTCCGCCCCACGCGTCCGCCTCCGGCCACCCGCCGTCACCATCCGTGACCGTCAGCACGCACCCCGCCGTCGCACCGGACGCCGCCGCAGGCCACACTGGACGGCGATGGACGTGCTCGCCGCTGGCCCGGTCACCGACGCCCTCTACTGGGTGCGCGGACCGGGGTTGAACGCCCTGCTGATCGTCCTGGGCGCGGTCCTGCTGGCCCGGCTGGTGAGCTGGACGGGGCAGCGGATCACCGACCGGATCGACGCCGCGGCGACCGGCTCCGACGCCCTCGTGCGCTCCGAGGCCGCCAAGCACCGGCACTCGCTGACCCAGGTGCTCACCTGGGCGGCGATCGTGCTGATCTGGTCGGTCACGGTCATCTTCGTGCTCGACACCCTGGGCCTGCCGGTCACCGGCCTCGTCGCGCCGGCCACCGTGCTGGGCGTTGGCCTGGGCTTCGGCGCCCAGCGCGTCGTCGGCGACGTGCTGGCCGGGTTCTTCCTGATCACCGAGCGTCAGTACGGCTTCGGCGACGTGGTCGCGATCCAGGTGGTCGGCGGTGGCGACCCGGCCGAGGGCACCGTCGAGGACGTCAACCTGCGGATCACCCGGTTGCGCTCGGTGAACGGCGAGGTCGTGATCGTGCCCAACGGGCAGATCGTGAAGGTCGTCAACCTCTCCCGCGACTGGGCGCGCGCCGTCGTCGACGTCCCGGTGCCGGCCTCCTCCGACGTCAACCGGGTGCAGCAGGTGCTGCGCGAGGTGGGTGAGCGTGCCTTCGCCGACGCCCGGCTGCACCGGCTGCTGCTCGACGCCCCGAGCGTGATGGGCGTGGAGAGCCTGGCCCTGGACGAGGTGAACCTGCGGATCGTGGCCCGCACCCTGCCGGGCAAGCAGTTCGAGGTCGGCCGTGACCTGCGCGCCCGGGTGGCGCTGGCGCTGTCCCGCGAGGGCGTCTCGCTGCGGGCCACCTCGACCGAGGACGACGTCCGGGACGAGGCGCTGGCCGAGGACCGGGCGCGCAGCGGGGGCGCCGCGTGACCCGGCCGCCCGACGAGGTGCCCACCACGGTGCTGCCGCAGCCGACGGTCGAGCAGCCCTCGGTCACCACGTCGCCGGCGACCCGCCGCAGCTACACCTGGCACCGCCGCATCCCGGCCCGGATCGGCCGCGCCCGGAGCTCCACGCTGGTCATCGGCGCACTGTTCGTGCTCCTGGGCGGGCTGAACGCCCTGCTGCCCACCCGGGACACCGGGATGACGCCGGTGGTGCTGCCCAGCGGGCAGACGGTCAGCGTGCCGAACTCCGCCATCCCCAGCGAGGCGCGGCCCACCTCGACCGCACCGGCGCCGGCCACCCGCGAGCCGGCCTCACCCACGCCGGCGACGCCGACGGGGACCTCCGCCCCGCCGACCACGACGGACGCGGAGACCTCCGCGCCGCCCACCCGCAGCAGCGCGGCACCGACGTCGACCCCCTCGGCCACCCGGACGACGACGAGCACGCGGGCCCCGTCGACCTCGGCGGTTCCCACGTCGACCGCCGACGAGGACGAGGGCACCCCGGCGCGCACCGCGGTGCCGACCGCGCCGACGGGCACCGCCGACCCCACCGGCTGACGCCTCAGAACGAGGTGACGACGGCGATCCCCGGCTCGCGGCCGATCGCGGCGAGCGCGGCCCCGGCGTCGGCCAGGTCCAGCTCGGAGGTCACCAGCCGCTCGGGGTGCAGCCGCCCCGCGGCGATGAGGGAGAGCATGGCCGGGTAGTCGGCCGCGGCCATGCCGTGGCTGCCGAGCACCGCGAGCTCGCGGGCGATCACCAGCTCCATCGGGACCTCCGGGCGGCCCAGCGCGGGGGGCAGCAACCCGACCTGCACGTGCCGGCCGCGCCGGCGCAGGCTGTGGATCGAGTTGAGGCAGGTGACGGCCGCGCCGAGGGCGTCGAGGGAGACGTGCGCCCCGCCGCCGGTCAGCTCGGCCACCTCGGCGGGGACGTCACCGGTGCCGGTCACCACGTGCTCGGCACCGAAGGCGCGGGCCAGCTCCAGCGCGCCGGGGGCGACGTCGACGGCGACCACCCGCGCCCCGGCGGCGACCGCGACCTGGACGGCGGACAGCCCCACGCCGCCGCAGCCGTGCACGGCCACCCACTCCCCCGGCCGCACCTGCCCGACCCCGGTCACCGCGCGGTAGGCGGTGGCGAACCGGCAGCCCAGGCTGGCGGCGGTGGCGACGGGCATGCCCTCGGGCAGCGCCACCAGGTTGACGTCGGCGGCCTCCAGCGCCACGTACTGCGCCAGCGAGCCCCAGTGCGTGAAGCCGGGCTGGGTCTGGTTCGCACAGACCTGGCGGGCGCCCTCGCGGCAGGGCCCGCAGTGCCCGCAGGCGCAGACGAACGGAACCGTCACCCGGTCGCCGACCGCCCAGGTGCGCACCCGGTCGCCGACCGCGGCGACGGTGCCGGCGAGCTCGTGGCCGGGCACGTGCGGCAGGACGACGTCCGGGTCGTGGCCGAGCCAGCCGTGCCAGTCGCTGCGGCAGATCCCGCTGGCGCCGACCTCGACGACCACCCCGTCCCGGGACGGCGTGGGGTCGGGCACCGCCCGGACGCCGAGCGGACCACCGAACTCCTCGAACACCAGCGCGCGCACCCCGACAGGGTGCCCCAGGGGCAGACTGACCGCGTGGACGACCTCACCGCCCTCCGGCAGTCCTGCGACCGCGCGCTGGCCGGGCACGGTCCGCAGACCGCCGCCGACCTGCTGGCCACCGTGCCCCCCGACACCGCGGTCGACCGCTACGGCGCCGGCGGGGTGGTGGCCGAGCTGGAGGCCGAGGTCGCCGCGCTGCTCGGCCAGCCCGCCGCGGTGTACCTGCCCAGCGGCACGATGGCCCAGCAGGCGGTGCTGCGGGTGCACGCCGCCCGGCGCGCCCGGCAGACCGTCGTCTACCACCCGCAGTGCCACCTGGAGGTGCACGAGGGGCGGGCGCTGGAACGGCTGCAGGGGCTGCAGGGCCGCCCGGCCGGGCACCGCGACCGGCTGCTCGCCCTCGCCGACCTCGAGGCCGTCGCCGAGCCGCCGGCGGCGCTGCTGCTGGAACTGCCGCAACGCGACCTGGGCGGGCAGCTGCCGGCGTGGGAGGACCTGGTCGCGCAGACCGCCTGGGCCCGCGACCGGGGTGCTGCGGTGCACCTCGACGGCGCGCGGCTGTGGGAGGCCGCCGCCGGCTACGGCCGCCCGCCGGCCGAGGTCGCGGCGCTGTTCGACACCACGTACGTCAGCTTCTACAAGGGCATCGGCGCGCTGGCCGGGTGTGCCCTGGCCGGACCCGAGGACGTCGTCGCCGAGGTGCGCGAGTGGCGCAGCCGGATGGGCGGCACGCTGTTCGGCATGTGGCCCGGGGCGGCCTCGGCGCTGACCTGTCTGCGCCGCCGGCTGCCGCTGTTCGGCGGCTACCTCGAGCGCGCCCGCGAGATCGCCGCCGCGGTGCGCGACCTGCCCGGGGTGACCGTGGTGCCCGACCCGCCGCAGACGCCGATGCTGCACCTGCTGCTGCGCACCACCCCCGAGCGGTTCACCGCCGCCGTCCGCGCCCTGGCCGAGCAGGGGCTGTGGACGTGGGAGCGCGCGATGCCCACCGGCGACCCGGCCGTGCAGCGGGTGGAGTTCTCGATCGGCGACGCGACGACGGCGCTGTCGGTCGCCGAGATCCGGGACGCCGTGGCCGCGCTGGCCCGCTGACTGGTTGCGCGCCGGGACCGTCTCCGGCGGGGTGGGCCTCGCGTGGCAGGGGGTGCGGTCGTCGCATACCGTCGACCGCACGCGGTGCTCCATCCAGACGTAGCGCGGTCCCCCGTCGTCGCCGGTCGCCGGCACCACCCCGGAGCAGCCCGGGACCCAGCAGAGAGAACAGATGACCGCATCGACTCTGGAGGGCTCCACGCCTCCCCCCGCCCGGGAGCCCCGTCCCGAGCGCACCCGTGACCGTCAGGTGAGCGTCTACGCCGAGCTCTCGCAGCAGGTGAAGGACGCCGGACTGCTGAACCGACGGCGCGGCTGGTACGTGGTCACGATCGCGCTGACCGCTCTGGCGTTCGTCGCCACCTGGGTCGGCATCGTGGCCCTCGGCGACTCGTGGTGGCAGCTCGGCCTGGCCGTGGTGCTGTCCCTGGTGCTCACCCAGTTCGCCTTCTTCGGCCACGACACCGCCCACCGGCAGGCGTTCGGGTCGCACTCGGTCAACGAGTGGTCGGCCCGGGTGCTCTCCTGCGGGATCACCGGCATCGGCTACGGCTGGTGGATGCAGAAGCACAACCGGCACCACAACGCGCCGAACCAGATGGCCAAGGACCCGGACATCGTGTCCAACGTCCTCGCCTTCACCCCCGACGACGCCGCCGAGCGGATGACCGGCCTGCGCGGCTGGTTCACCCGGCACCAGGGCTGGGCGTTCTTCCCGCTGCTGGGCTTCGAGGGCACCGCGCTGCACGCCAACAGCATCGCGACGCTGATCAAGGAGAAGACGATGCCGCGGCGTCGTCTCGAGCTGGCGATCATCGCCGTCCGGCTGGTGGCCTACGTCGTGGCCGTCTTCCTGATCATGCCGCCGGTGCTGGGGCTGGCCTTCATCGTCGTCCAGCAGGCCGTGTTCGGTCTGCTGATGGGCGGGTCGTTCGCGCCCAACCACAAGGGCATGCCGATCGTCCCGAAGAACGCCAAGGTCGACTTCCTGCGTCGTCAGGTGCTCATGTCCCGCAACATCCGCGGCGGCCGGGTCACCGACTTCATGATGGGCGGCCTGAACTACCAGATCGAGCACCACCTCTTCCCGAGCATGCCGCGGCCGAACCTGAAGAAGGCCCAGCCGCTGGTGCGCGCGCACTGTGCGAAGCACGGGATCAGCTACACCGAGACCTCGCTGGTCGGCTCCTACCGCCAGGTCGTCCGGTACCTGAACCGGGTGGGCATCGCCGAGCGCGACCCGTTCACCTGCCCGCTGGTGGCCGCGACCCGCAACTGAACGCCCCGCTCGACCCGACGGCCCGGTCCCCCCAGGGGAGCCGGGCCGTCGTGCGTCAGCGGGTGGTCAGCAGGACCAGGACGACGACGAGCACGAAGAAGGCGGCCACCGTGGCCAGCGCGGTCCAGTGCCGGCGCTGGGTGCTGACGCCGTCCAGCACGGCGGCCAGGAAGTCCGCGGGCACGGCGGTGCGGCGGCCGGCGAGGTGCGTGCGCAGCGCCGCCTCCACCCCGCCGGCCGGCCGGTCGTCGGCGGGCAGCAGCTCCTCGACCCGGTCCAGGCCGCGCAGGACGTCGGGGGCCACGGTCTCCTGCGGGACGCCGAGCTCGGCCGCCGTCTCCTGTACCGACCGCCCGTCCCCGAGACGCAGGACGAGTGCGGCCCGCTGCTGTGCGGGCAGCCGGCCCAGTGCGGTCGTCAGCGCGCCGCGCACCGGCGGGGGCGGGACCGGGGCCAGCGACAGCCCGCGCAGCAGCGGCGTGGCCGCCACCGCCTCGCGCCGCTGGGTGCGCCGGTGCCAGCGTGGGTGCTCGGCCAGCAGGGCGCGACGGGCGGCGTCGGCCCGGTCGGCGGCGGGCAGCTCGTCCCAGTGCCGGCGGACGGTGCCCAGCGCGGCTGCGGCGAGCTCGGCGCCCTCGGTCGGGTCGCCGGTGAGCAGGACCGCGGTGTGCACCAGGGCGGGGGCCTGATCGGCCACGAAGGCCGCGAACGAGCCGTCGTCGGTGGTGCCCATCGCCCGCCCCTCCCGCCGTCGTGGGTCTCCATCGTCACCCACGACGGCCCGCAGGTCAGCTGCCGGTGGTCGGCTCGGGCCAGCCGGCCAGGTGCCCGACCCAGGCCAGTGCCAGCCAGGCCCCGGTCAGTGACCCGGTCCCCGAGCCGTCGGTGAGCTCCAGCCGCCAGGGCGACGTCGACTGCCGCGGTCGCCGCGACCCGCCGCCGGGCACCGCCCGCACCACCTGCCAGGTCCCGACCGGCAGCTGCCGGGCGGGCCGGCCCGCCGCGGTCGCCCAGACGGCGTCCCGCGTGGCCTGCACGGGCTCGGCCGGTGCGGAGTCCGGCCACCGGAGCTCCAGGACGCCGAGGTCCAGGTAGCCGCCCGGGTCGGCGGGCACCGACCAGCTCGGCGGGCGGGCGCCGAGCGCGGCGTCGGCGCCCAGGGTCATCACCGTGGAGACCGCCCGGAACACCCCGCCCAGCAGCCGGCCGGCCCGGGCCTCCGGCGGCGGGTCCTCGACCGTCCACCCGACCAGCCGGCGCAGTTCCGCATCGCTCATCGGGTCAGAGCGAGATCTCGGCGATGATCTGCGGGACCTGCAGCGGCAGCTCGCGGGCCAGGAAGCCCAGCCGGCCGACCGAGGCGGCCAGCCGCTCCCCCGCGCGGCCGTGCAGGTAGGAGGCCCAGACGGCGGCCTGCGCCGGCTCGGCCCCGCGGGCGAGCAGCCCGGCGGTCACCCCGGCGCGCACGTCGCCGGAGCCGGAGACGCCCAGTCCCGCGCCCCCGCTCTCGTCCTGCCACAGCCGGCCGTCGGGGTCGGCGACCCAGCTGGTGGCCCCGCCCAGGCCGACGACGGCGTGCGCCTGCTCGGCGAGGCGGCGGGCCGAGCCGGCCGGGTCCTCGTCGATCTCGTCGGCGTCGACGTGCAGGGCGATCGCCAGCTCGGTCGGGTTCGGGGTGAGGACGACGCGGCCCTCCAGCCGGTGCAGGCAGCTGGGGTCGGCGGTGACGGCGGCCAGACCGAGGGCGTCGAGCACGAGCGGCCCGTCCAGCTCCGGCAGCAGCCGCTCCACGAGCTCCCGGGTCTGCGGCTCGTCGGCCATGCCGGGGCCGATGAGCACCGCGGACGCCGACCGGACCAGGTCCAGCACCAGGTCGGCCGCGTCGCCGCGGATGGCCCCCTCCTCGGTCGAGGGGACGCCGCGCACCAGCGCCTCGGGCAGCGCGATGGAGATGTGCGGCGCGACCTTCGACGGGACGACGACCTGCAGCTTCCCCGCCCCCGAGCGCAGCGCGGCCTCGGCGGCCAGCGTCACCGCGCCGAGGGTCTCGGTGCTGCCGCCGATGACCAGGATCGACCCGCGCGACTCCTTGCCCCCGGTGGGCTCGGGCAGCGGCCAGCTGCGGAGCACCGGCGGGGTGACCAGGGTGGGCTCAGGCTGGGGACGGGACATCGGTCTCCTCGGTCACGGGGGCGCCGTCGCCCGGGCCGGCGTCGAGCAGGTGCTCGACGCCGTTGAAGCCGGCCAGGGCGAACGCCCCGGTCCCGGTCAGGTCGTAGCGGGTCACGGACGTGTTGGCGACCTGTTCCGCGCGGTCGATCTCCAGCAGCTGGGGCTCCGACAGCTCCTCGAGGACGTACCGGAACACCATGACCACGGCCTGGTGGGAGACGCACATGAGCCGCTCGCCGTCGTGCCGCAGCGCCTCGGTGGCCAGCAGGCTGCGGATGCGCAGCGCCACGTCGGCCCAGCTCTCGCCGCCCGGCGGCCGGTAGTAGAACTTGCCGAGCAGGTCGCGGCGGCGCGCCTCCTCGGGGTACTCGGCCCGGATGCCCTCGCGGGTCATGCCGTCGAAGACGCCGAAGTCGCGCTCCCGCAGCCGCTCGTCGTACCGGATCGTGAGGTCCAGCCCGCTGGCGTCGACCGCGCGCCGGGCGGTGCCGGCCGCGCGCGCGAACGGCGAGCTCAGCACGGTGGTCGGCTGCTGTTCCTCCGGCAGCCGGGCCAGCCAGGCGCCGAGCGCGTCGGCCTGCTGCTCACCGGTGGGCGACAGCGGGACGTCGGGGTCGCGGACGTCGAGGGTGAGCCGGTCGGCGCCGCTGCGGTACGCCTGCGCGTCGGCCAGGTTGCCGATGCTCTCGCCGTGGCGCACCAGCCACAGCGCACTCGGACCCGGTGCCCGTGCCATCGCGTCGTCCCCGTCCGTCGTCGCGGCGCCCGCTGCTGGGCGCCGTCCGTTCGGGGCTAGCCGATCAGCTCCGCCGCGAAACCGCGAACCGGGGGCTGGACGGCGCCCCGGCCGGTACCGACCATGACGGGGTGGCCGACGAGAGCACGTTCGAGCGGCGGGCGTTCGCCACGCCCGCGGAGTTCGACGCCTGGCTCGACGCCGAGCACGACCGGGCTCCCGGGCTGTTCGTGCTGATGGCGAGGAAGGCCTCCGGCATCCCCTCGATCACCGCGCCGGAGGCGGTGGAGGTGGCGCTGTGTCACGGCTGGATCGACGGTCGCGGCAACCGCGTGGACGACGTCTGGTTCACCGTGCGGTACACCCCGCGGCGGGCGAGGAGCGTGTGGTCGCAGAAGAACGTGGCCAGCGTGGCCCGGCTGGTCGCCGACGGCCGGATGCGCCCGGCCGGCCTCGCGGCGGTGGAGGCGGCGCAGGCCGACGGGCGGTGGGACCGCGCCTACGCCGGCCCCGCGACCATCACGGTGCCCGACGACCTGGCGGCGGCGCTGGCCGCCGAGCCCGCGGCGGCTGCCGCCTTCGCCGCGCTCGACGGCACGAACCGGTACTCGGTGCTCTGGCGGGTGCACACCGCCGCGACGCCGCAGACCCGGGCGACACGGGTCGCCGCGCTGGTCACGATGCTCGCCGAGGGCCGCCGGATCCACTGAAGGAGGACGCCGCTGCCCCGCCCTGCAGAGGGGCGGTTCAGCCGGTGACGCGGCGGGCGCCGACGTAGCCGCCCTTGTCGACGCTGGTGACGGCGACGGGCTTGCCGGTGACGCTGGCGTGCACCATCTGGCCGTTGCCGATGTAGAGGCCGACGTGGCTGACGGGCGAGTAGAAGAACACCAGGTCGCCGGGCTGCAGGTCGGCGCGGGCCACCGGTACGCCCATCTGCGACTGGGCGCGACTGGAGTGCGGCAGGGCCACGCCGGCGGCGGCGTAGGCGTAGGAGGTCAGGCCGGAGCAGTCGAAGGAGTCCGGACCGCTGGCGCCGACGCCGTACATGTCGCCGACCTGCGCGAGCGCGGTCTGCACGGCCACGCCGGCCGCCGCGGTCGGTGCGGGGGCGGGGTTCGCCGCGGTCACGGTCGGGCCGGCGAGCGCGGTGTGCACGCGCACCTGGTCGGCGGCGGTGAGCCGGGCGAAGTCGCTCTTGTAGCCGGCCAGCTCCTCCTCCAGCTGGTCCTGCTGCGCGGCGAGGTCGCCGGCGGCCTGGGCGGCGGCCGCGGCGGCGGTGGTGGCGTCCCGCTGGGCCTGGTCGGCGGTGGCGCGGGCGGAGGCCGCCCGGGAGACGACCGCGTCGGCGTGCGAGGCGAGCTTGTCCAGGGTGCTCATCTGCTCGATGAGGTCGTCGGCCGAGCCGCTGGTGAGGAAGGCGGCGAGCTTGCCGCGGGTGGTGCCCACGTAGCCGGTCTGCGCGATCGACCGCAGCTGCGGCTCCAGCGCATCCAGCTGCGCCTGCGCGACGAGCACCGCGGCGGCCGCGGCGTCGGCGGCGGCCTGCTGCTGTGCGGCGGTGTCGGTGGCCTCGTTGACCTGCTCCCCGATCGCCTCGAGCTGCTTGCCGGTCTCGGTGACGGCCTGACGGGCCTGCTCGGGGCTGGCAGGGGCGGCGGAGGCACCTGCCGGGTTCAGCAGGACCACGACACCGGCGCTCAGCGAGAGCGCGGCAGTGCGGGTCCACGTCCGCCGAGTCGTTCGATGCACCAGGGCCTCCGTCTGCGCGCGTCGCGCCCGAGGAGGGGCGACAGCACTACGCGCGCGTCGCAACGGAACGTAGGGAGGCCCTGCCAGCCGGTCGTCCCGCCGCGCCGGGGGTCGATCGGTCCGCCGTCCCGCTCAGTCCCAGAGGCCCCGTGTGCCACTCCGGCCCCGCGGCGAACCACTCCTGCCCCACCCGTTCCGGGCCCGACGGAGTGGTGCCGGCACGACCAGCCGGTCGGCGACGGCACCGGTCACGAAGGAGTAGACGGCCTTCCCTGCCACGTCGACCACCTGGTCCTGCCGCGACCAGGTCCACGGCGGGGAGCCCACCCCGGTGGCGTTCTCCAGGGTCTGGTCGACGGACAGTCGCACCGAGGTGTGCCAGGCGTTGGCCCGCCACCCGCGCAGCCCGGCGGCGGCCCACACCCCGCGCAGCGCCCCGACCAGCGCGCCGGTGCCCCAGTGCATGAGGTGGTTGCGCAGCAGCGGGCGCGCGGACTCCGGCAGCCGGACGCCGGTGGTCAGCGCGGTGAGCGTGCGGCCCGGCACGTAGCTGTCGGGCCGGTGGGTCACCTGCTGTTCCAGCTTCTCCGCCGCCGTCATCGCCGCCACGCCGGCCAGCCCCGCCACCATGCCCCGCACCGCTGCTCTCGCCCACATGGGCAACGGCCTACCCCCGGCGTCCCGGCCGCAAAGACACCCACGCCGTCCCGGGCGCAGGGACACCCACGCCGTCCCGGGCGCAGGGACACCCACGCCGTCCCGGGCGCAGGGACACCCACGCCGTCCTGCGCCAGGAAGACGACGAGCCGCCCACCGGGTGACCGGTGGACGGCTCGTGGACGTCAGGGGTGGATCAGCCGGCGGCCGGCTCCGAGGAGTCGAGGGCGTCGAGGGCCGCGACGTCGCGGAGGATGGCGAGCAGCTCGGCGGAGGTCCACGCCTCGCAGCACCCGCAGTCACCGGTGTCGGTGAAGCTGTGCAGGCCGAGGCTGCCGCCGGCCTGGTCCTCGGCGAGGGCGAGCTGGCCGTCCTCGGGGTTGCGGTGGCACCGGCACGACGAGGCGCACATGCCCAGCCCCCACCCGGAGACGATCACCGACGCGCCGTTCTCATGGACCTTGCCCAGCTGGAAGATCGAAGGCTTCTGGTACGTCATGTCGGGGCTCCCCTCGCCGTCCTGCCGTGGTGGCAGGGGGTCGTCGTCGGCGTGCTACGGGGAAGTAGACAGGAAGCGTGTTTCATGTCCGTGATTCGAGGGCATGAAACGCGGTCGCCCGATTTCTCCGGGCTCAGTCGTCACGCTGGTCACAACGGACCCGTCCGTCACAACGACGCGTAGAGCTGCAGGTGCGCCGCCGCCGCAGCGTCCCAGCTGTGGCCCTGCGCCAGTGCCCGGCCCACCGCCCGGCGCTCCTCGCCCACGTCGGCCAGCAGCCCGGTGGCGAGCTCCGCCGGGTCCGCGGCGAAGGTCGCGGCGGTGCCGAACACCTCCCGGAGCACCGGCAGGTCGCGGGTGACCACCGGGACGCCGGCGGCCAGCGCCTCCATCGCCGCCAGCCCGAAGCCCTCCTTGACCGAGGGGAAGGCGAACACGTCGGCGGCGGCGACCAGCGCGGGCAGCGCGTCGTGGTCGACCGGCCCGAGGACGACGGGCGACACGCCCAGCTCCGCCGCCCGGTCGAACACCTGCGCGCGGTAGTCGCGGTAGTCGAACAGCGTCTCCCCGCCGGCCACGACCAGCGACAGCTCCGGGCGCACCGCCTGCACGCGGGCCATCGCCTCGACCAGGTCGAGGGTCCCCTTGCGCGGCTCGATCCCGCCGACGGCCAGCACGTACCTGCCGAGCCGCTCCCGCCACCCGCGCCGTCCGGGCTCCCCCGTCGGGCCGGCCGCGGCGGCGAACCGGGCGGCCTCCACGCCGTTGGGGATGACGGTGGCCACGCGGCCCCAGCCGGTCGCCACCTCGGCGGCCACCGCGGCCGAGACGCAGACCAGCGCGTGCGGGGTGACGACCGCCCGCTCGTGGCAGGCGGCCAGCTCGGGGGTGGTGAAGGTGTCCAGGTGGTGCACCGTGCGCACGCAGTCGGGGACGGCGTTGGCGCTGATGCAGTCCTGCGCGTGCACGACGTCGTACCGCTCATCCCGGAATGCCGCAGCGAGGACCTGGATCGACCGCAGGATGCGCGCGCCGACGTCCTCACCCGGCACGTCGGGGAACGGCACCAGGCGCAGGGTGACCGCCGGGTCCACGGGGCGGAAGAAGGCGGCGTCGCCGCCGCGGCCCAGCGACCAGACGCTCACGTCGTGCCCGGCGCGGGCCATCGCCTCGGCCAGCGCCAGGGTGTGCACGACCCCGCCGCGCGGTTTGGTGGAGTAGGTCAGCAGCGCGATCTTCACGAGTAGGCCTCCGGACGGCGTTCCCGCAGGTGGTCGAGCACCATGCGCGCCCGGGCGACCTCACCGGCGACGTCCAGGTCGGCCAGCGCCAGACCGGCCTTGGCCCAGGTGCGGGCCAGCACGTCACCGCCGGGGCCGACCACCTTGGACTGGCCCAGGAAGCGCAGCCGGCCCATGGTGCCGGTCTGGTTGGCCGACACCCAGACCACCTGGTTCTCCGCGGCGCGGGCGCAGTCGTAGAGGTCGAACAGCCGGGACTGGCGGTCCTGCACCAGCCGGGGCGCCCGGTTGGTGAGGCTGGCCGGCCACGCCGACAGGCAGGCGAGCAGCTGTGCGCCGTCGCCGGCCAGGGTGCGGGCGGCCTCGGGGAAGGTCTTGTCGTAGTCGATGAGCATGCCGATCCGGCCGAGCGGGGTGTCGAAGGCGGTGAACGTGCCGCCCGGTGCGTAGGCGGGCAGCTCGCCGGCGGGCTGGTGCACCTTGCGGTGCCGGCCCAGGACGCCGTCGCCGCTCACGCAGACGGCGCTGTTGAAGTGCTGCCCGCCCGCGGACTCCCGGTAGCCCAGGCAGACGACGACGTCCCCGGCGGCCGCGGCGACCCGGGTCAGCTCGGGTGCCGCGGCGTCCAGGGCCGGGGGCAGGCCGGTGTCGTCGCCGCGACCGAGGTCACCGAGGTAACCCCCGATCGTGGCGTCCGGGAAGACCAGCAGCTGGACGCCTTGCTCGCGGGCGTCGGCGATGATCGCCTCGACCTTGGTCAGGCACTGGCCGACGTCCCGCCCGAAGTGCGCCGCGACCGCCGCGACTCTCACGCCATGCGGGCGGCCGAGGACGCCGCGGCCACCGCGAGCGAGCGGGTCAGGCCGGTCGTCGTCCCGGTGAGGTCGGTGATCCGGTCGGCGAGGAACTCCGCGTCCCGGGCGATGCCGGCGAAGCGGCCCGAGCCCCAGGTGTGCAGCCACGGCAGGCCCAGCACGTACAGCCCGGGTGCGCTCGTCACCCCGCGGACGTGGGTCGGGTAGCCGGCGCCGTCGAACACCGGCACGCGCACCCAGCTCCAGTCGGCGCGGAAGCCGATCGCCCACACCACCGAGGAGATCGCGTCCACGTCGAGGGACGTCGGGTCGGCCTCCGGTGCCCAGACCGGGGAGTACCGCGTCTCGGTCGGGGCGTCGGTGCCGGTGCGCTCGATGTGGGCGTCGACCAGGTTCTTGGCGTTGTCGTCCACCCGGTCGGCGGCGTCCAGGTGCTGGGTCAGGTTCGGCGCGAAGGACAGCACCCCGCCGTCGAGGCCGGTGAGCGTGCCGTAGAGCTGCATGCCCTCGGTGGCGAACCGGCGCAGGTCGATGTCGCGGCCGCCGTCCCGGCCGGTGACGTAGTGGTTGGTGCCCATCCGGGCCGCCTCGCCGTCGCGGTGCTGCTCGACGGGCATGTCGTAGTGGCCCATGTCGTGCAGCCACTCGACCATGTCGCGGCCGCGGTACCGGCGGGCGATGCGCGGGGCGCTGCCCACGGCCAGGTGCACCCGGCGGCCGGCCAGGTGCAGGTCCTCGGCGATCTGGGCGCCCGACTGCCCGGTGCCCACCACCAGGACGTCGCCGTCGGGCAGCTGGCCGGGGTTGCGGTAGGCCTGCGAGTGCAGCTGGGTGACCCGCTCCGGCAGCTGCGACGCCCACGGCGGGAGCACCGGCAGGTGGTAACCGCCGACGGCCAGCACGACCTGGTCGGCGGCGACGTCCCCGGCGCTGGTGCTGAGCAGATAGCCGCCGTCCGGGGCCGGGGCGAGCCGGGTGACGGCGACGCCCTCGTGCACCGGCGGGTCGAAGGAGGCCGCGTAGCCGCGCACGTACTCGACGATCTCGTCGCGCAGCATGAAGCCGTCGGGGTCGTCCCCGGCGTAGGGCCAGCCGGGCAGCTGGCACTGCCAGTTGGGCGTGACCAGGCAGAAGGTGTCCCAGCGGGCGTCGGCCCACTCGTGCGCGATCGTCTCCCGCTCCAGCACGACGTGCTCGATGCCGCGCTGCACCAGGTGCCAGCTCAGCGACAGCCCGGCCTGGCCGCCGCCGACGACGGCGACCGGGACGCGGGCGGGCAGCCCCGTGCGGGTGGTCTGGGACTGCGTGAGCGTCATGCCCCCACCAGCGCGCCGTAGGCGTCGGGACGGCGGTCGCGCAGGTGCCCCATCGACCGCCGCGCCCCGTCGAGGGTGGCCCGGACGTCGACCGTGGCCACCGCCATGCCGGGCGCGACGCCGGTGGTGGCCAGCACGTCGCCGCCGGGGCCGACGACCTTGGCGCTGCAGACGAACCGCAGTCCGCCGAAGGTGCCGGCCTGGTTCGCCGACAGCCACACGATCTGGTTCTCCAGCGCGCGGGCCTGGTCGAAGAGGTCGAACCGGCGGGTCCAGCGGTCCTCGGCGAGGTCGGTCGCGGCGGCGGTGCGCGAGCCGGGCCAGGCCGACATGCAGGCTACGATCTCGGCGCCGTCCATGGCCAGCGTGCGGGCCGCCTCGGGGAAGGCCTTGTCGTAGCAGATCATCATGCCGATCCGGCCGACCGGTGAGTCGAAGGCGCGGAAGCCGTCGCCGGCGGCGTAGCTGTTGCCCTCCCCCAGCGGCTGGTGGACCTTGCGGTGCACCCCGAGGACGCCGTCGCCGGTCACCGCGACCGCGGTGTTGTAGCGGGTGCCGCCGTCGGCCTCGCAGAGCCCCGCGGTGATGACCATGTCCCCCGCGATCCGGGCCAGCCGCGCGACCTCGGGGCCGTCGACGTCCAGGGCCGGGGGCAGGGCGTGCTGCGGCGTCACTGCTGCGACGCCGTGCTCGCCGAGGTCGGCGAGGTAGCCGCCGAGGGTGGCCTCGGGCAGCGCCAGCAGCTGCACGCCGCGGCTGCGCGCCTCGGCGACGAGCTGCTCGACCCGGGCGAAGACCTCGCCGAGGTCGCGCCCGAAGGGGGCGGCGACGGCGGCGACCGTGGTGGTGGGCATGGGGTGCTCCTGTCCTCAGGCCGCACCGAGGCCGGTGACCGGCCCGGGGACGGCGGTGGTGAGCGAGCCGTCGGGCCAGCGCAGCTGCACGCCGGCGCCGGGGACGAGCGCGCCGCAGACGGCGGTGGTGGCAGGCCCGGCGTCGGCGACGGGTGCGCCGGGGACGTCGGTGGTGAGGAAGGCGGTGCCGGGGAAGCAGGTGGCCCAGTCCCCGGCGCTGGCCGCGGCCGGCCGGGGGACGGCGGCGACGTCGAGCACCGCACCGCAGCCGCTGGCCTCGGCGAGCATGCCCAGCGTGCCGACCAGCCCGGCCATGGAGACGTCCTTGGCGGACGCCGGGGCGGTGCGGGCGACGAAGGAGCCCATCGCCTGCAGCTCGGCGGTCGACCGGCTGCTGGTGGAGTCCCACTGGCGGCCGGTGTGCCCGCGCCGCCAGCCCCCGCCGAGGTCGGCGGTCAGCCGCACCTCGTGCCCGGCGCGGCCACCGCCGGCGGGCACCGGCCGGGACGTCTGTCCGAGCGCGGTGACGCTCAGCGAGGCCGGGACGCCGAGCTGGGTGTGCCCGCCGAGGACCGGCACGCCCCACGCCCGGCTGGCGTCGCGCAGACCGGTGAGCACCCGGGCGGCGAACGAGGCGTCCCGGGCGCCGACGGCGTCCAGCAGGCCGAGCGGGGCGGCGCCCATGGCGGAGAGGTCGTTGACGTTGACCAGCACGCCGCACCAGCCGGCCCACTCCGGGTCGCGTTCGACCATCGAGGGCAGGATCGCGTCGCAGGCGGCGATCACATCGGTGCCGGGCACCGGTGCGCCGTCGTCCCCCACGAAACCGCCCCCACCGAGGTGGAACCCGCCGAGCAGGGCGCCCAGCGGTGACTTGGTGGCCCGGGCGAGCGCGGCGATCCGGCCGATCGGCCAGGTCATCGTGGTGTGCGGCCGCCCGCCGAGGTCGGTGGCGCCGGTGGCCCGCCAGCCCAGCCGGGTGAACAGGGCGGCGTAGCGGTCCTGCACGGTCGCGTCGAAGCGCAGCACCCCGGCGGCCTCGGCCCGAGCGCAGGCGGCGGCCACCAGTGCGGCGCCCAGGCCGTGCGGTGCGCCCGGGACGACGACCAGCCGCGAGCCGGTCCACCATCCGACGTCGGGCCCGCCCGGGTCCACCGGGGCCAGCCGGACGCCGCCCAGCACCGCCCCACCCGTTTCACGTGCAACAAGGGTCACGGCCCGCGGGTCGTCGTCCGTGCCGTCGCGGTCGGTGCCGGTGAACAGGCCCTGCTCCTCGACGAAGGCCCGCTGCCGGAGTGCCCGGTGGGCGGCGGCACCGGCGGCGTCGGCCTCCTCGACCTGCCAGGCCGGACCGGCGGGCGGCGTCCTGAAGTCGACGAGCAGGACGCTGCGCTCCAGCGCCGCCCGCTCGTCACCGGCCGTGTTCGCCAGCACGGCTGCTCAGGCCCCGGCCGACTGGAGGGCGCTGCAGGCGCCGCAGGCCGCGCAGCCGGCGCCCTGGTCGGCGCCGCGCATGCCGAGGCGGCGCAGCCCGGCGGCGACCCGGTCGGTCACGTCCTGCAGCACCGCCGGGTCGGGGGCACCGACGCCGTCGGCGACGGCGAGGGTGCCGGCCAGCGGGCGGTAGGGGACGACGAAGGGGTAGACGCCGACCTCGGCCAGTTCGAGCGCGCCGGCGACCAGCTCGTCGGGGTCCTCCCCCAGCCCGACCAGCAGGTAGGTCGACACCCGGTTACGGCCGAACACCCGCACGGCCTCGGCCCACGCCGCGCGGTACTGGCTCATCGGCACGCTCGCCTTGCCCGGCATCCAGCGCGCCCGGACGCCGTCGTCCAGCGACTCGACGTGGATGCCGATCGCGGTGGCGCCGGCCTCCTTGAGCTCGGTGATCGCGTCGAGGTCCTCCGGTGCCGGGGGCTCGCACTGCACCTGGATGGGCAGCCCCGGCACCGCCGCGGTGATCGCCCGCACGCAGCGGGCGAGGTGGCGGGCGCCGCGGTCGCGGCCGTTCGTCGTCCCGGTGGTCATCACCATCTGCCGGACGCCGTCGAGCCGGACGGCGGCCTCGGCGACCTCGGCGAGCTGCGCCGGGGTCTTGACCGCGGTGGTGGAGCCCGCGGCCAGCGAGGCCTCGATGGCGCAGAACCGGCAGCGGTCGGCCTCGTCGTAGCGGATGCAGGTCTGCACGACGGTGGTGGCCAGCACGTCCTTGCCGTGCAGCCGGGCGAGCTTCTCGTAGGGGACGCCGTCGGCGGTGGTCAGGTCGTAGAACTGCGGGCGGGTGACCGCCTCTGCCTCGAGCCCGAGGTCGGCGCCGTCCAGCAGCAGCCGGCCGCCGCTGATCGAGTACGGGGAGTCGGGGTTGAGCGGCAGCGCGGCGCCGTGCCCGCCGAGCAGCACGTGCCCGTCGTCGCTGGGGCCGGCACCCGCCCGGCGGGTCACCTGCGCGTCGACCCGGACGCCGAGGATCGCGACGTCCACCCGGGTCGACGCTCTCGTCGGCGTCTGGGTCATGACGGCAGGCTCAGAGGTTGTAGGTCGAGTTGATGATGGCGCCCTTGCGGGCGTAGTGGATGAGCGCGTCCTGCACGTCCAGCGGGTGGCAGGGGATGGTGCCGGCGATCAGGTCCTCCTCGCGGAGGCCGTGCAGGCTCAGGCCGAAGCGGCAGACGTAGACCGTGCCGCCCTCCTCGATGAAGCGCTCGATCTGGTTGTTGATGTTCTGCTCGCCCGGGAAGCCGGAGTCACCCGTCGTCGGGAAGCCGCGGGTGGCCATCGCGTTCATGGCGCCGGGGCCGTAGAAGTACAGGACCGACTCGTAGCCCTTGCGGAGCGCGCGCAGCGCCTGCAGGCAGGCCACGAAGGCGACCGAGGACTCGTGGGCGATGCCGTGCACGAGGGTGAAGTAGGACTCGCCCTCGCCGGCCTGGTAGTCGGGGAAGATCTTGGTCGAGCCGTAGATGTTGCTGCCCTTGGGCAGCGAGGGGTGCGCGATCTCGCCCTTGCTGGTGTCCTGGGCGGCCTTGAGGTCCGCGTCGCTGATCAGCGGGGTGCCGGTGGTGGCGGGCAGGGTCGTGGTCATCGGGGTTCTCCTCTGGGTGGGGTGGTCAGAAGCCGTGGAGGGCTTCGAAGTTGCGGCGGAAGAAGAGGTCGGTGAGCTCGCCGCCGCCGGTGGCCGCGACCAGCCGGGCGTGTTCGCCGGCGAAGTCGCCCCAGGGCTGGTCGGAGGCGAACAGCACGCGGTCGTGGCCGATGCCGTGCCGCTCGATCTCGGTGGCGAACCAGCGCGGGGCGAAGCCGATGGCCCAGCTGGTGTCGGTGTAGACCCGCTTGCCGGCGGCGACCCAGGCGAAGAAGAGCTGGCCGATGAGCTTGATGTGGCCGCTCATCCCGCCGCCCATGTGCACCAGGTGGACGGCGACGTCGTCGGCGTAGCGGTCGACGAGCTTGCCGACCTGGTCGAGGTCGCTGGCCGCGCCCGGACTGGTGTGCACGTGCACGACGAGGCCGTGGGTGCGGGCGGCAGCGAAGATCGCATCGAGCTGGGGCAGGCAGCCGGGGTCGTCGACCCCGCCGCCGAGCAGGAACGAGAGCTTCAGCGCGGAGACGCCTGGTTCGCCGGCGAGCGCGAGCGCCTTCTCGGTGGCGACGGCGTCCTGCGGGCGGGGGCTGGTCCACAGCCCGGCCTTGATGCGGTCGTCGCGCTGCGCCGCCTCGACGACCAGCTCGTTGAGCGCGAAGGACGCCGTCGGGTCCGGGACGCCGTAGTTCGGGATGACCAGCGCCCGCTCGGTGCCCTCGGCGTCCAGGTCGGCGATCAGCTCGTCGATCGTGGCGCGCGCGGTGGTGTCCGGGTTGACCGGCGGGCCGCCGTAGAAGGGGAACGCGGGGAGCACGCCGAGGTGCCGGTGCGCGTCGTGCACCAGCCTCGGGGCCCTCGTGGTCATGGCGAGAACGGTGGTCGCCGCGCGTGTCGCCGTGGTGACGTCCGGAACGAGATGCCGTTACGAAGACCGCACCGCGGACGCCTCCTGTTTCAGCCACGTGGCCGAGTCCGCACCGGGTCGCCGTTGTGCGCTCACGGCTGCCTCCCGGGGATCGAGGCAGCCGTGAGCGCACGAGGCCGGCGGGTCACCCCCGGCCCACGCCGTCTGCGTGCGCGGGGTGCAAGGGGGGTTCACCTCCGGCTCCGGCGTGCGATCGGTCACGTACCCACGGTGTCCGCCCAGCCCAGGGGCCCGCACTGGCCGCACCGGATGGTTGACCGCTCAATCAGGACCTACGGTCGGGGTACCGGGCAGTGCGCCGGCCGGACCCCCGCTGCCGCGGGTCCCCGGTGCCCCCACCTACCGACGAGGAGTCCCCCATGAGCACCACCACGACCACGCGTCAGGACATCGGCCTGCTGGCCCTGCGCGTCGGGCTGGGCGGCACGCTGTTCGCCCACGGCGCCCAGAAGCTGTTCGGCTGGTTCGGCGGCCACGGCATCGCCGGCACCACCGGCGCCATGACCGCGATGGGCTTCCACCCGGCCAAGACCAGCGCCGTGCTGGCCGGCCTCGGTGAGGCCGCCGGTGGCGCGCTGCTCGCGGCCGGTCTGGCCACGCCGGTCGCCGGTGCCGCAGCCACCTCGACGATGATCGCCGCCGGCTCGGTGAACAAGGACGGCGGCTTCTTCGCCACCCAGGGCGGCTACGAGTACACCGCCGTGCTGGGCCTCGCGGGCGCGGCCCTCTCGGTCGCCGGCCCCGGCCGGTACTCCCTGGACGAGCTGCTGGGCGACCGGCTCAACCGCCCGTGGATGTCCACCACGGCGCTGACCGCGCTGGGCGGGGCCGCCATCGCCCTCGTCGTCCGGCGCAACCAGGCGATCAAGGCCGCCGCCGTGCCCACCGCCGACGATCAGCTGGCCGCCAGCGAGCTCGGCGAGAACGCCGGCGACCTCGGCGAGAACGCCGGCGAGCTCGGCGAGAACGCCGGCGGGCTCGGCAAGCACGCCGACGTCTGACCCCGCTCCCGGCCGGCGCAGGTGAGTCCTGCCGCCGGCCGGGGTAGGGCCGCGTCATGTCCATGAGCGCACCGTTCGACCCGGTCCAGCCCGGTACCGACGACGGCATCCCCGCCGCGGACGCCGGCAACGGCGCCCCGCCGCCCGCCGAGGGCTTCGGCGTCGGCGGCGAGGAGCCCGACCGCCCGGAGGAGACCGCCACGGACTCCCCCGTCGCCGGCCGGACGTCCGACACCCCGTTCCGCACGCCCGACCCCACCGAGGTCGGCCCCGCCGACTGACCTCTCAAGGGTCGTGTCCGCGGGCACGGCCCCTAGGAGCCGGTCCTTGCTGGAACGGCAAGGCGATTCCTCGTTCGGCGGCTGCGGTGCCGACGATGGCGGGACCGTCGTCGAGGAGGACCCGTGACCGAGCCCGCTCTCCTGCACCACCGCACCGTCCCCACCGCGTCCGGCGACCTGCACCTGGTCGAACAGGGCACCGGCCCGCTGGTGCTCCTGCTGCACGGCTTCCCGGAGACCT
The DNA here is from genome assembly GCF_019112525.1 of Modestobacter sp. L9-4. NCBI lineage: Bacteria > Bacillati > Actinomycetota > Actinomycetes > Geodermatophilales > Geodermatophilaceae > Modestobacter > Modestobacter sp. L9-4. The sequence continues at coordinate 1,962,580 of NZ_CP077800.1, forward strand.
GGCGCGCCTGGCGGGCGCAGCTCCCCGCGCTCGCGGCCGCCGGCTTCCGGGCGGTCGCCCTCGACCTGCGCGGCAACGGGACGTCGTCCGCACCGGCCGACGTGGCTGCCTACCGGCTCGAGGCGCTGGTCGAGGACGTCGTCACGGTCGTGCACGCCCTCGGTGAGTCCACCGCCGTCGTGGTCGGCCACGACGTGGGCTCCCCGGTGGCTGCCGGCGCCGCGCTGCTGCGGCCGGACGTCGTGCGGGCCGTCGGGCTCCTCGGCGTCCCGTACACACCGCCGGGCGGTCCCCGGCCCAGTGAGGTCTTCGCGCACATCGGTGGTCCGGACGCCGAGTTCTACGTCAGCTGGTTCCAGGAGCCCGGCCGGGCCGAGGCCGACATCGAGCACGACCCGCGGGCCTGGCTCACCGGCTTCACGACCGGGCTGTCCGGGGAGTCGCACGCCTCACCGGGCCCGGACGGGTTGTTCTTCGTGCCGCGCGGCGCCCGGATGTCCGACCGGTTCCCCGACGACCCGGCACCGGCCTGGTTGGACCCGGCCGACCTCGACGCCGCCGCTGCCGAGCTCACGCACACCGGGGCCACCGGTGCACTGAACCGCTACCGCAACGCCGACCGGGACTGGACCGACCTCGCCGGCCACACCGGGGCGCACCTCACCCAGCCGGCTGTCTTCATCGGCGGCGAGCTCGACGCGACCAGCACCTGGCTGGCCGACGTGATCGCGACCCAGGCCGAGACGGTGCCCGGCCTGCGCTCGTCGACCCTGCTGCCCGGGTGCGGCCACTGGGTGCAGCGGGAGCGCCCCGAGGAGGTCAACCGGCTGCTGACCGAGTGGCTGGCGGACCTGCCCACCCCCGCCTGACCCCGTCCGGGGGCGGGAGTGGCCGGTCCCGCCCCCGGGTGCGTCAGCTGGCGGGGCTGACCGAGCTCATGTTGAAGTCCGGGATGCGGAGCATCGGCATCGCGGCGCGGGTGAACCAGTCGTTCCACTCCCGCGGCAGGGTCCGCTCGGTGCGGCTGGCCTCGGTGGCGCGGGAGAGCAGGTCGACCGGGGACTCGTTGAACCGGAAGTTGTTCACCGCCCCGACGACCTCGCCGTCCTCGATGAGGAAGACGCCGTCGCGGGTGAGGCCGGTGACCAGCAGCGTCTGCGGGTCGACCTCGCGGATGTACCAGAGCGTGGTCAGCAGCAGGCCGCGCTCGGTGCGGGCGATCATCTCCGCCGTCGTCGCGGTGGCGCTCGGGTCCTCCAGGACCAGGTTGTCCAGCGCGGCCGTGGCCGGGGCGCCCTGCTTCTCCGCCCACGAGCGCGGGCGCACCAGGTTGGTCAGCACGCCCTCGCGGATCCAGTCCACCGCCGGGGTGACCATGCCGTTGTCGAACACCGACGAGCTGCCCGACGAGCCGCCGACGACCTGGAACGGCGAGGTCTCCAGGCCGGGGGCGTCCGGGTCGCTGCGGAGGGTCAGCGGCAGCGTGGCCAGCCGGTCGCCGATCCGGTTGCCGCCACCGGCCTTCGCGTAGACGCTGCGGCCCTCGTCGGCGTCCCGGGCCTCCATCGCCCAGTAGGCGACGATCATCAGGTCGCTGACCGTGGACGGCGGCAGCAGCGTCTCGTACCGGCCGGCGGGCAGGTCGATGCGGTTGGCCGACCAGGCCAGCTTCTGCGCGACCTCGGCGGCCAGGTCGGCCACCGAGACGTCGGTGAAGTCGCGCGTGCCCACGCCGGCCCACACCGAGCGGGAGAAGTCGGCGCTCTTGCCGTTGAGCTCCACGCGTCCGGTGGGCTGGTCGTGCCGCAGCCGCAGCCCGGTGGAGGTGCCCAGCCACGTGCTGGCCAGCTGGTGCTCGGCGAACCCGAACAGCAGCTCGCCGCGGTCGCGGGCCGCACCGAAGGCCTTCCCCAGCGCGGGGGCGAACTCCGCGAAGACGTCGATCGAGGTCGTCGCGGCGGGGGCGTCCCAGTCGCCGGAGCCCGGCGGGGTCTCCGTCAGCAGCGGCATAGCGTCCTCGGCGGGGCCGGCGTCCCGGGCGGCCTGCTCGCTGGCGGCCACCAGCTCGGCGACGTCCGGCGTCCCGGTGCGGGCGACCGTGCCGACCGCCGTCCCGGAGCCGGTGCCGACGAACGAGACCACCACGACCTGGCGCGAGCGCATCGCGCCGTTGGTGGTGAGGCTGTTGCTCGCCCAGCGGAGGTTGGCCTCCGAGCTGTCGGTGACGTAGACGACCGCGCCGTCGGCGGTCGAGGCCGCCAGCGCCTGCTCGACGATCTCCTGCGGGGTCAGGGAGCTCATCGCCCACCCTCCGTCTTCGTGTTGAGGATGGCCGTGTTCTCGAACAGCGCGCTCGGGCAGCCGTGGCTGACCGGCGCGACCTGGCCGGGCTGGGCCTTGCCGCAGTTGAACGCCCCGCCGAGCACGTAGGTCTGCGGACCGCCGACCGCGGTCATCGAGCCCCAGAAGTCCGTCGTCGTCGCCTGGTAGGCGACGTCGCGGAGCTGCCCGGCGAGCTGCCCGCCCTCGATCTTGTAGAACCGCTGGGCGGTGAACTGGAAGTTGTAGCGCTGCATGTCGATCGACCAGCTGTTGTCGCCGACGACGTAGATGCCGCGCTCGACCCCGCCGATCAGCTCCTCGGTGGAGGGGCCGTCGGGGGCGGGCTGCAGCGACACGTTGGCCATCCGCTGCACCGGCACGTGGGAGGCGGAGTCGGCGAACGCGCAGCCGTTGGAGCGGTCCATGCCGCGCAGACGGGCCATGTTGCGGTCGACCTGGTAGCCGACGAGCACGCCGTCGCGGATCAGGTCCCACTGCTGGCCGGCCACGCCCTCGTCGTCCCAGCCGACCGTGGACAGCCCGTGCTCGGCGGTGCGGTCACCGGTGACGTTCATCAACGGCGAGCCGTACTGCAAGGTGTTGAGCTTGTCGACGGTGGCGAACGAGGTGCCGGCGTAGGCGGCCTCGTAGCCCAGCGCCCGGTCGAGCTCGGTGGCGTGCCCGATCGACTCGTGGATGGTCAGCCACAGGTTGGAGGGGTCGACGACGAGGTCGTAGCGGCCGGCCTCGACCGAGGGCGCCTTGACCTTCTCCCGCAGCAGCTCGGGCAGCTGGGCGAGCTCACCGCGCCAGTCCCAGCCGTCGCCGTTCACGAACTCCCAGCCGCGGCCCACCGGCGGGGCCAGGGTGCGCATCGACTCGAAGCTGCCGGTGGCCCGGTCGACGGTCGAGGCGGTGAACTCCGGGTGCACCCGCACCCGCTGCTGCCGGGTGCGCGTGCCGGCGGTGTCGGCGTAGAACTTCTGCTCCTTGACCTGCATGACGCTGCTGCTGACGTGCTCGACGCCGTCGGCGGCCAGCAGCTGCTCGGACAGCTCGGTCAGCAGCGCGGTCTTCTCCGCGTCCGGGACGGCGAAGGGGTCGACCTCGTAGGCCGAGACCCACTCCCCGTCGTAGCTGGCCTCGGGGGCGAGCTCGACGCGGTCGGTGTTCATCGCCGCCGACACCTGGGCGACGGCGACGGCCTCCTCGGCCAGCCGCACCGCCTCGGCCGCGGTGAGGACGACGCCGGCCGCGAAGCCCCAGGTGCCCTCGTGCACCACCCGGACGGCGAGACCGAGGTCCTCCCCGTCGGCCAGCGCCTCGAGCCGCGCGTCGCGCAGCCGCACGGTCTGGGTGCGGATCCGCTCGACCCGCAGGTCGGCGTGCTCGCAGCCCAGGTCGACCGCGCGGGTCAGCGCCGCGTCGGCGAGGGCGGACAGCGGGAGCGCGAGGAAGGACTCGTCGACGGAGCGTTTTCCAGCCACGCCCTGTGTCTACCAGCCGGGCCCGGCGCCGTCCGCTCGACCGCGGACCTCAGACGGACGGCGGCGTGCCCCCGTCGGCGCTCCAGGCGGGCTTGCCGCCGGCCGCGGTCGAGGTGACCTCCGGACCGACGAGCAGGAACCGGGCCTCCTCCGCCGCGAGCGGGCAGTGCTCGACGCCGCGCGGGACGACGAACAGGTCGCCCGGCTCGAGCTCGACGTCGCCGGTGCGCAGCTGGACGGTCAGCCGGCCCGACAGCAGCAGGAACGTCTCCTCCTGGTCCTCGTGGATGTGCCAGGTCGTCGAGCCGATGCCCTTGGCCACCTTGAACAGGTTGCCGTTGGCCCGCGCGAGCACCCGCTGCGACCAGAACTCCGTCAGCTCCTCGGCCTCCACGGCCAGTGCGATCTTCTCCATGCCGCCGACTCTGCCGACGTCAGGCCTGCCCGGGCAGTGCCAGGATCGCCACATGCCGCAAGGATCCGACCAGCCGCTGCCGGTCGCGCTGCTCGTCGACGAGGACTCCAACCCCTTCGAGGTCGGCTGCGCCTGCGAGGTGTTCGGGGCGCGGCGGCGCGCCGACCTCGGCCGGGAGCTCTACGACCTGCGCGTCGTGGCGCCCGGCGGCCGGGCCACCGCCCGCGACGGCCTCTTCGCCTTCGCCGACGTCGGTGACCTGGCGGAGCTGGACGCCGCGCACACGGTGGTCGTGCCCAACCGCCCGGACGTCGTCCGGGCGCACCACCCCGACGTGCTGGCGGCGATCCGCCGGGCGCACGACCGCGGCGCCCGGCTCGTGGGGCTGTGCACCGGGGCCTTCACCCTCGCGGAGGCCGGGGTGCTGGACGGGCGGCCGGCGACGGTGCACTGGCAGCTGGCCGAGGAGTTCCGCCGCCGCTTCCCCGCCGTGCGGCTGCAACCCGACGTCCTGTTCGTCGACGACGGCGACGTCCTGACCTCCGCGGGCAGTGCCGCGGCCCTGGACCTGGCGCTGCACATGGTGCGCCGCGACCACGGCACCGAGGCGGCCAACTCGGTCAGCCGCCGGCTGGTGTTCGCCGCCTACCGCGACGGCGGGCAGCGCCAGTTCGTCGAGCGCCCGGTGCCCGCCGCGGCCGAGCAGCCGCTGACCGCCACGCTGGCCTGGGCGCAGGCGCGGCTGGACCGCCCGCTGCCCGTCGCGGAGCTGGCCCGGCACGCACACCTCAGCGTGACGACGCTGCACCGGCGGTTCCGCACCGAGCTGGGCACCACGCCGCTGGGCTGGCTGACCGGCGAACGGGTCGAGCTGGCCAGGCGGCTGCTGGAGCAGGGCACCGGCCTGGACGCGGTGGCCCACCGCAGCGGCCTGGGCACCACGGCGAACCTGCGCGCCCTGCTGCGCCGGCACACCGGCCTGAGCCCCTCGGAGTACCGCGCCCGGTTCGTGGCCCCGTCCCGAGCGCAGGAGGGATGAGGGGTCCTTCGTCTAGCCCAGCTCGCTGTCCACCCAGCACCAGCGCCAGGCCTCGTCGGGCTCGGCGCTGACGATGACCGGGTGGCCGACCGTGCGGTAGTGCGCCGCCGAGTGCCGCATGGGCGAGGAGTCGCAGCAGCCGACGTGGCCGCAGGTCATGCAGCGGCGCAGGTGCACCCACGTCGTCCCCTCGCGGACGCAGTCCTCGCACGCCGAGGCGGGGTCGGCCTCCCCCGCCGGGGCCAGCCGGAGGTGGGCGCACTTGGCCTCGCGCGGCCGCGGCACGAGGGCCCGGTCCGAGGTCGAGGCCTCCAGCTCCTCGTGCCGGTCCAGCAGCGACTCCTCGACGTCGATCTGGGACAGCGCCGCCTCCAGCACGTTCCCGGGCGCGGTCCCGGCGTCGCGGGCCGCGACGACGACGTCCCGCTCGGCGTCGAGCATCGCCATCCGCAGCCGCGCGTAGATGCTCGAGGGCGTCTCCTGGTCGGCCAGCGGCCGGCCCAGCCGCTCCCAGCTGGCGTGCGACCGCGCGATGGAGCGGTCGCGCAGCCGGTGGACGACGCCGTCCGGCTCCTCGCCGGTGGTCAGCTCCGCCAGCCGCGCGAGCCCCGCGGCGTTCGCGGCGTCGCTGAGCTCGGCGGCCCGCAGCGCGTCCTCGGCCGGGTCCGGCGGGGGCAGGCCGACCTTGCGCACCAGCCACGGCAGCGTCGAGCCCTGCACCAGCAGGCTGCCGACCACGACGGTGAACGCGGCCAGCAGCAGCACCTCGCGGTTGGGCACGTCCTCGGGCAGCACCTGCGCCGCGGCCAGGGTGACCACCCCGCGCATGCCCGCCCAGGAGACCAGCCCGGCGACGGCGGGGCTCCACGCCTCCCGGCGCATCCACGGCGTCCCGACGGCGAGGAGGCCGGCCAGCCCGAACACGAAGGCGGCACGGACGACGATCGTGGCCACCAGCACGCCCAGGCAGACGACGACGATCCGCCCGGTGCCCAGGCCGCTGTCGGCGGCGCCGGAGAGCAGGCCGGGCAGCTGCAGCCCGATGAGCAGGAAGACGCCGTTCTCCAGCACGAAGGCGACGGTGCGCCAGGTGATCGCCTCGGTGACCCGGGCCGAGGCGGTCTGCACCTTCGGCGAGTAGTGCGCCAGCGTCAGCCCGGTGACGACGGTGGCCAGGACACCGGAGGCGTGCACCTCCTCCGCGGCCAGGAACGCCAGGTAGGGCGCGACGAAGGAGACGAGGGTGTCCAGCACCGGGTCACGCAGCCGGGCCCGGGTGACCGCCAGCACCCCGGCGACCACGGCACCCACCAGCACCGCACCGACGACGGCCCAGACGAACTCGCCGGCGACCTCGGGGGCCGACGGCGAGGAGGTCAGCGCCGACACCGCGACGCTGAGGGCGATCAGCGCGGCGGCGTCGTTGACCAGGCTCTCGTGCTCCAGCAGCGTGGCCACCCGCCGCGGCAGCCCGAGGCGGCGGCCCACCGCCGAGGCGGCGATGGCGTCCGGCGGGGCGACCACCGCACCCAGCGCCAGCGCGGCGGCCAGCGCCACACCGGGCAGCAGCAGCCAGGTCACCCAGCCCACGAACAGCGTCGTGACGACGACGAGCACCACGCTCATCGCGATGATGCTGGGCTTGTTGTGCTTGAAGTCGAACAGCGAGGTGCGTGACGTGGTCGCGTACAGCAGCGGCGGCAGCACCGCGAACAGGACGACGTCCGGGTCGAGCTGCACGTCGGGCACGTGGGGCACGAACGAGGCCGCGGCACCCACGACGACGAGCACGAGCGGGGTCGGCCAGCCGAACCGGTCGCAGAGCCCCGCGACCAGTCCGACGGCGATGACCAGGCCCACCAGCTGGGCGGTCAGCTCCACGAGGTCCTCACGTGCACGATCCTGTCAGTGCAGGTGCGACGTCCAGTCGGCCGGGACGCGGCCGGCCGGGCCGGGCACCGGCTGGTCGGCCGGGTGCGCGGTGGGCGCCGCCAGCGGCGGGCCGTCTGCGTACTCACCGGCCACGTAGTCCCAGAACCAGCCCTCGCCGGGCTCGAAGCTCTGGATCACCCGGTGGCCGCTGGCGTGCGCGTGGGCCGAGGCGTGCTGGTTGGGCGAGGAGTCGCAGCAGCCGACGTGCCCGCAGGCCGCGCAGCGGCGCAGGTGCAACCACCACGCGCCGGTCGCGTCGCACTCGACGCAGCCGGTGCCGCTCGGCGGGGTGGTGGGGTCGATCTGGGTCATGGCGTGCTCCTCGGGGTCGGTGGCCGCGGGCAGTCTGCCTGCCCGCGGCCGGTCGGGGGAAGGTGCCGTGCGGTCAGGCCTGGTCCTCGCCGCCGTCGAGCACCAGCTCGTTGCCGGTCATGAAGCTGCTCTGGTCCGAGGCCAGGAACAGCGCACCGGCGGCGATCTCCGACGTGCGCGCGACCCGCTTCAGCGGGATCCCGGCCGCCATGCCCTGCAGCATCTGCTGCGCGGCCGCGGAGTCGGGGGCCAGCGCCAGCAGCCCCGGCGTCTCGGTCGGGCCGGGCACCAGGGTGTTGACCCGGATCCCCCGGCCGGCGAGCTCCACCGCCCAGGTCCTCGTGAACGAGTGCAGCGCGGCCTTGGAGGCGGCGTAGACGCTGAAGGACGGCGTCCCGTGCAGGGTGGCGGTCGAGCCGAGCAGCACGACGGAGGCGCCGTCGGCGAGCAGCGGCAGCGCGCCCTGCACGGTGAACAGGGTGCCGCGCACGTTCCGGTCGAAGGTGTCGGCGTAGTGCGCGGCGGTGATCTCCCCGAGCGCGGCGAACTCCCCGCCGCCAGCCGCGGCCACGACGACGTCCAGGCCGCGGCCCGCGGCGCCGATCTCGGCGAAGAGCCGGTCGAGGTGGGCCGCGTCGCTGACGTCGCCCTGCACGCCGACCGCGCCGTGCCCGATCGAGGCCACCGCCTCGTCGAGTGCCTGCTGACGGCGGCCGGTCACGAAGACCGTGGCGCCCTCGGCGGCGAACCGCTGCGCGATGGCCAGACCGATCCCGCTGGTGGCACCGGTCACCAGCGCCGTCCTGCCCTCGAGCTGTCCCATGGTCGTCCCTCGCCTCTCGTCCCGGCGGGCTGACGTCCCGCACACCCCGACGACCAGCGTGACATGTCACCTGTTCCGCTGCGCGGGCGACCAGCGGGGGTCAGGGGTCGCCGGGGAGGGACACTGGACACCCACGGGAACGGGAGGCGCGCGCCATGGCACGTCCAGCGGGAGGACCGGAGCCGCTGCTCACCGACGAGCAGCAGGAGACCTGGTTCGCCTTCATGCGGGTGGTGCTGCGGCTGACCCACGAGATGAACAGCCAGCTGCAGCGCGACAGCGACCTCTCCCTGCCGGACTACGACGTGCTCAACGCGCTGGCCGACTCACCGGGTGGCCGCCTGCAGCTCACGGCACTGGCGGCCCGGATCGGCTGGGAGCGCAGCCGGCTGTCCCACCACCTGCAGCGGATGAGCGACCGCGGGATGGTCGACCGGTGCCCGTCCGCGACCGACCGGCGGGCGACCGACACCGTGCTCACCGACGCCGGACGGGCCGCCCAGGCCGCGGCCGCCCCCGGACACGCGGCGTTCGTCCGGCAGGTGTTCTTCGACGGCCTGGACCCCGCACTGCTCACCCCGCTGCGCAGCGCGCTGGAGCAGGTGCACGAGCAGGTGCTCGCGCACGGCACCCTCCCCCGCCCGGGCGTGCCGCAGCGCCGGCTGCCGGGGTTGACCCCACCCACCTGAGGGGTAGCCGACGGGCATGGCCGACGCACCGGACGACGTCACGCTGACCTTCGGCGGCACCGCCACCACGCTGCTGCGGCTCGGGCCGTTCACCCTGCTGACCGACCCGAACTTCCTGCACCGCGGGCAGTGGGCCCACCTCGGCTACGGCCTGCGCAGCCGCCGGCTCACCCAGCCGGCCCTGCTGCCCGCGCAACTGCCGGCCCTGGACGCCGTCCTGCTCAGCCACATGCACGGCGACCACTGGGACCGGGTCGCCACCCGGTCGCTGCCCAAGGCCACCCCGGTGATCACCACCCCGGAGGCCGCCGGCTGCCTGGCGAAGCGCGGGTTCACCGACACCTCGGACCTGCGCCCGTGGCAGACCCACGAGCTCACCCGCGGGGACGCCGTCCTGCGGATCACCAGCGTGCCCGGCGTGCACGGCCCCGGCCCGCTGGCGCGACTGCTCCCCCAGGTCATGGGCAGCGTGCTGGAGCTCCGGCGCGCCGGGACGGTGCGGTGGCGCGGCTACGTCACCGGCGACAGCCTCTACCGGCCGGTGCTCGGCGAGGTGCTGCAGCGCTGCGGCCCGCTCGACGCCCTGGTCCCGCACCTCGGCGGCACGAAGGTCGCCGGCATCACGGTCACCATGGACGCCCGGCAGGGCGCCGACCTGGTCGAGCTGCTCACCCCCCGGCTGACCGTGCCGGTCCACTACGACGACTACGGCCTGTTCAAGGACCCGCTGGGCAACTTCGTCGCCGAGGTGGCGGCCCGCCGGGCGCCGGGCGAGGTCCGCGTCGTCGGCCGCGGGGAGACGGTCTCGCTGCGGGCCTGATGGAGTCCCAGCGGCGCACGTCCGGCGCCCTGGGACTCCACCGGTCAGCCCCCCGACAGCACCCGGTGGAGGGCGCGGGCCAGCACCGGGCGCTCCTCGTCGGTGAGGTGGTCGAAGAAGTGCCGCCGCACGCTGGCCAGGTGCGTCGGCCAGCACTCGCGCAGCCGGTCGAGCCCGGCATCGGTGAGCACGGCGTGCCAGCCCCGCCGGTCGTCGTCGGACCGCTCGCGGCGCACCAGGCCACCGGCCTCCAGGCGCTGGACGGCGCGGGTGGTGCCACTGAGGGACATGTCCGTGGCCGCGGCGAGCTCGCTCATCCGCAGGCTCCGGCCCGGCGCCTCGGACAGGTGCATGAGCACGAAGTACTCCCCCAGCGGCAGGCCGAGCTCCTGGAGGTCGGCGTCCATCAGCCGGGGGAGCGCGCTCCACACCTGACTGAAGGTGCGCAGCAGGTCCTCCTCCGCTGCGTCGAGGGGGACGGGGTCGCCGGGTCGTGCCGCCATGTGTCCCACGGTACTTGCGCGCGCAAGCACCCAGGGTGTTGACTCCTTGCGTGAGCAAGCAACTGCTCTCGCCGCCGGCGCCCCGTCCCCGTGGACGGAGGCGCGGGCGGCACACACCAGTGGAGGAACACGTCATGGCTCGCATCACCGTCCTGGGTGGCACCGGCTACGCCGGCAGCAACATCGTCCGCGAGGCCGTCGCCCGCGGGCACCAGGTCACCAGCTACAGCCGCACCGCCCCTGCCGAGCCGATCGAGGGCGTCACCCACGTCTCCGCCGACGTGAGCCACCCGGACACCCACGACCGGGTCGTGGCCGACGCCGACGTGGTCGTCGTCGCCCTCTCCCCGCGCGGGGACCTGGAGCACACCCTCCGCGACGTGACCGCCGCGGTGACCGCGAAGGCGCAGCAGGCCGGCGTGCGGCTCGGCGTCGTCGGCGGCGCCGGCTCGCTGTTCGTCACCGACGGCGGCATCAAGGTCATCGACGCCGAGTGGTTCCCCGAGGCGATCAAGCCCGAGGCGCGCACGATGGAGGACGTCCTGGACGACCTGCGCGCCTCCGACGAGACCCTGGACTGGTTCTACGTCAGCCCGGCCGGCGGTTTCGGCGCCTGGGCCGTGGGTGAGCGCACCGGCAGCTACCGCACCGGTGGCGACGTCCTGCTGGCCGACGCCGAGGGCAACTCCTTCATCTCCGGCGCGGACTTCGGCACGGCCGTCGTCGACGAGGTCGAGCAGGCCGCCCACCGGCGCCAGCGCTTCACCGTCGCCTACTGAGGTAGCCCTGATGGAGTCCCCGGGGTGCGTTCCCGGCGCCCCGGGACTCCACCGGCGATGCGGCGGGCGGTCCGACGGGCGTCCCGGTCGACGCCGTCGATGATCGAGCTGTTCACCCGGGTCTGCCAGGGCAGCCCCATCCAGTGCAGGCCGGGCACCGGGGACGCGCCCCGGTCGTGCAGCGGCAGCCCGTCGCCGTCCAGGGCACCGGGGACGTCGAGCCAGCCGGTCTCCGGCAGCGACCCGGTGCACCACAGGACGGCGGAGACCTCCACCGCGCGGCCGTCGTCCAGCCGCAGGGCGGTGCCGTGCGCGCCGACCACCCGACCGGTCAGCCAGCCGATCGTGCCGGCGTCCCGGAGCCGGGCGAGGTCGCGGCCCACGATCGCGTCGCCGCGCCGGCGCACGCCGCGGGCCACCCGGCTGCCGCTGCCGGCGTTGAGGACCCCGGACAGCAGCAGCCACCAGTAGATGCCCACGCCCCACCGCCGCTCGGGCAGGAACCGGGGCTCGCGCGGGGCGACGACGGTGACCTGGTGCGTGGCGGCGAGCTCGACCGCCAGCTGTGCGGCGGAGTTGCCGCCGCCGACCACCAGCACCGGTCCCGGCGGGACGTCGGCCGGGCGGCGGTACCGCGAGGAGTGCAGCTGGTGCACCGACGGGTCCAGCTGCTGCGATGCGGCCGGCACCCGGGGGCGGGTGAACGGGCCGACGGCGAGCACCACCTGCCGGGCACGGACCGGTCCGTCCGGCGTCTGTGCGCAGAAACCGCCGTCGTCCCGGGTCAGCCGCGTGACCGGGGTGCCGGTGCGGACGGGCACGCCCAGGCGGGCCGCGTAGCCCCGGAGGTAGCCGGCCATCTCGGTCCGGTCGGGCGACGGCGTCGGGCCGGCGGGGAACCGGCGTCCGGGCAGGCTGCTGAACCGGCGCGGGGTGAACAGCTGCAGGCTGTCCCACCGCCGCAGCCAGCTGCCACCGACCTCGCCGGCGTCGAGGACCACGACGTCCCGGACGCCCTTCCGGGTCAGCCACCAGGCCGTGCCGAGCCCGGCCTGCCCGGCACCGACGACGAGCACGTCGTGCACGGACGGCGCGGAGGTCACCCGCCGCATCATCCGCTCTCGACCTGCGCCCCGGAGGCGTGGGCGGCTCCTGGGCGGCCACCTGCGGGCCCCTTGACACACTGGCTAACGGTGCTAGCTTTCAGCTAACGCAGTGAGCCAACGGGCTCCCGGACGCCTGGAGGCAGCCATGACCACCACCCTGACGATCGACACCACCCCCGCAGTCGTGGGCGTGGTCACCGGCCGTCCCCGCACCTGGCTGCGGACCGAGGGGCTGGCCCTCGCCGTGGCCGGGCTCGTCGTCCACGGGACCACCGGCGCGCCGTGGTGGCTGGTCCCGGCACTGTTCCTGGTGCCGGACCTGGCCGCGTTCGGCTACCTCGCCGGCAACCGGGTGGGCGCCTGGAGCTACAACCTGGCGCACACCGCACCCCTGTCGGTGGCCCTGCTGACCGCGGGCCTGGCCTGGGACGTCACCGCGCTCACCGTCGCCGGCGCCGTCGGCCTGGTGCACATCGGCCTGGACCGTGCACTGGGCTACGGCGTGAAGTACGACGAGGGCTTCGGTCACACCCACCTCGGGATCAAGGAGCCGGGCGCCGGGCACGCCCACCGCTGAGCCGTCAGCACCCACCGCGCCTGACCTGCTGACCATCCGCAGGTCAGGCGCGCGTACGGCGTCGCTAGAGACGACTTCCGCCAGGTTCTTGACTGATCGGTCAAGTACGGCCTAGGGTTTGTGACCAGTTGGTCTACAACCTTAGCGGAGGCTCGTGATGGACGCAGCACTGAACGGCAAGACGGCCCTGGTGACCGGCGGTACCTCGGGGATCGGGCTGGCGGTCGTCCGCCGGTTCGTCGAGGAGGGCGCGCACGTCGTCGTCACCGGACGGCGGCAGGCGCAGCTCGACGCGGTCGCGGCGGAGTTCGGCGACGCGGTGACGGCCGTGCGCGCGGACGCCTCGGACCCCGCCGACGTGGCGACGCTCTTCGAGGCCGTCGCCGCCCGCGGGACCGGGCTGCACGCCGTGCACGTCAACGCCGGCATCGGTGAGTTCAAGCCCCTGGCCGACGTCACGCCCGAGGACATCGACACCGCCTTCGGCACCAACGTCCGCGGCACGACCCTCACGGTGCAGGGAGCGCTGCCCTTCCTGAGCGAGGGCGCGGCGATCGTCGTGACCGGCTCGACCGCCGCGTCCGGCACCGAGCGCAACTTCGGCCTGTACGGCGGGTCGAAGGCGGCGGTCGCGACGCTGACCCGCACCTGGGCGGCAGAACTCGCACCGCGCGGCGTCCGGATCAACACGATCATCCCCGGGCCGACCGAGACGCCCGGCTTCAAGGGGTTGCTCCCGGGCAACGGGGACGCGCTCGTGCAGCAGGTCGCCGCCGGGCTGCCGTTCGGCCGGCTGCTCCGTCCCGAGGAGGTCGCCGCCGTCGTCCTGTTCCTGGTCTCCGACGCCAGCTCGGGCATGACCGGCAGCGAGGTCGTCGTCGACGGCGGCTCCACCATCGCCTGACGCCCACACCGCCACCCACCAGCACCCCAGCCACCAGCACGCCAGCCACCAGCGAGGAGCACACCCGTGACCGACCACGCCACACCCGTCCCGTTCGAGACCGAGCGCGAGCTCGCGCCGCTGCCCCTGCTGTGGGCCCGGGCGCTCGACGAGGGCGACGCCGGCATCCTGACCGACCTGCTCACCGACGACGTCGTCGTCGACCTGACGCCCGCCACGACCAGGATCGGGCTGGACTTCCCGGTCCTGACCGGCCGCGAGACCGTCGTCCCGACGATGATCGGGTCCGTCGGCCCGCTGGACACCATGCACATGGTCTCCAACGTCACCTACCGCGCCGCCGGCGACGGCTGGGTGATCGAGGCCTACGCGTCGGCCCAGCACTTCCTGCCCGGGGAGGGCCCGGACAGCACCAGGACGCGGCACGTGCTGATGGGCAACACCTGGACCTTCGACGTCCGCCCCACCCCGGAGGGGCCGCGGGTCGCGCGGTTCACGATGGACACCCGGTGGCTCGAGGGCGACCCGACCGTCCTGCTGGCGGCGATCTCGTGACCGCGGCCCGCACGCCGACCGAGGCCGCGGAGGGCCGCGGCTGGCTCGGCGTCTCCTCCGTCGCGCTCGGCTCGTTCGCGATCGTCCTGTCGGAGTTCCTGCCGATCGGGGTCCTCCCGGCGATCTCGTCGGGCCTCGACGTCCGGATCGGGACGGCAGGCCTGCTGGTGGTCCTCACCGGGCTCTTCGCCGCGATCGCCGCCCCGGTGGTCACGGTGGCCACGTCCGCACTGGACCGCCGGCTCGTGCTCGCCGGCCTCAGCGCGCTGCTGGTCGTCTCCGACGCCCTCGCCGCGCTCGCCCCGTCGTTCGCCGTCCTCCTGGTGGCCCGGGTGCTGCTCGGGACCAGCCTGGGCGGGTTCTGGGCGGTCGGTGCCGGGCTCGCCGGGCGACTGGTCCCGCCGGCGGACGCCATCCGGGGGACGGCGGTCATCACGGCGGGGATCTCGGTCGCGACCGTCGTCAGCCTCCCGCTGGGCGCTGCGGTGTCCGCGCTCACCAGCTGGCGGGTCGCGTTCGTCATCGGCGGCGCGATCGGCCTGGTGGCGCTCGGTCTGCAGCTGATGACCCTGCCGAGGATGCCGGCCACCCATCGCGTGCGGGTCGCGACGCTCGGGGCGCTGTTCCGGGTCCCCCGTGCCCGGATCGGGCTCCTCGCGGCCGCGGTGCTGTTCTTCTCGCAGTTCGCGGCCTACACCTTCGTGTCGCCGTACCTGGAGGACGTCGTCGCGGTCGGCCCCGGGACCGTCACCCTCGCGCTCCTGCTCTTCGGGATCGCCGGGATCGTCGGCAACTTCGTGATCGGCGCACTGCTGGGCCGGAGCCTGGTGGGCACGACCGCGGCCGCGGAGATCGTGCTCGCCGCGACGGTCCTGCTGCTCCCGAGCCTGGCGCACTCGACCCCCGGGGCGGTCGCACTGGTCGCGGTCTGGGGCTTCGTGTGGGGCGGCCTCCCGCTGGCGATGCAGACGTGGATGTCCACCGCCTCCCCGGCCGGTGCGGAGACCGGGCTGTCGCTGTTCGTCACCACCATCCAGCTCGTCCTGGCGGCGGGTTCGGTGCTCGGCGGCGTGGCGGTCACCTCCTGGGGGATCGACGCCGACTTCCGGCTCGCCGGGGTGGTCGCGCTGGTCGGCGCCCTCGCCTTCCTCGCGCTGGGCTCCCGGAGCCGGGCGGTCGACCCCGTCGGGAGCCCGGGCGAGGACGCAGATCCCCGCGAGAGCACGGAGGCCGCGGCGCCGAGCCGCTGATGGAGTCGGAGTCCCTGCGGTCCAGCCCACGTCCCCTGGAGTCCCCATGAACGCCTCCCCCGCCCCCACCACGAGCCTCGACCTCGGGGGCGTCACCCTCACCTACGTCCCGGACGGCGAGTTCCGCGCCGAGCCCGGCGTGGCCTACCCGGGCGGGCACGAGGACCTGTTCACCGACGGTCTCGACGTCCTCGACGAGGACGGCATGCTCGTCCTCAGCGTCGGCGCGGTCCTCGTCACCACCGGGGACCGGCGGGTCCTCGTCGACGCCGGCATCGGCGCCCGGACCATCCCCCTCGTCCGGCCGGGGACGTCCCGGGACGCGTACATGCGCGGTGGCGCACTGCTCGAGAACCTGCGCGAGCTGGGGGTCCGGCCCGAGGACGTCGACGCCGTCCTGCTCACCCACCTGCACGCCGACCACGTGGGGTGGATCGGCGACGAGTCCGCGGACGGCGTCCCCACGTTCCCGAACGCGGAGTACTGGCTCAGCGAGGACGAGTGGGACGCCTGGGCGGGCCCGGGGCAGGAGGGTGACGCCGTCGGTCCCCGGCCGCACGAGCTCCGGATCATCGGCGCGCGGCGGCGGCACCTGGTGGAGGGCTCCGAGCCCGTCGAGGGGGTCACGGCCGTCGCGACGGTGGGGCACACGCCGGGGCACACGGCCTTCTCGGTGCAGGGGACCAGGCGCCGGGCGTTCATCGTCGGCGACGCCGTGCACTGCCCCGCCGAGGTCCTGCACCCGGACCTGAGGTGGGTCGGCGACCACGACGCGGCGACGGCCGTCCGCACGCGGACCGACATCGCCGACCGCGTGGCCCGCGAGGGCGCCGTCCTGGTCGGTCCGCACTTCCCGGACGCGGTGTTCCGCCGGTACGACCCCGCAGCGACGCCGTCGCTGACCCCCCACCCGCTCTGACGGCGGACGGGACGATCGTCTCGTCGTCGTGCGGGATGATGGAGGGAGCGGTCGAGGACTCGAGGAGGAGGACGACCATGGCCAGACCCCGCACCTTCGACGAGGCGGACGTCATCGCCCGTGCCCGGAAGGCGTTCGCCGAGACCGGCTTCGCGGGCACCTCGCTCGACGCCCTCCTCGAGGCGACCGGCCTCGCCCGGCAGAGCCTGTACAACGCCTTCGGCGGCAAGAGGGAACTGTTCATGCGGGCGTTCCTCAGCGATGCCGCCGAGGCCGTGGACGCCGTCGAGTCGATCCGGCACGGCGCGGACAGCCCGATCACCCGCATCCGCTCGCAGCTGGTCAAGGTCGCCGTCGAGCACGGTTCGGCGCAGGCCCCGCCGTCCCTGTTCACCAAGGCCGCCGTCGAGCTGTCGGCGCACGACCCCGCCGTCGCCTCGACGGTGGCGGCCGCGTTCGAGACGATGCGGACGCACTACGCCGCCTGCATCGCCGACGCCCAGACCGCCGGGGAGATCGACACCACCGCCGACCCGGACTCCCTCGGGGCCTACTTCTGCGCGGTCATCGAGGGCATGTCCACCCTGGGCGGGTCGGGCGTTCCCCGGGCGACGCTGCTGGACATCGGGCTGACCAGCATGGCGGCCATCCCGATCACCGACCTCGGCCGCGACCACCTCGGCACCGACGACGGCGACTGGTCCTGAGGCAGCCTCGTCGGCACCTGCTCCGGTGGTCGTGACGCCGCGTCCCCGGAGCGCCTAGCGTCGTCGGGGTGAGCGCACCCGTGCAGCCGTCGCCCGTCCCGAGCACCCGATGACCCGCGAGCCCGCGATCTGGGATCTGCTCGTCGTCGGCGGCGGCACCGCCGGGATCGTCGCCTCGACCACCGCCGCCTCGCTCGGTGCCCGCGTCCTGCTGGTCGAGCGGGAGCGCACCGGCGGCGACTGCCTGCACACCGGCTGCGTGCCGTCGAAGGCACTGCTGGCCTCGGCGACCGCGGCGGCCGACGCCCGCGGCGCAGCCCGGCTGGGGGTCGACGTCTCCGGCGTGACGGTCGACTTCGCCCGGGTGATGGCGCACGTGAAGGCGGCGATCACCACGATCGAGCCGGTCGACTCACCCGAGACGCTGCGCGGCAAGGGCGTCACCGTCCTGGCCGGCGACGCGGTGTTCACCGGCCCCGACCGGGTCACCGTCGACGGGCGGGAGGTCCGGTTCCGGGCCGCGGTGATCGCCACCGGCTCCGGCCCGGCGCTCCCGCCGGTCCCCGGGCTGGCCGGGGTCGAGCCGCTCACCAACGAGAGCGTCTGGGACCTCGACGTGCTGCCCGCCCGGCTGGCGGTGCTCGGCGGCGGGCCGATCGGCTGCGAGCTGGGCCAGGCGTTCGCCCGGCTCGGCGCCGAGGTCACCGTGGTCAACTCCGCCGACCGGCTGCTGGCGGTGGAGAGCGCGGAGGCCTCCGAGCTGGTCACCGCCGCGCTGGTGCGCGACGGCGTCGACGTGCGCACCGGTGCCCGGGCGGTCGCCGTCACCGGCGGCCCCGACGGCGGGTCGATCGCGCTCGCCGACGGCGGCTCGGTGCCCTTCGACCGGCTGCTGGTCGCCGTGGGCCGCCGGGCGCGCACCGAGGGTCTGGGCTGCGCGGCCGCGGGGGTCGAGCTGGCCGAGGACGGCAGCGTGGTCGTCGACGACACCCTGCGCACCGCCAACCCGCGCATCTGGGCGGCCGGCGACGTCACCGGCGGGCCGCGGTTCACCCACGTGGCCGGCGTGCACGGCAGCCTCGCCGCCGGCAACGCGGTGCTCGGCCTGCGCCGCCGGGTCGACCCCGTCGTCCCCCGGGTCACCTACACCTCCCCCGAGGTCGCCTCGGTCGGCACGAGCCCGGACGACGCTGAGGCGGCCGGGCTGACCGTGCGGCGCGTCCCGCACACCGAGATCGACCGGGCCATCGCCGAGGACCTCACCGCCGGCTCCACCACGCTGGTGCACGACCGGCGCGGCCGCCTGCGCGGGGCGGTCGTCATCGGCCCCCGCGCCGGGGAGACCCTCGGCGAGCTGACCCTCGCCGTCCGGCAGGGCCTGCGCACGCAGGACGTCGCCGGCACCACGCACGCCTACCCGACCTACAACGACGGGGTGTGGAACGCCGCGATCGCCGACGTCCGCGGGCGGCTGCAGGCCCCCGCCGTCCGGCTGGCGCTGCGCGGGGTGGTGCGGCTGCGGCGGCTCAGCGCAGGGCGCGGTGACCGGCCCACATCCGGTGGGCGGCGCTGACCCCGACCACGACGGCCCACACCCAGGCCACCTGCCAGGCGATCGCGGGCAGCAGCAGCCACAGCGCGTGCACGACCACCGTCTCGGTGCCCTCGGCCAGCCCGCCGAGGAAGGACAGCGAGCGGCCGTCGTCGATCTGCCGGCCGGCCCGCTCGGCAAGGGAGGAGAAGGCCAGGAACGCCGCGCCGTTGACGTAGTAGGCGAGCAGGACGGCGGCGAACGGCTCCCACGGCGCGTCCGTCGTCCGGACGACGCCCAGCGCGACGCCGAGCACGCCGGAGCCGTAGACGAGGAAGTCGGCGGTGATGTCGAAGAACCCACCGGCCCCGGCGTCCCCGGGGCGGCCGGCGGCCTGGCGACGGCGGGCCAGCGGGCCGTCGAGCCCGTCGGCCAGCCGGGAGGCCAGCCACAGCAGCAGCGCCGGGACCCACCACGCGGCAGCCGCAGCACCGGCGCTGGCCAGGCCCAGCACCAGGCCGGCGGCGGTGATCCGGTCGGGGCTGATCCCGGGGCGGTCGAGGACGCCGGCGGCCCGGGCGAGCGGTGCGTCGAGCACCCGGCGCGCAGCCGCGTCGAGCACCCGGCGCCTCCTGTCCCCCGACGCCACGCTGGCGGTGCCCCGTGCGTGGCGGGGTGTCATCCGGTAGGGCACGATCCTGTCGCAGCTCCGGGACGGCGGCCAGTCCGGTACGACGCCTGCTCGCGAACACCCACCGACCGGGCCCCTCGCCCGGCACCCGACGCAGGAGGCAGCCGGTTGTCCGGAGTCCGTCGTCCGAGCAGGTCCCCCCTCCGCGCCGTCGGCGTCGCAGCCGCCCTCACCGTGGTGCTCGCCGGCTGTGCCGCCCCGGACGCCGAGGCGCCGGTCGCCCAGCAGCGGTCGTGGGACGACGTGAAGGCGGAGGCGAAGGGCCAGACCGTCGCGCTGTGGATGTACGGCGGTGACGACCAGGGCAACGCCTACGTCGACGACGTGCTCGCCCCGGCCGCCGCGGAGCAGGGGGTGACCCTGAAGCGGGTGCCGATCGCCGACACCGGCGACGCGGTCAACCGCATCCTGTCCGAGCGGCAGGCCAACGTCACCGACGGCGAGGTGGACCTGGTCTGGGTCAACGGCGACAACTTCGCCACCGGCCGGCAGGCGGGCGCGTGGCTGTGCGACTGGACGTCGATGCTGCCGAACATGGCGGGCACCGACCCCGCCGACCCGCTGCTGACCACGGACTTCGGCAACCCGGTCGACGGCTGCGAGGCGCCCTGGCACAAGGCGCAGTTCAGCCTGGTCTACGACTCGGCCAAGGTCACCGACCCGCCGACGTCGCTGGCCGGGGTGCTGGACTGGGCCCAGGCCCACCCGGGCCGCTTCACCTACCCCGCGCCGCCGGACTTCACCGGCTCGGCGTTCCTGCGCGAGGCCCTGTACAGCGTCTCCGGCGGCGTCAGCAAGGTGCCGCTGGCCTTCTCCCAGGACGACTTCGACTCCCTCACCCCGCCGCTGTACGACCGGCTGAAGACGCTGGCGCCGTCGCTGTGGCGCGGCGGGGACACCTACCCGCAGTCGCAGGAGGAGCTGGACAAGCTCTACGCCGACGGTGAGGTGGACATGACGATGACCTACGGGCCGGCCACGCTCAAGGACCTGGTCGCCAAGGGCACCTTCCCGGCCACCACCCGGGTGCTGCCGCTGGAGGAGGGCACGCTCG
Source organism: Modestobacter sp. L9-4 (assembly GCF_019112525.1). Taxonomy (NCBI): domain Bacteria; kingdom Bacillati; phylum Actinomycetota; class Actinomycetes; order Geodermatophilales; family Geodermatophilaceae; genus Modestobacter; species Modestobacter sp. L9-4. Next base: position 1,982,995 of record NZ_CP077800.1, read on the forward strand.
GCAACGCCAGCTTCCTGGCCATCCCCTCCACCTCGGGCTCGCAGGCCGGTGCCCAGGTGGTCGCGGACCTGGCGCTCTCGCCGGAGCAGCAGCTGGCCAAGGCCCAGCCCGACACGTGGGGCCAGTTCACCGTGCTGGACATGGACCGCATCGGCGACGCCCGCGCCGGGTTCGACCAGCTGCCGGCCTCCGACGTCGTGCCCTCCTACGAGGAGCTGTCGAAGAACGCCCAGCCCGAGCTGTCGGCGGCCTGGGTCCCGCCGCTGGACGACGGATGGCGCCGCGAGGTCGCGGCCGGGTGACCGCCCGGGCCGAGCCCCGGTCCGGCCGGGCCCTGCTGCTCGTCCTGCCGGCGCTGCTGCCGGTGCTCGTCGTGGTCGGCGCCGCGCTGGTCTCGGCGGTGCTGCTGAGCCTGGGCCTGACCCCGCTGGTCGGGGTGCCCCGGCTGTCGCTGGACGCCTGGCGGGCCGCGGCGCCCGACCTGGGGACGTCGACCCGGCTGTCCCTGGCCATCGCGGCCGGCTCCACCGCCGTGGCCGCCGCTGTCGGTCTGGCCCTGGCGCTGGCAACGACGGCGGCGGTGCGGCGCAGCAGGCTGCTGGCCACGCTCAGCGCGCTCACCGTCCCGGTGCCGCACCTGGTCGGGGCGGCCGGCATGGGCCTGCTGCTGGCCGACGCCGGCTTCCTCCCCCGCCTGCTGGGCATCGCCCCGGGTGACTGGCCGGCGCTGGTGGGCGGCCGCTGGTGGGTCGCGGTGGGCGCGGAGTACGCGTGGAAGGAGTCCGCGTTCATCGCCCTGGTGGTGGCCGGGGTGCTGTCCACCCGGGCGGCGTCCTACGCCGAGACCGCCGCGCTGCTGGGCGCCGGCCGCTGGGCGCGGTTCCGGCACGTCACGCTGCCGCTGGCCGCCCCGGCGCTGGCCTCGGCGGCCGCGGTGAGCTTCGTCTACACGCTGGGCTCCTACGAGGTGGCCGCACTGCTGGGCCGCCCGTACCCCGAGCCGCTGCCGGTGATCGCCGTGCGGCTGTTCACCTCCATCGACCTCGCCGCCCGGCCGCAGGCCGCCGCGGTCGCGGTGACCACCTCCGTGCTCGGGCTGGTCGTGGTGCTCGCCTCGCTGCGGTTCCTGCGCCGGCTGGCGGCCGAGCAGTGACCGCGCCGGTGGTGGCCTCCCGGGCCGGCCGGGGTGCGCTGGTGGTCTGGCTGGTGCTGCCCCTGGTGCCGCTGCTGCTGTGGGCGTTCGCCGACCGGTGGTCGGCCCCGGCACTGCTGCCCCAGGCCTGGGGCAGCAGCGGGCTGCGCGAGGCCCGGGCGCGGGGCCTGGGCGCGGCCCTCGGCCGGTCGACCGTGCTCGGCCTGGCGGTCGCGGTGCTGGCCACCCCGCTGGGTGCGCTGGCCGGCCGGGCGCTGACCACCCGGGGCGTGCCCGCACCCGGTGCCCTGCTGGCCGTGCTGCTGTCCCCGCTCGTGCTCCCCCCGTTCGCCGTCGCGCTGGGGCTGGACGTGCTGCTGCTGCGGCTGCGCGTGCCCGGCGAGGTCGGGGTCGTGGCGCTGCTGACCGTGGCCGCGGTCCCGTACACGACGATCGTCATGCGCGCGGCGTACGCCGCCCACGACCGCCACTACGAGGAGGAGGCCCGGGTGCTCGGCGCGACCGCGTGGCAGACCGTGCGCGCCGTCCAGCTGCCGATGCTGGCACCCGCGCTGGCGGGCGCGGCCTTCCTGGCGTTCCTGGCCGGCTGGAGCGACTACGTGGTGACCCTGCTGGTCGGCGGTGGCCGGCTGGTCACCCTGCCGGTGCTGATCGCCGCGGCGGCCTCGGCGACCGGCAACGACGCCCAGGTCGCGGTGCTGGCGCTGACCTCCGTGCTGCCGCCGGTGGTGCTGCTGCTGGTCGTCGGCTCGATCGGCCGGCGGGCACGGCGGTGAGCGGCGCGCTGCAGCTCACCGGGCTGACCCGGCTGCACGGGACGGTGCCCGCGCTGGCGGACCTCACGCTCGCCGTCCCGGCCGGCTCGTGCGTCGCCGTCCTCGGGCCGTCGGGCTCGGGCAAGAGCACGGTGCTGCGGCTGACCGCCGGGCTCGACGCCCCGACCAGCGGCAGCGTGCACCTCGACGGGCGCGACCTGGCCGGTGTCGTCCCCGAGCGGCGCGGCATGGCGATGGTGTTCCAGCGGCCGCTGCTGTTCCCCCACCTGTCGGTGCGGGACAACGTCGGGTTCGCCGACCGGGTGCGCGGGGTGCCCCGTCGGCGCGCCCGCGAGCGCGCCGAGCACTACCTGGACCTGGTGCAGCTGGCCGGCTACGGCGGCCGGCCCGCGCGGGCGCTGTCCGGCGGGCAGGAGCAGCGGGTGGCGCTGGCCCGTGCGCTGGCCGCCGAGCCTGCGGTGCTGCTGCTCGACGAGCCGTTCAGCGCCCTGGACACCGCGCTGCGCGCCGAGATGCACGAGCTGGTCGCGGGCCTCCGCCAGCGCGTGGACACCACCGTCCTGCTGGTCACCCACGACCCGGCCGAGGCCGACGTGCTGGCCGACACCGTCGCGGTCCTCGACCACGGCCGCCTGCAGCAGCACGGCCCGCTGCGCGAGCTCTACGCCGCACCCCGCTCGCTGGCGGTCAGCCGGCTGCTGGGCGGGCGCACCGAGGTGCCCGGCACGGTCTCCGGTGGCCGGCACTCCTCCGCGCTCGGCGTCCTGTCGCTGCCCACGCCGACGCCCGACGGTGCCGGTGTGCTCGTCGTGCGGCCCGAGGCGGTCACCGTCACGGCACCCGGCGACCCCGGCGCCGACGTCCGGGGCACGGTCGTGCGGGTCCGCCGGCGCGGGCTGCGCGCCCTGGTCACCGTGGAGGTCACCGGCCCGGGCGGGACGACGACCGTCGACGGCGAGCTGGCCCCCGGGGAGGAGCTGCCGGTCGGGGCGCCGGTGGGGCTGCGGCTCCCCCTCGCCGACCGGTGCGTCGTGCCCCCGGCCGGCGACGCCGTGCCCCCGGCCGGCGTCCCGGTACCGCCGTCAGACGACGGTCAGGGGTAGGAGCCTCCGCAGCTCGACGTTCTCGGCGATGTCGAGCACCGAGTGCTGGGCACAGGCGGGCACCAGCTGGCCGGTCTCGGGGTGCGACATCGAGTAGGTGCAGGCGGCCAGCCGCTCCTGGGTGGCCAGCAGCTGCGGGTCGGTGGCCGTCTCGCCGCGCTGCATCATCGCCCAGGCCGGGCCCACCTGCTCGGCGTCCATGAAGCTGTGCACCTCGAAGGTCATCAGTCCCAGCTTCCCCTCCCGGGCCGCCGTCACGACGGTGCGCAGGCCGCCGACGCGGCGGACGGTGCGGGCCGCCCAGCGCAGCGCCACCGGCAGGTCGCCGGGGTGGTGACGGAGCACGCGGGCCAGCTTGACCACCAGCAGCAGCGGCGGGGTGCCGCTGAAGGCCACGCCGCCGTAGTGGGCGAAGAACCGGTCGCGGGCCGCGCGGTCGGCCGCGTCGTCGGGGTGGACCACGCCGTGCCAGTGCCCGTCGACCATGAACCCGAAGGCCACCCGGTTGCAGCGCGGGTCGCCGAACTCGATGCCCTCGTGGGGCACCCGGTGGCCGAGCCCGGCCTCCAGCTGCGCCCACACCGCGTCGACGTCCACCGCGGTGTAGGACTCCTTCCAGCGGCGGTCGTCGCCCACGTGGGCGGCGGGCTGGAAGCTCATCATCGAGAAGCCCATGGGCAGCACGGCGCGCACCGTCTCGGCGACCTGGTCGAGGTTGGCCGGGGTGACGGTCATGTTGTGGGCCAGGTAGTACTTGAGCCCGGTCTCCGCGGCCAGGTCGCGGAACATCTGCACGAAGCGCTGGCGGAACGGGTTGAGCTCGGCCTCGCTCTTCGGCTTCACCGCGCCGCGGCGGCCACGCATGAGCATGTCGAAGTGGGCCGCGAAGCTGATCCGGTCGAAGCGCAGCGCGCCGTCGTCGTCGGTGACCAGGGCGCGCAGGTACTCGGGGTCGAAGTCGCCGTGCGTCATCGACATGGGCGAGCGGCCGTGGGCGCGCATCGTCTGCAGCGCGGCGGCGTGCGCGTCCGGCGGCAGCAGGCTCACCTCGCCGCCGATCAGCTGGGCGTGGGCGTAGGGGCCGCGGCGCTCCTCGAGGTAGGCCATCTGCGCCTCGATCTCGCGCACGGTGTGCTCACCGTCGACGCGGACCTTGTTGGCGTCGGCCGAGTGGTAGCAGGGCGTGCAGGTCAGGTTGCACTTCGGGAAGACGCCGTGGGTGCCCTCGCAGCCCACCGCGTGCTGCCCGAGGCTCTGCGCCGGGGTCTTCACGTGGTCCGGCAGCGCCGCCCAGCGCTCAGCCAGCGCCGCCTCCGTCGCCGGGTGCACCGGCCGGGTCCGCGCGGCGAGCTCCCGCACGTGGGCCCGCATCCGCCTGAGCATGGTCATGACCGTCTCCTGTCGCGCGCAGCACCGACGTGCCCGCCGTCACGATAGCTGGGACGCAATCGTTCCCGCTGCCGGTCCGCGGGTTGCGCGGCCCCGTGGTGGACTGGCCGGAGACCGTCGACCGGAGGAGACGCACATGCAGTACCGCCAGCTGGGCAGCTCGGGCCTGAGGGTGTCGACGCTGACCCTGGGCACGATGACCTTCGGTGGGGCCGGTGACTTCGCCAAGGTCGGCAGCACCCAGGTCGACGAGGCCCGCGAGCAGGTCGACCTGGCCCTGGAGGCCGGCGTCAACCTGATCGACACCGCCGACGTCTACTCCGCCGGGCTGAGCGAGGAGATCGTCGGCCAGGTCCTCGCCGGCCGCCGGGACGACGTCCTGATCGCCTCCAAGGTCCGCTTCCCGATGGGCGAGGGCCCCAACGACGGCGGGCTGAGCCGGCACCACGTCGTCCGCGGGTGCGAGGCCTCGCTGCGCCGGCTCGGCACCGACCACATCGACCTCTACCAGCTGCACGAGTGGGACGGGCTGACCCCGCTGGAGGAGACCTTCGCCGCACTCCGCACGCTGGTCGACGCCGGCAAGGTGCGCTACGTCGGCATCTCGAACTTCGCCGGCTGGCAGCTGATGAAGGCCGTCGGGACGGCCGAGCGCATCGGCGCCCCGCGGCCGGTCAGCCAGCAGGTCTACTACTCGCTGCAGGGCCGGGAGGCCGAGTACGAGCTGGTGCCGGCCGGCCTGGACCAGGGGCTGGGCGTGCTGGTGTGGAGCCCGCTGGCCGGCGGGCTGCTGTCGGGCAAGTACCGCCGCGGGCAGCAGCCGGCCGAGGGCCGCCAGCTGTCGGACTGGGGCGAGCCGCCCGTGTACGACCAGGAGGGGCTGTACGACACGATCGAGGTGCTGGTGGCCGTCGCCGAGGCCCGCGGCGTGCCGGCCGCGCAGGTCGCCCTGGCGTGGACGCTGTCCCGGCCCGGCATCACCTCCGTGGTGATCGGCGCCCGCACCACCGACCAGCTGCGGCAGAACCTCGCCGCCGCGGACCTGGTGCTCGAGGACGCCGAGATCGCCCGGCTGGAGGAGGTCAGCCACCCGCCGCTGCTCTACCCCTACTGGCACCAGGCGGCCACCGCCGCCGACCGCCTCGGCCCCGCCGACCTCAGCCTGCTGCAGCGCCACATCGGCTGACCGCGCAGGCGGAGTGGGACCGTCGGCGTCAGCTCGACGGACCCACTCCGCTCAGCGGCCGGCGAGGCGCATCGCGCGGGTCTGCACGTCGGCCCGCAGCGCCGCCTCGTCGACCGTGGTCGACACACCGCCGGCCACGACCTGCCGGCCGGCGACCCAGGTGTCGCGCACGTGCCGGCTGCCCACCGACCAGACCAGGTGGGTGAGCAGGTCGGTGACCTCCCCGACCGGCACGAACGCGATGTCGTCGGTGTCGACGTGCACCAGGTCCGCGCGCCGCCCCGCGGCCAGCTGCCCCAGGTCCGGGCGGCCGATCGCGTCGGCTGCCGCGCCCGTGGCCAGCCAGAACGCCTCGGGGGCGGTGAGCGCCATGGCGTCCCGCTCGCGGAGGCGGGCCAGCTGCGCGGCCAGCCGCAGGTCCTCGAACAGGTCGAGGTTGTCGTTGGACGCCGGGCCGTCGGTGCCCATGCCGACCCGGATGCCCAGGTCGAGCATGTCCCGCAGCCGGGCGGTGCCGCTGGCCAGCTTGGTGTTGCTGCCTGGGCAGTGGGCGACGGCGACGTCGTACTCCCGCCACAGCTCCAGGTCGCCGTCGTCCATGTGCACGCAGTGGGCGCCCAGCACCCGCCCGCCCAGGACGTCGTGGCTGGCCAGCAGCTGCGGGACGCTGAGCCCGTGGGTGGCCAGTAGCTCGTCGCCCTCGGTGGCGGTCTCGGCGACGTGCACGGTGAGCAGCAGGTCGCGCGCGCGGGCCGCCTCGGCCGCCTGGGCGAGCACCGGCAGCGGCACCGTGTAGGCCGCGTGCGGACCGATCCCGTACTCGACCTGCGCGTCGTTGGCGGCCGAGAGCCGGACGGCGGTCTCCAGCTGCTCGTCGAAGCTGCCGAAGCCGGGCAGCCCGATCAGCGGGTTGGCGATCACCCCGCGCCCGCCGGTGGCGCGCAGCGCCGCGGCGATCCGCTCGGGGTGGAAGTACATCTCCACGCTGGTGGTGACCCCGTGCCGCAGCATCTCCGCCGAGGCCGCGGTCATGGCGACCTCGACGTCCTCGGGCGTGAGCCTCGCCTCACGCGGCCACATCACCTCGGCGAGCCAGCGGTCCAGCGGCAGCCCCTCGCCCTGACCGCGGAACAGCACCATCGGCGAGTGCGCGTGGGTGTTGACCATGCCGGGCACCAGGACGCCGGGCAGCGCCGTGACCTCGGCGTCCGGGGCCGGTGGGGCATCTCGGGCGGGGCCGACCCAGCTGATCATGCCGTCGGCCACGTCCAGCACGGCGTCGGGGACGACGGTGCCGGCGCGGTCCCCGACCACGACGGCGCGGGCGGTGAATCGCTGCACCATGGCGCGCACCCTACGGTCGCCCGGTGCCGCGGGCGGGGCACGACGCCGTGGGCGCCGATACCGTGGCGCCCATGACAGCCCTCGCTGCCACCGGTTCCGACCAGGGTGGGATCACCGGTTTCCTGCTCGACCTCGTCGACAAGCTGGGCGCCGTGGGCGTCGGGCTGACGATCCTGATCGAGACGGTCGTCCCCCCGATCCCCAGCGAGGCCGTGCTCGGCGCCGCCGGGGTGCTGATCAACGACGGCCGGCTGGACGTCGTCCCGGTGGTGCTGTTCGCCACCCTCGGCTCGGTGGTGGGGGCGCTGGTCCTGTACGCGGTCGGTCGCGGGCTGGGGCCACGGCGCTCGCACGCGTTCCTCGACCGGCTGCCGCTGGTCGAGACCGCCGACGTCGACCGCACCTTCGCCTGGTTCGAGAAGCACGGCCGGTCGGCGGTGTTCTTCGGCCGGATGGTGCCCATCGTGCGCAGCTTCGTGTCGGTGCCCGCCGGTGTGGTGCACATGCCGCTGCCGCAGTTCCTGCTCTTCACCACGGCCGGGTCGCTGATCTGGAACAGCCTGCTGATCGGTCTCGGCGTGGCGGCCGGCGACTTCATCGAGGCGAACCTGCACTACCTGGACTACGTGGTCGCCGCCGTCGTCGTCGGGGCCGTCGGCTGGTTCCTGTACCGCAAGATCAGCGGCCGGATGCGGCGGCCCGCCCAGGCCGGCAGGCACCTGCCCGCCGACCCCCGGGACGACGAGGCCGCGTGACCCGCACCCGCCCGGAGGTCGTCGCGTTCGACGTCAACGAGACGCTGCTCGACCTCGCTCCCGTCGGGGCGGCGCTGACCGAGCAGGGCTCCTCGGCCGACGCGCTGCCCGCGGTCTTCTCCCGCACCCTGCTCACCGGCCTGGCGGGCAGCACCGCAGGCACCTGGTTCTCCTTCCGCGCCGCCTTCGAGTCCTCGGTCGCCCAGGTGACCGGGCTGCCGGGCACCGCCTGCTCCGCCGTCGCCGACGCGTTCATGGAGCTGTCGCCGCACCCCGACGTCGAGCCCGCGCTGCGCCGGCTGGTGGGCGCCGGCGTGCGGGTCGTGACGCTCAGCCACGGGGCGCCCGGCGTGGCCGAGGCGGGGCTGACCCGCGGCGGGGTGGCGGTCCTCGTCGAGCGGATGCTCACCTCGGAGTCGATCCGGGCGTGGAAGCCCGCGCGGGAGGCCTACCTGTGGGCGGTGGGCGTCTGTGGCGTGGCACCGGAGCAGATGGCCCTGGTCGCGGCCCAATCCTGGGACGTGCTCGGCGCCCGGCGTGCGGGGCTCACCACCGGGTTCACCTCCGGGCGGTCGGAGCGGGTGTTCGCCGACGTCCTCGGCGCCCCCGACGTGCAGGGCGGCACGCTGGTCGAGGTCGTCGACGCACTGCTCGCGCTCCCTCCCCGGTGAGGGAGGTCGCCACCCCGCTGGGCCCGGCCCGCGTGTACGCCTCCGAACCGGACGGCGCGGTGCGCGGCACGCTGGTGCTCGGCGGCGGTGCCGGCGGCGGGGTCGACGCCGCCGACCTGGTCGCGGTCGCCGGCGCCGGCTGTGCGGCCGGCTGGCGGGTGCTGCGGGTCGACCAGCCCTGGCGGGTGGCCGGGAAGCGGATCGCCCCTGCCCCGGCCCGGCTCGACGAGGGCTGGACCGCGGTGCTCGCCGGCCTGGCCGCCGACGGGCAGCTGACCGGGCCGCTGGTGCTCGGCGGCCGCAGCGCCGGAGCGCGGGTGGCCTGCCGGACGGCGTCGTCCGCGGGGGCGGCCGGGGTGCTGGCGCTGGCCTTCCCGCTGCACCCGCCGGGCCGGCCGGAGAAGAGCCGGGCCGCCGAGCTCGCGCTGGCCGGCGTCCCGCTGCTGGTGGTGCAGGGGCGCACCGACGCGTTCGGCGGGCCCGACGAGGTCGCCGCCGTGCTGCCCGCGGACGGCCGCGTGCACGCCGTCCCGGGCGACCACTCGCTGAAGAAGGACGTCCCCGCGGTCGCGACCGCTGCGGCCGACTGGCTGCTCTCGCTCTAGTGGAGTCCCAGCGCATCGAATTCCGAGCGCTGGGACTCCATCAGCGCCGGCGGCGGCGGAGGACGAGGGCGAGCAGCAGCGCCAGCACGGTCGCGCCGGCGGCCGGGGCGGCGTACTTCGACAGCGCGGAGCCGTCGCTGACCTGCAGCCGGTCGATCGGCTTGGGGTCGGCCTCGGCCAGCGGGCGGCGCGGGGAGTCCGGCGTGCCCTTGCCCGGGCCGCCACCGGCGGGCCGGTTCGGCGGCGCGGTGGTGCCGGTCGGCGGCTTGCTCGGCGCCTTGCGCGGGGTGACCGGGGCGCTCACCGGCGCCGCGGCCGGGAGGGTCGCGTCGGCGGCGGGCGCGGTGCTGCTCGCCGCGGGCGCGGTGCTGCTCGCCGCGGGGGCACTGCTGCTCGCCGCGGGAGCGCCGCTGCTGGCCGCCGGGGCGTTGCCGCTCGCCGCGGGTGTGGTGCTGCTCGCGGCCGGGGAGGTGCCGCTCGCAGCCGGGGAGGTGCCGCCCGCGGCGGGGGCGCCGCCGGCGGGGGTGGCGTCGTCGGCCGGCAGGCTGATCGCCTGGGTCGTCCCGGAGTCGGGCGCGGGGGGCGTCGCGGCCGCGGCCGCCGTGGAGTCGGCCGGCGGGACGCTGGCCATGATCGGCGTGGTGGCCGGACCGCCCACCGACGGGACCACCGGCTGGGTGCCCGTGCTCGTCGGGGTGCCGGCGGGCGGCGGGGTGGCTGCGCTCTTGCGCGGCGGGGCCAGCGGGTCGGGCAGGGTGGAACCGGCCTTGGCCGGCGCGGCCTTCTTGGCGGCGGCCTTGGCGGGCGCGGCCTTCGCTGGCGCTGCCTTGGCCGGGGTGGCCTTCTTCACCGGCGTCGCGCTCTGCTCGGCGTCCGCGGCCCGGTCGGCCGCCGCACCGGCGACCTTCTTCGCGGCCGCGCCGGCCTTCCTGGCCGCCTCGCCGGCCGGGGTGTCGCCTGAGGTTCCCTCGATCGACATCGCTGCCTCCTCCACCACTCCTGCGGTCGTCGCCGCCGCCTTGGCCACCGCCGCGGTGGCCCGCTCCGTGATCGTGGGCTCCGGCGCACCGGCGGCCGGCAGCTCGACGGTCCCGCCGTCACCGGCGGCCAGCTGGGCGGCGAGCCGGTCGGCGAACTGGTTGAGCATCTTGCCCGCCACGTCGGTCATCACGCCGCGGCCGAACTGGGCCGGGCGCCCGGTGATGGTCAGGTCGCTGGACACCTCGGCGCGGGTGCCGGTGCCCTCGGCGGTGAGCGTCACGGTCACCGCCGCCGACGCGGTGCCGTTGCCGCGCTGGTCCTTGCCGCGGGCGTCGAGCACGACGCGGTGCGCGACCGGGTCGCTCGCGCTGACGCTGACCCTGCCCTGGTAGGTCAGGTTGATCGGCCCGAGCTTGACCTTGATCCGGCCGGCGGCCTCCGGGCCGTCGACGGAGTCGACGTCGGCCCCGGGCAGACACGGCAGGCTGCGCTCGGCGTCGCTCAGCGCCCGCCAGGCCTCGTCGATCGGCACCGGCAGGGTGAACGAGTTCTCGAGCTGCACTGCAGGACCTCCGAGGGCGGGCGACGGGGCGGTACGGCCTGACCCCCTACATCCGACCATGTCCGGGACGGCGGCGCAGGCGCGGGCCCGACGGCGCGCCGCAGCGGCCTCCCCATCGTTGTGACGGACCGGTCCGGGACGACGGCTCAGCGACCGGCCAGCGCCCGGTGCCGGACCCGCGCGGAGGCGGCCAGGAAGACCAGCCCGACGGCGGCCAGCCCCACGCCGACCGCACTGGGCGCCCGGTAGCCCAGCCCGGCGGCGATGACCAGCCCGCCCAGCCACGCGCCGAGGGCGTTGGCGGCGTTGAGCGCGGAGTGGTTGAGCGCAGCGCCCAGCATCTGGGCGTCGCCGGCGACCTCCATCAGCCGGAGCTGGAGCAGCACCACCATCGTCGAGGCGGCCGCGGCGACGGCGAACACCGTGGCGGTCAGCGCCACGATCTGGCCGGCGGCCAGCACCATCACCCCGAGCAGCACGCCGACGGCGATCGTGGCGCCCACCAACGAGCGGAACAGGGCACGGTCGGCGAGCCGTCCGCCCAGCGCCGTCCCGAGCACGCCGCCGAGGCCGAAGGCCAGCAGCACCACGGGCACGAAGCCGGCCGAGGTGTGCGCCTCGTCGGTGACAGTCGGGGCGATGTAGCTGTACATGGCGAACATGCCGCCGAACCCCACCGTGGCCACGAGCAGCGTCAGGACCACCTGCGGACGGCGGAGCGCACCCAGCTCGGAGCGCAGCGTCGCCTCCGCCCGCCCCGGGACCGACGGCACGACGGCCAGCACGGCGACCACCGACAGCGCGCCCACCACGACGACGGCCCAGTACGCCGAGCGCCAGCCCAGGTGCTGACCCAGCCAGGTCGCGGCGGGCACGCCGGCCACGTTCGCCGACGCCAGGCCCAGCATCACCGAGCTGACCGCCCGGCCGCGCTGGTGGGCCGGCACGAGGGAGGCCGCGATCAGCGAGGCGACGCCGAAGTAGGCGCCGTGCGGCAGCCCGGCGACGAACCGGGCCAGCAGCAGGCTGGTGAAACCGGGGGCCACGGCGCTGAGGGTGTTGCCGGCGATGAAGGCCACGAGCAGGCCGATGGCCAGCGAGCGGCGCGGGAGCCGGGCGCCGAGCGCGGCGATGGTGGGGGCGCCGACCACCACGCCGAGTGCGTAGGCGGAGATGAGGTGCCCGCCCGAGGGGATGCTCGCCTGCACCCCGGAGGCGATGTCGGGCAGCAGCCCCATGGTGACGAACTCCGTGGTGCCGATCGCGAAGCCGCCGAGCGCCAGCGCCACGATCGCCAGCACCGCCGTGCGGGTCGCGGGGTGGGTCGGGGCCTGCGTCGTCTCGACGGGAGGGGCTGCACTCACAGCAGGGGCCAAGACGTGGCCCGGCGGCGGCATTCCGCGCACCGGTGGTCCGTCGCGCGGTCCTGCTCACAGGCAGCCGGTGCCGGGTTCGGCAACAGCTCCGGCCCCGACGTGCCGATCATCCTCGGAGGACCAGGGATGGGAGATCGCTCATGGCGGCACAGCAGCGTCCGGCTCAGCGGCGTCCGGCACCGGGGAAGGGCACCCGCCCGGCGGCGGGCCGGACCACGCGTCCGGCAGCTCGCCGTCCGCAGCGGCGACCGCGCAACCGGCTGGGCTGGCTGGCCCCGGCGCTGCTGGTGGGCGCGGTGGCGGTGATCGCCGGCGTCCAGGTGGCCCCGGTGGTGGTCGAGCTGACCGCCTCGGGCACCGAGGTGACCAACGGCATCGCCCGGCAGCAGCTGCTGGACACCACGCTGCCGGACAGGGCGGTCGGCATGTCCGGCACCGGCCAGGCCGGGATGGGCGGCGAGGAGATCAGTGCGGTGGCCGCCCAGGGCGCGCGCAGCGGCGGGTTCGCCGTCCCGCAGCCGCCCCGGCCGGTCGGCATCACGGTGCCGGTCGACACCTCGTACGGCGTCGTGCCGCGGTACACGCCACGGCCGGACCCCTGCGGCAGCTCGACGACGCCGCGGCGGATCGTGCCGAACGCGGTGGCCGGGCCGGGGTCGGCGACGGTGACGTGGCTGGCGGACTCCCGCGAGGAGGTGCTGTCCTACCGCGTCTCGGCGGTCAGCCAGGAGCTGGTCGGGGGCGAGCAGGCGGGCCCGGTCCCGGTGACGGTGGCCAGGCCCGCGACCTGCTCGGAGCTGAGCGCGACGATCACCGGCCTGGTGCCGGGTGACGCCTACGTCATCTGGATGGAGGAGGAGGTCCGCTCCCGCACCACCGGGGTGGCCCGGATGGTGGAGGTCGGGATCTCCGCCCCGGTCGTCATCGGCTGACGACCGGGGCGGGCAGGTCAGTGCGCGACGACCGCAGCGCTGTCGCGGTCCGGGTCGGCCAGCTGCCACGGCCGGACGACGACCACCAGGACGACGATGGCGAGCACGAGCGACCCGACGATCACCGTGCCCATGGCCACCGCGTCGTTGCCCAGCAGGCCGACCAGCGGGGAGACCGCCGCGCCGACGCCGAACTGCACGGCGCCCAGCAGTGCGGCCGCGGTACCGGCCTTCTCGCCGTGCCGGGACAGCGCGAGCGCCGGGGCGTTGGGCAGGGCCAGGCCGACGGCGAACAGCACCGCCCACAGCGGGGCGGCGACACCGAACAGGCCACCGGTGTCGGTGAGGGCCAGCACGAGCAGCGTCGCGCCCGCGAGGGCACCGGCGATCGTGCCGGCGACCAGGATCCTCGCGGTGGCGAACCAGCGCAGCAGGACCGGGTTGAGCTGGGTGGCGGCGATGAGGAACACCGCACCGGCGCCGAAGAGCAGGCCGAACTGCTGCTCGTCGAGGCCGAACTCGTCCTGGTAGACGAACGAGGAGCCCGACACGTAGGCGAACAGCCCGGCCATGGTCAGGCCGGCGACGAGCACAAGGCCGACGTAGGCCCGGTCGTGGAACAGCGAGCCGTAGCTGCGCAGCGTGCCGGCGACCCCGTTGCTGCTGCGGCGCTCGGGCGGCAGCGTCTCGCGGACGGCGAAGAAGCCCATGGCGACCAGCAGCACGCCGTAGACGGCCAGGAGCGCGAAGACCCCGCGCCAGGAGGTGAAGCGCAGGATCTCCCCGCCGATGGTGGGCGCGAGCACCGGCGCGACGCCGAGCACCAGGAACAGCCGGGACAGCATCGTGGCCGCGGCCCGGCCGTCGAACAGGTCCCGGACGACGGCGATCGCGATGACCGCACCGGCCGCCGCACCCGCGCCCTGCAGCACGCGCAGCAGGCCGAGGACGGCGACGTTCGGGGCGACGAGCACCAGCAGCGAGGCCAGGACGTGCAGCGACGTGCCGATCAGCAGCGGGGTGCGGCGGCCGTAGCGGTCCGACAGCGGGCCGAGCACGAGCTGGCCGAGCGCGAGCCCGACCAGGGTGCCGGTGAGCGTGAGCTGGACCGCCGAGGAGGTGGTCTGCAGCTCGTCGGTGATCGTCGGCAGCGCCGGCAGGTACATGTCGATGGTCAGCGGGCCGAGCGCGACGAACGCGCCCAGCGTCAGCGCGGTGCGGGCGGTCCTCGGCTTCTCGGCCACCGGCGACGGCAGCGCGTCCAGCTGGGCCTGGGTGACGGGCCGGCCGACCGACGGGGCGGTCGTCCGGGTGTCGTCGGATGTGGCGGTCATGGGTCCCTCCATCGGCGCGGTGCTCACGCTGGACCGACGTTGGTCACGCTCGCAGTACAGGGGGCTCCAAGCGTGCACAGAGCAACGACATTCCCGGGCCCGGCGCGCCGCCCGGGCTCACCGTGCGGCGAGCACCTCGTCGGTGGTGGTCAGCGTGATCAACGGGGCGTAGAGGGCCATCGCGGCCAGGGCACGCCCGTGGTCGGCGTCGGTCGCCCCGGCGCAGGCGTCGGTGACCACCTGCACCGGCACGCCGGCGTCCGCGGCGGGCAGCGCCGTGGACAGCACGCAGCAGTCGGTGGAGACCCCGGCGAGCAGCAGCGGGCCGTCGCCGGTGAGCTCGGCCAGCTCCGGGCCCCACTTGCCGAAGGTCGTCGCGTCGAGCACCGGTGCGCCGTCCGGGTCGTCGAGGAGCGCGTACAGCGGGGCGTCCGGCGGCTGGAGGGCGAAGGGGAACTGGGCGTAGTAGGGCACCCACGCACCCGTCGGCTCGGCCGGCGCGACGAAGCGGGTGTGCACGACCCGGCCCGCGAACGCCGCGGTGAGCCGGCGGATGGCGGGGTGGACCGCCGCGAACCCGGGCGCGCCCCACGGCGACCCGGGGTCGGCGAAGACGTGCTGGACGTCGATCACCGCGAGCAGCGCGGTCACGCCGCCTCCTGGCGGCGGACCGCCCCGCGGCGCAGCAGCAGCGTGCCGAGGAACCCGACGACCAGGGCGACCAGGACACCGAGGTTGGCGTAGGCCCACGCGCCGTCCCGGCCGCCCAGCCCGACCGGGCCCAGCAGGTAGCCCTGCCAGTCCAGCCAGCCGGCGTAGGAGTTGGTCACCAGACCCCAGCCCAGCACCGTCCCGAGCGCCAGGAGCAGCAGCGGCACCGGCTGGGCGGCGCCGTAGCGGCCGCGCGGGTCGTAGAGGTCGGCCTCGGCGTAGTCGCGGCGGCGCAGCAGCAGGTCGGCCAGGAAGATCCCGCACCAGGCCGCGACCGGGACGCCGAGGGTGATCAGGAAGCCCTGGAACTGGGTGAAGAAGGTGCCCTCGGCGAGGAAGACCACCCAGATGGCGCCCAGCACCATCAGCACGCCGTCGATGGAGGCGGCGACCGGGCGGGGCACCCGGGCGCCGGCGGCCAGCAGCGCCAGGCCGGAGGAGTAGATGTCCAGCACCGCGCCGCCGACCAGGCCGAGCACGGCCACCACGGCGAAGGGCACCAGGAACCAGGTGGGCAGCAGGGTGGCCAGCGCACCGATCGGGTCGGCGCTGATCGCGGTGGACAGGTCACCCGACGACCCGGCGAGCAGCAGGCCGAACACCAGCAGCAACACCGGCGCCAGCGCCGACCCGAACGTCGTCCAGCCGACGACGCCGCGGGTGGACGCCGTGCGCGGCAGGTAGCGCGAGTAGTCGGCGGCGGCGTTGACCCAGCCGAAGCCGTACCCGGTCATCACCAGCACCAGCGCGCCGATGAACAGCTCCGCCGACCCGCTGGGCAGGGCGGTGACCGCGGACCAGTCGACGTCGTCGAGGACCAGCACCAGGTAGACGACGGTGAGCACCCCGGTGACCACGGTGATCACCGCCTGCATGCGCATGATCAGGTCGAACCCGAGCACGCCGCCGGCCACCACCAGCGCGGCGACCACGAGCAGGGCGACCACCTTCGTCGCCGTCCCGCCGCCCCAGCCGAGCTCGGTGAGCACGGTGGCCGTGGCCAGCGTCGCGAGCGAGGTCAGCACGGTCTCCCAGCCGACCGTCAGCACCCAGGACAGGACGGCGGGGACGCGGCCGCCGGTGACGCCGAAGGCGGCGCGACTGAGCACCAGCGTGGGCGCCGAGCCCCGCTTGCCGGCGATCGCGACCAGGCCGCAGAGCGCGAAGCTGACGACGATGCCGACGACCCCGGCGACCACCGCCTGCCAGAAGCCGATGCCGAACCCCAGGGTGAAGGCGCCGTAGGACAGGCCCAGCACGCTGACGTTGGCGCCGAACCACGGCCAGAACAGCTGCCGCGGCGTGCCCTTGCGCTCGGCCTCGGCGATGACGTTGATGCCGTTGGTCTCCACCGCCAGCCGCGGCGGGGGCGCCTCGTACGGCGGCTGCGAGCCGGTCACCTGGTGCGCCATCTGTCTGCTCCGTCCTGACCGGCCGAGCCGGGTCCTGGCGGCACCGTACCGACGCGGTCGGACATGTCCTCCGCCGCGGCCGGGGAGACCGCGCTGGACCCGGCCCCCTCTCAAAGGGTGAGGACGCAACTACATTGCGTACCAACTTCCGGGGCAGGAGCGCAGAGTCGGGCCATGAGCTCGTCCGCACCTCCCCGCTGGCTCCCCCGCGCGCCCCTCGTCGCGCTGGTGGTCGTCCCGGCGCTCGCCGTCGCCGCGACCTCCGCGACCGGCCGGCTGGCCCCCGTGGGGCTGGGGTCCGCGGTGCTGCTGCTGGCGGCACTCGGCCTGCTGCTCGGCTGGCGGACCACCGAGGACCAGCCCGAACGGGAGATGTGGGCCCGGCTGCTGCTCTCCGGCGGCCTCCTCGGTGTCGGCGTGCTGAGCACCGTCGCCGCCTCGCTCGTACCCGGCCTCGAGCAGGTCGGCGGGCTGCCCCTGGCCGTGGCCACCGCGCTGGTCTTCCCGCCGGTCTACAGCGGGCTGCTGAAGTGGAACCGGTACTCCACCAGCGCGGCCGACCCCAATGACGTCCTCAACGGCTCCGCGGGCGTCCTGGTCGCGGTGGCGATCGGCAACGTGCTGGTCGACGACCTCGGCGGACCGCTGGCCGCGCTGCCGGACTGGCGCCTGCAGCCGCTGCTCCTGGCCGCCGCCTCCGCCGTGGTGTGCCTGGGGACCGTCTGGGTCATGACGATCATCGCCGCGCTCCGCAGCGACGTGCGCATGTGGCTGGTCGCCGGGGCGCTGACCGCCGTCTCCGGCGGGGTCGCCCTCGGCCTGGCCACCGCGGACGGCGCCCCGCTGGCCGCCGCCGCCGCCGTGGCGGTGGGCCTGGTCCCGCTCGCCCTCGCCGCGGTCCGGCAGCCCCCGCGCTCGACCCCGCAACCGGCCGACCCCGCGGACTCCACGGTCGGCGCCGTGTCGATCATCGCCGTCGCCACGCTCACCCTCGCCGTCGCCGCGGCGACCACGCCGTCCTGGCCGGCCGTCGTCTGCGCCGGGCTGTCCGCGATCGCCTCCAGCCTGCGGCTGCTGGTCAACGTCCGGGACCTGTCGGAGCTGGCGGTCAGCCGGCGCGAGGCGCTGACCGACGAGCTGACCTCGCTGCCCAACCGCCGGGCGGTGCTGCGGCGCATCGAGCACCTCTGCGCCACCGGCACCCCGTTCGCGCTCGGCCTGGTCGACCTGGACAAGTTCAAGGAGGTCAACGACGGGCTCGGGCACGCAGCCGGCGACGACCTGCTGCGCATGATCGCCCGCCGCCTGGAGCAGACCGTGCCGGCCGGGACGCTGGTCGGGCGGCTGGGTGGAGACGAGTTCGCCGTCATCGCCCCGCTGACGGCCACCGCCACCGGCGAGGCCTCCGGCCGGCTGGGCACCGGACTGGTCGAGCGCTTCGCCGTCCCGTTCCAGGTGGCCGGCCTCGAGCTGCACGCCGACCTCAGCATCGGGCTCACCGTGCACGAGCCCGGCGGGCACCTGCCCGACGGCTGCGCGACCCTGCTGCTCCGCCGCGCCGACTCGGCGCTCTACGACGCCAAGCGCACCGGCGCCTCGGCCGTGGCCTGGGACGCGGGCCGGCACGTGGACACCAGCGGCCGGCTGGCCCTCGTCGAGGAGCTGCGCGCCGGCATGGCCCGCGGTGAGCTGGTCCTGCACTACCAGCCACAGGTGGCCGTGCGCACCGGCGACGTCGTCGGCGTCGAGGCGCTGGTCCGGTGGCAGCACCCGACCCGCGGGCTGCTGCCGCCGGCGGACTTCCTGCCGGCCGCGGAGCTGCACGGCCTGATGGGGGCCCTCACCGAGACGGTGCTGGTGCAGGCCGTCACCCAGGCCGCCGCCTGGCGCCAGGAGGGCCGCGACCTGCGGGTGTCGGTGAACCTGTCGGTGAGCAACCTGCTCGACCGGGCGCTCCCGGGCCGGGTCGCCGAGCTGCTGGCCGCCCAGGGTCTGCCCGCGTCGTCCCTGGTGCTGGAGGTGACCGAGACCGTGCTGATGAGCGACCCGGAGTCCAGCCTCGCGGTGCTCGACGCGATCGCCGCGCTGGGCATCGCGGTCAGCATCGACGACTTCGGCACCGGCTACGCCTCGCTGAGCTACCTCCGCCAGCTCCCGGTGACCGAGCTGAAGCTGGACCGCTCCTTCACCCAGGACCTGCTCACCGACTCGAGGACCGACGCCATCGTCAGCGGCACCATCGACATGGCGCACCGGCTGGGCCTGCGCGTCGTGGCCGAGGGCGTCGAGCAGCTGGCCACGCTCCAGCGCCTGGAGGCGCTGGGCTGCGACGAGAGCCAGGGCTACCTGCACTCCCGGCCGGTCCCGGCGGCCGCGCTCACCCCGGCGGCGCCGCTCCTGCAGCCCGCCTGACACGAGCTCCTGACACGGCGACGGCGCCGGACCCGGGTGGGTCCGGCGCCGTCGGCGCGATCGGGGTGGGTCAGCCGCGCTGGCGCGCGCCGTACCGCTGGTTGAACTTCTCGACCCGGCCCGCGGTGTCGAGCACACGCTGGTTGCCGGTCCAGAACGGGTGGGAGGACGAGCTGATCTCGACCGGGACCACGGGCAGCGTCTCGCCGTCCAGCTCGATCGTGCGGCTGGTCTGGACCGTCGAACGGGTCCGGAAGGTCTCCCCCGTCGACGTGTCCTGGAACACGACGGTGCGGTACTCGGGGTGGATGCCGTTTCGCATGGTGGGTCTCCTGGGGTCTGCGCGGGACGTCCACCCCCGGTGGGGCGGGCTGATCGCGACACCTGGATGAACCGGTCCGGCACCTCTCCTGTTCCCGCCCGGCCGCCCGGTCAGAGCCGGGGGTCGACCGGCTCGCTCTCCAGCGCGAGGACCGCGAACACGCACTCGTGGACCCGCCACATCGGCTCCCCCCGCGCCAGCCGCTCCAGGCCCTCGAGCCCCAGGGCGTACTCGCGCAGCGCCAGCCCGCGCTTGCGGCCCAGGTTCCGGTCGCGCAGCCGGGCCAGGTTGGCCGGGGCGGTGTAGTCGGGGCCGTAGACCAGCCGCAGGTACTCCCGGCCACGCACCTTGAGCCCGGGCTGGACGACGCCCCGCCGGGCGCGGGTCAGGTTGGCCGCCGGCTTCACGACCATGCCCTCGCCGCCGTCGGCGGTCAGCGCCGTCCACCACTCGGTGGCCGCCTGCTCGGCCGCCGGGTCGGTGACGTCCACGCTGCGGTGCGCCGTCGCGCGCAGCAGCTCCGGGTCCGCGGCGACCAGCCGGTCGGCGACCCCCAGGTGCCAGTCGTGCGGGCGGTCGGCGAAGGTGCGACCGGCCGCACCCAGCACCTGGAACGCCGCGAACGCGGTGCCGGTGAGCCCGTCGGTCGGCCAGCAGTAGCGCCGGTAGACGTCGGTGAACGACAGCGCGTCGGCGGTGCGGGCGCGCTGCCGGTCGAGCAGGTCGCCGACGTCCAGACCGCGCGCGGCGGCCTGGACCAGCACCGACTCGGCCACCGGCAGCACGGACCGGGCCGCGGCCCCCACCGAGGCGTACTGACCGCGGACCAGGTCACCGGCCTTCACCGACCAGGGCAGCAGCTCACCGTCGAGCAGCACCCAGTCGCTGTCCAGCTCGTCGAACACCCCGGCGTCGGCCACCGCCTGCGACAGCCGGGCCAGGAACGCCGTGGACAGCTCGGGGCCGAAGAACGCCCGTCCGGTGCGGGTGTGCAACGCACCGCGCTCCCCCACCGGCCGCGTCGGGTCGCCACCGGCGTCCGAGCGGCGCACCAGCGCCACCGCGCGGGAGCCCATGTGCTTCTCCTGGCAGACGACCTCGGCCACGCCCTCGCCGCGGTAGTAGGAGAATGCCTCGGCCGGGTGCTCCAGCAGGTCCTCGACCGAGGAGGTGGCGACCGGGCTCATCGTCGGCGGCAGGTAGGCCAGCTGCTGCGGGGCGAGGGCGAACCGGCTCATCACCTCGATCGCGGCCGCGGCGTTCTCCTCCCGCACCGTGACCCGCCCGGACAGCCGGGTCTCCACGACCCGCTTGCCCAGCACGTCGGCGACGTCGAGCACCTCGGCGGGCCGCTCCGGGGCGGGCCCAGCGTCGGGCAGGAACGGCCGGGCCGGCTCGTACCAGGTGCGCTCCGCCGGGACGTCGACCAGCTCGCGCTCGGGGTACCGCAGCGCGGTCAGCCGGCCGCCGAACACGCAGCCGGTGTCCAGGCACAGCGTGTTGTTGACCCACTCGGGCTCGGGCACCGGCGTGTGGCCGTAGAGCACCACCGCCCGGCCGCGGTAGTCCTGCGCCCACGGGTAGCGCACCGGCAGCCCGAACTCGTCGGTCTCCCCGGTGGTGTCGCCGTAGAGGGCGAAGCTGCGCACCCGGGCACTGGCCCGACCGTGCAGCTCCTCGGTGAGGCCGGCATGGGCGACCACCAGCGCCCCGCCGTCCAGCACGTAGTGGCTGACCAGGCCGTGGCAGAACTCCGCGACGTCCGTGCGGAACTCCTCGCTCTCCTCGGCCAGCTGCGCGAGCGTCGTCTCCAGGCCGTGGGTGACCTGCACGTCGCGTCCGCGCAGTGCCTTGACCAGCTTGTTCTCGTGGTTGCCGGGCACGCAGAGGGCGTGGCCGGCGCGGACCATGCCCATCACCAGGCGCAGCACGCCGGGTGAGTCCGGGCCGCGGTCGACGAGGTCGCCGAGGAACACCGCGCGCCGCCCCTCCGGCGGGACGGCGTCCACGGCCCGGCCCTGCTCGTCGCGGGTCACGGTGTAGCCGAGCCGGCCGAGCAGCGCCTCGAGCTCGGCGCGGCAGCCGTGCACGTCACCGACCACGTCGAACGGGCCGGTCTGGTCGCGCAGGTCGTTGTAGGCCTTCTCGTAGGTGACCACCGCGGCGTCGACGTCGGCGACGCTGCCCAGCCGGTGCACCTTGCGGAAGCCCTCGCGGCTGAGCCCGCGCAGGCCGCGGCGCAGCTCGGCGCGCTGCCGGCTGACGACGGTACGGGCCAGGTCGCGGTCGGGGCGGGCGGCGTTGCGCTCCAGGCAGACGCCCTCGGGGAGGTCGAGCACGATCGCCACCGGCAGGACGTCGTGGTCGCGGGCCAGCTGCACCAGCGAGGCGCGGTCCTCGCGCTTGACGTTGGTGGCGTCGACGACGGTGAGCCGGCCGGCGCGCAGCCGGGCCGCGGCGATGGCGTGCAGCACCGCGAAGGCCGCCGGCGTCGCCGACTGGTCGTTCTCGTCGTCGGCGACCATGGCGCGGCAGGCGTCGCTGGACAGCACCTGGGTGGGCAGGAAGTGCTGCCGCGCGAAGGTGGACTTGCCCGAGCCGGAGGCACCGATCAGCACCACCAGCGACAGCTCCGGGACGGCGAGCTCGCTCATGCCGCCACCTCCCGGGTGAACACCGCGAGCTGGGTGGGCGGCCCGACCTCGGGGTCGTCGGGGCCGACGCCGAGGAACCGGACGGCGTAGCCGCGTCGTCCGGCCACCCCCTGCGCCCAGTCGGTGAACTCCGCGCGGGTCCACTCGAAGCGGTGGTCACGGTGCCGCATGCCCCCGGCGGCCAGCGCCGGGTAGCGCACGTTGTGCTCCACGTTGGGGGTGGTCACCAGCACCGTGGACGGCGCCGCCGCGGTGAAGACGGCGTGCTCCAGGGCCGGCAGCCGGTCGGGGTCCAGGTGCTCGACGACCTCCATGAGCACCGCGGCGTCGTAGCCGGCCAGCCGGGCGTCGGTGTAGGTGAGCGCGCCCTGCAGCAGGGTGATCCGGGCACGCTGGCGCTCGGGCAGCTGGTCCAGCCGCAGCCGGCGGGCGGCGACCTCCAGGGCCCGGGCGCTGACGTCCACGCCCACCACCTCGGTGAAGGCCGGCTCGGCGAGCAGTGCCGGCAGCAGCGCGCCGTTGCCGCAGCCGAGGTCCAGCACCCGGTGTGCGCCGGCCGAGCGGAGCGCGGCCAGCACGGCGCCCTGGCGCAGCTGGGCCAGCGAGGTCGGCCGCTCGGGCACCTCGGGGGCGTCGTCGAGGACCTCGGGGTCGGCGTCGTCGGCCTCGGCCAGCCGGGCGATCGCCGCGCCGGCCAGCCGCCCCTGGTGGGCGAGGTAGCGGGCGGCGATCAGCTCGCGCTCGGGGTGGGCGGCCAGCCAGCCCCCGCCGGCGCGCAGCAGCTTGTCGATCTCGTCGGTGCTGACCCAGTAGTGCTTGGCGTCGTCGAGCACCGGCAGCCCGACGTAGAGGTGGTTGACCGCGTCGGCCAGCCGGTGCGTGCCGGTGAGCCGCAGGTCGACGTACCGGGAGGCGCCCCACTCGGGGAACTGCTCGTCCAGCGGGACGGCCGTGGCCTGCACCGCCCAGCCCAGCGGTGCGAAGAACCGCTCGGCGAGCGCGGCGCCACCCCGGCACGACAGCGCCGGCAGGTGCACCTCCAGCGGCAGCGGGGTGTCGACCAGGTCCGGCCGCTCCTTGCTCACGCCGCGGCGGGCGCTGGCGAAGACCTTGCCCAGGGCGACGGCGAGCAGGCTGGAGGCGGCGTAGGGGCGGTCGTTGACGTACTGCCCGAGCGCGAACCCCTCCCCGTCGCCCTTCCCGCGCACGAGGGCGATCGGGTCGACCTCCAGCAGCAGCGCGACGGTGCAGCGCTCGTCGGTGGCCTCGGGGTAGAACACGTGCGCCGTCCCGGTCGAGACCTCCACCTGCTGGGCCCGGGCGGGGTTCTTGTGCAGCAGGAACCCCAGGTCGGTGGCCGGCCGGTGGGTGGTCGACAGCGTGAGCAGCACCGCCGCAGTGTCGCCGGTCGCAGCGGCCCTGGCCACCGACTTGCCGCACCCGCTGCAGCCCGTCCGGTCGACGGTGACCTGCCCGTGACGTCCGTGTGCTTAGGTGAGCCTCACCTGACCGTCTCAGCAAGGAGCACGATGTCGTCCCGCACCGCCCTCCGCGGCACAGCCGTCCTGGCCGCCGCTCTCGTCCTCGCCGGTTGCGGCGGCTCCGACGCCGGCTCCGGGGGCGGCAGCGCCCAGGGCAGCACCGCCCCCACCAGCGGTCAGTCGAGCTTCCCGGTCACCGTGACCACCGCCTTCGGGGACGTCGAGGTGCCGAAGGCCCCGGAGCGCGTCGTCGCACTGGGCTGGGGCGACGCGGAGACCGCGCTGGCGCTGGGCGTGCAGCCGGTCGGGGCCAGCGACTGGCTGGCCTTCGGCGGCGAGGGCGTGGGCCCGTGGGCCGCGGGCGAGTACGACCAAGCCCCGCAGATCATCGGGACCCTCGAGCCGAGCTACGAGGCGATCGCGGCGCTGAAGCCGGACCTGATCCTGGACACCAAGTCCCCGGCGACCCAGGAGCGGTACGACAAGCTGTCGGCGATCGCGCCGACCATCGGCCAGCCCGAGGGCGTCGACCCGTACCTGACCACCTACACCCAGCAGCTCGACCTGGTCGGCCAGGCGCTGGGGAAGACCACCGAGGCCGACGCGGTCGCCGCCCAGGTCGACGACGCCTTCACCGCCGCCGCGGCCGCCCACCCGGAGTTCAAGGGCGTCGACGTGGCCGTGGCCGCCTACGGGTCGACCGGCTTCGGGGCCTACGTGCGCGGCGACGGCCGCGTCGACTTCATGGAGAAGCTGGGCTTCACGAACAAGCCGGCCATCCAGGACCTCGCCACCGACAGCTTCTTCGTCCCGGTCAGCGAGGAGCAGCTGCCGCTGCTGGACGCCGGCCTGACCGTGGCGTTCCCGATCTTCGTCGACGCCGCCCAGATCACCGACAACCCGCTGTGGCAGGCGATCCCGTCGGTGCAGGCCGGCCACAGCGTGGTGCTCGGTGACGCCACGCTGGCCAACGCCTTCTCCCTGGCGACGCCGCAGAGCATCCAGTACGCGCTGGAGAACGCCGTCCCGCTGTTCGCCGGCGCGCTCTGACTCACCCGTGACGGCCCGGCCCCCGCACACCGGGGGCCGGGCCGTCGTCGTCCCCGCTGTTCCACGTGCAACACCGGTGTCACGCCGGCACCGGAGGGGCAGGGAGGAGGCATGACCACTCCCGAGGCACACAAGGTCGCCGAGCTGATCTCCGGCGAGCGCATCGCGATGTTCACCACCACCGCCCCGCAGGGCACGCTGACCAGCCGCCCGATGGCGCTGCAGGAGGTCGAGTTCGACGGCGACCTCTGGTTCTTCGCCGAGCGCAGCTCCCGCAAGGTCGGGCACCTCGACGCCCACCCCGAGGTCAACGTGACCGTGGGCTCGGGCAGCACCTGGGTCTCCCTCACCGGTCGCGCGTCCGTGGTCGACGACCCGGAGAAGAAGCGCGAGCTGTGGAACGGCGGGGTCGCCGCCTGGTTCCCCGACGGCCCGGACGACGCATCGATCGTGCTGCTGCGGGTCGAGGGCACCTCGGCGGAGTACTGGGACACCCCCGGCGGCCGGATCGCCACCGCGCTGAGCTTCGCCAAGGCCAAGGTCACCGGACAGCCCTACGACGGCGGGGAGAACGAGACCGTCCGGCTCTGAGCCCGGGCAGCCGATCCACAGCCGCAGCTGGGCAGCCGTCCAGGGACGGCGACGACCGTGGGGACCACGCCACCACCGGAGGTCCCCGTGCTCGCCGTCGCCGTCCTGATCGTCTTCCTGCTCGTGCTCACCACCGCCGACCTGCTGCCCGGCCGGTCGGCGCCCGGTCTGGTGGCGCCGGGGGTCTGACCCCGACGTGCGGACGGCGGCCGGCCCGGTGAGGCTGCGTGCATGCCGCCCGAGGTCCGGTCCGCCGCCAGCCGCCCGTCCGCCGTCGACCCGCAGCTCCACCACCGGCGCACCGAGGCGACGCTCACCGTCCGCGGCCGGGACGGTGAGCCGCTGGCCGGCGCCGAGGTGACCGTCGCGCAGCTGCGGCACCGGTTCCTGTTCGGCTGCATCGGCTTCGACCTGGTGCCGCTGGCCAACGGCGAGGACGAGGCGGTGCCGGGCTCGGTGTTCGGCGGAGCCGCCGCCCCGGCCCAGGCCGCCGCGCTGGCCGACCGGTGGCTGGAGGTGTTCAACGCCGCCACGCTGCCGTTCTACTGGAGCGAGTTCGAGCCCGTGCGCGGCCGGCCGGAAACCGCGCGGCTGCGGCGGGCCGCGGAGTGGTTCACCGAGCGCGGCGTCGTGGTCAAGGGCCATCCCCTCGCCTGGCACACGCTGGCCCCGGACTGGCTGCTCGACAGCACGGACGCCGAGGTCGAGGCGGCGCTGCGCGCGCGCATCCGGCGCGACGTCACCGACATGGCCGGCGTGGTCGACACCTGGGACGCGATCAACGAGGTCGTGATCATGCCGGTGTTCGACAGGTACGACAACGCGCTCAGCCGGCTCGCCCGCCGGCTCGGCCGCGTCGGCACGGTCCGGCTCGCGTTCGAGGAGGCCCGGGCCGCGAACCCCTCGGCCACGCTGCTGCTCAACGACTTCGACATGTCCAGCGCCTACGAGCACCTGGTCGAGGACTGCCTGGAGGCCGGCGTGCAGATCGACGCGCTGGGCCTGCAGAGCCACATGCACCAGGGCTGGTGGGGCGAGGAGCGCACGCTGGAGGTGCTGGAGCGGTTCGCCCGGTTCGGGCTGCCCCTGCACCTCACCGAGTCCACGCTGCTCTCGGGCGAGCTGATGCCGCCGGAGGTCGAGGACCTCAACGACTGGCAGGTCGACGAGTGGCCCTCCACCCCCGAGGGCGAGGCCCGCCAGGCCGACGAGCTGGTGCGCCACCACCGCACCCTGCTCTCCCACCCCGCCGTCGAGGCCGCGACCTACTGGGGCATCACCGACGCCGGCGCGTGGCTGGGCGCCCCGGTGGGCCTGCTGCGTGCCGACGGCACGCCCAAGCCGTCCTACGACGCCCTCCGCGACCTGGTGAGGGGCGAGTGGTGGCTGCCGCCGACCACCCTGCGCACCGACGACGCCGGCCGCGTGCCGGTCACCGGCTTCCTCGGCGACTACTCGGTCACCGGCCCGGACGGGTCGGCGACGGTCGCCCTGGACCAGGCCGGCCCGGTGGACGTCGAGGTGCGGCTCAGCTGAGCGCCGGGGCGCCCGTCAGCAGGGCGCGGCGACGGCGCAGCCGGGCGGGGGCCAGCAGCGAGAGCGTGATCATGCCGACCCACACCGGGACGACCAGCCACCACCAGGGCGAGGAGACCAGCGCTGCCATCACGTAGAGGGCGAGCATCAGCACCCCCACGATGAGGGTGAAGGCGCGCAGCGGCAGGTAGAGGGCCAGCTGGTGGTCGATCATCCGCACCGCGGCCGCGCGCACGGCGGGGTCGTGCGGGGCCGGTCCGTGCCAGCTCACCCGGGCTGCCGTGCGGCGCTGGGCCGGGGTGAGGCCGGCGACCACGGCGTGCGTCCCGCGCGCCGTCCGGTACGACCACGACCCCATGACCAGGCCGAACAGGACACCGCCCGCCACGCCACCGACGAGGGCGGCGGTCCAGGAGTGGTCGTCCTCGAGGCCGTAGAAGACGGCCGTCAGGCCACCGAAGAGCACCCCGGACGCGACACGGTGGACCCACCGGGGTGCGGTGAGGAGCCAGGTGCGCATCCGGCCATGCTGCCCGCGAGCGGCCCCGATGGCCAGCCTCGTCCGGGGGAGCCCGGGAGCGGGACCGGTGACCGGCCCCGCTCCCGGGACGCCGATCAGATCGACGAGTTCTTCTCCGCGATGCCGCGGCGCACCTCGGACGGGCGCTGCTGCTCGCCGGCGTAGGAGCTGACGATCACCAGCGCGCCGGTGATGGCCGGGATGGCCCACTGGAGCTGGTCGAGCTTCGCCTGCGCGGCCGCGACCTCGCCCTTGGCGGTCTTCGAGGCCTTGGTGCCGCGCTTGGACGGTGTCGCGCCGTTGGCGGAGACGATCTTGCCGAGCACGCGGCTGTAGGCGGTGACGCCGAGGGCGGCGGCGGTGAGCAGCGTCTTGACCGTGGACATGCCGCCCACGCCCTGCTGCTGCGCGACGCGGTCCTTGTTGCCGGCCAGCTGGCCGACGCTGCCGATCAGGTGGGCGCCGATGGCGGCGGCGTTGACCGGGGTCCACCGGTCCCAGCCGGCGTTGGCGACGGCGCCGGTGGCCTTGTCGCTGCCGGCCTCGGCAGCGGCGGCGTTGAGGGCGACGGCGTTGGCGAGCGTGCCACCGAACCAGGCGGCGAGACCGACGTCGTGCAGCGAGCGGGAGAGCGTGTTGGCCATGCGGGTGCTCCTAGCGAGAAGGGGTGGGGAGAGAGGTCAGTGGCCGAGGAGGCCGCCGAGGCCCCCACCGCCGCCGCCGCCGAACTTCGAGATGAGGTCCATGGGGTTGATCCCGAACTTCTGCAGCAGCCCCGCGTGCTGGTCGGTGTCGACCTGGTCGGGCAGCTCGGAGTCGGCCTGGGCGGCCTTGTCGTTGTCACCCTGGGACTTCAGGAGCTCGAGGATCTGGCTCTTGTCGATGTTCATGAGCGTCCGGTACCCGCCGGTTCCCGTCGCACCCCTCCGATCTGGCACGAACTCGCTGGGAGGATGCGCGGGTGACCGCACTGACGCACTCCGCCTCCGTCGTCGTCGCCGCCACCCCCGACGAGGTCTACGACCTGGTGTCCGACGTGACCCGCACCGGCGAGTGGAGCCCGGTCTGCCGGGCGTGCTGGTGGGACGAGGGCGCCTCGGCGGTGCCCGGCGCGTGGTTCACCGGCCGCAACGAGGTGCCCGGGCGCACCTGGGAGACGCGCAGCCAGGTCGTCACGGCCGAGCGCGGGCGCGAGTTCGCCTGGCTGGTCGGCGGGCGGCTGGTGCGCTGGGCCTTCACGATGGCCCCGGTCGAGGGCGGCACGCTGCTCACCGAGGAGTGGGAGTTCCTCCCCGCCGGCCTGGCCTCCTTCGCCGAGCGCTACGGCGCGGACGCCCAGGCCCAGATCGAGGACCGCACCCGGGCGGCCCTCGACGGCATCCCGGCCACCCTCGCCGCGATCAGGGCCGTCGCCGAGCGGTAGCGGAGTGGACCCGTCGCGCTGACGCCGACGGGTCCGCTCCGCCTCATGCGCTGAACGCGCGGAGACCGTCCAGCAGGCGGTCGACGTCGGCGTCGTCGTTGTAGGGCGCCAGGCCCACGCGCAGGCCGCCGGTGTCGCCGAGCCCCAGGTGCCGGGAGGCCTCGATGGCGTAGAACGAGCCGGCCGGGGCGTTGACCCCGCGCTCGGCGAGGAAGCGGTAGGCGTCGGCGGCGGTGCGCCCGTCGAAGGTGAGCAGCAGCGTGGGCGTGCGGTGCGGGGCGCGCGACCACACGGTGACGCCGGGCAGGTCGCGGACGCCGTCCTCGATGCGGTGCCGCAGCCGGTCCTCGTGCTCCTCCAGCGCGGCCATCGCCGCGACGAGCCGGGTGCGACGGTCGCCGTCGGACCCGGCCAGGCCGGCGAGCAGGTCGATGGCCGCGGTGGTGCCGGCCAGCAGCTCGTAGGGCAGCGTGCCCAGCTCGAACCGCTCCGGGACGGCGTTGCTCGAGGGCAGCAGCTTGTCCGGGTGCAGGGTCTCCAGCAGCTCGGGGGCGGCGACCAGGCAGCCGCAGTGCGGGCCGAGGAACTTGTAGGGCGAGCAGACGAAGAAGTCCGCACCCAGCGCGGTGACGTCGACCGGGGCGTGCGCGGTCAGGTGGACGCCGTCGACCCAGGTCAGCGCACCGACCTCGTGCGCCAGGGCGGTGATCGCGGCGACGTCGGGGCGGGTGCCGATCAGGTTCGACGCGCCGGTGACGGCGACCAGCCGGGTGCGCTCGGACAGCAGCGCGCCCACCACCTCCGGCGCCAGCTCACCGGTGGCGGGGTCGAAGTCGGCCCAGCGCACGGTCGCCCCGGCGGCCTCGGCGGCCTGCACCCACGGGCGGACGTTGGCGTCGTGGTCCAGCCGGGTCACCACCACCTCGTCACCGGCGCCCCAGCCGGTGCTCAGCACGCGGGCCAGGTCGTAGGTGAGCACGGTGGCGCTGCGCCCGAAGACGACGCCGCCGGGCACCCCGCCGGTGAGGTCGGCGACGGCCTGCCGGGCGTTGCGCACGACGGCGTCGGCGTTGCGCTCGGCCTGGGTGACCGTGCCGCGGTTGGACATCGGCTGGGTCATCGTCGCCGCGATGGCGGCGGCCACCACGTCGGGCGTCTGCGACCCGCCCGGCCCGTCGAAGTGGGCGGCCCCGTCGACGAGGGCCGGGAAGTGCGCGCGGAGCGACGCCACGTCGAAGGGCACGACAGCGGCAGGCACGGTGGCGGTCATGTCCTGATCCTGCGGCATGCCCGCCGGCTGCGGCGACCGGCCACCCGGGGTCAGGTCCGCATCCCCGCGAGCAGGTGGGCGACGAGCTGCCGCGCGTCGTAGCGCGGGTCGTCGCCGATGCAGAGGTTGCCCACGCCCCACATGAGCTGCAGGCCGTCGAGCTCGGTGCGCACCTCACCGGCGCCGACAGCGGCGTCCAGCAGCTCGGTGCAGACGGGCACCAGCCGGTCGAGGAACCAGGCGTGCAGCGTCTCGAAGCCCGCCGCGTCGGAGTGCATGGCCGCGGCGAGCCCGTGCTTGGTCACCAGGAAGTCCACGAACAGGTCGATCCAGCGCACCAGGGCCTCGTACGGGTCGGCCTCCTCGGCCAGCAGCCGCGGGCCGGCCTCGGCACAGGCGTCCACCTGGTGGCGGTAGACGGCGACGACCAGGTCGGCCCGGGTCGGGAAGTGCCGGTAGATCGTGGCCACCCCGACGCCCGCCTCCGCTGCGACGTCCCGCACCGGCGCCTCGACACCTGCGCGCACGAACACCCTCGCCGCCGCGCCGAGCAGCGCGCTGGCGTTGCGCTGCGCGTCCGCCCGTGGCCGCGGCGCGACCGGCTCCTCTCCCACACGTCCTCCTCGACAAAACGGAACAACGTTCCGTACGCTTGCGGAACCGCGTTCCGTTTCAGCTCATCATGCCGGGCGGACGCGCCCCACCACAACCGGAGGAACCCCGTGACCACCCCTGTCGTCTCCGTCCGACCCCTCGTCCTGCCCGTGCCCGGCCGCGGCACCGACCTGCAGGTCCGGGTCACCGCGCCCACCACCGGCACCGACCTGCCCGTCGTCCTGTTCGCGCACGGCTTCGGCAAGTCCATGGACGACTACGCCCCACTGGTCGAGCACTGGGCGGCCGCCGGCCTCGTCGTGCTGCAGCCGACCTTCCTGGACTCCCGGACGCTGGCGGTGACCCCCGAGGACCCGCGGTACGCCCACATCTGGCGGACCCGGGTCAGCGACCTCGGGCACGTCCTGGACGCCCTCGATCCCCTGACCGCCGCCGTGCCCGGGCTGCCCGGCCGGGTCGACCGCAGCCGCGTCGCCGCGGTCGGGCACTCCTGGGGCGGCCAGAGCGTCGGCATGCTGCTCGGTGCGCGGGTGCTGGACGAGGACGGTGTCCCCGGCGAGAGCCTCACCGACCCGCGGATCACCGCCGGCGTCCTGCTCGCCACCACCGGCACCGGCGAGGAGCTGACCGGGTTCGCCGCTGCGAACTTCGGGTTCATGCGCCCGGACTTCAGCACGCTGACCACGCCGTCCCTCGTGATCGCCGGCGACGCCGACCAGTCGAGGCTCTCCACCCGTGGGCCGGACTGGTTCACCGACGTGTACCGGCTCAGCCCCGGCGCCACCGACCTGCTCACCCTCGCCGGTGGCGAGCACTCCCTCGGGGGCATCTCCGGCCACGGCGTCACCGAGACCACCGACGAGAGCCCCGAGCGGGTCGCCCTGGTGCAGCGTGCGAGCACCGCCTACCTGCGCACCGCGCTCGGCGTCGACGCCGCCGCGTGGCCCGCGGTCCGTGCCGCGGACGTCGCCCCGGTCGGCCGGGTCGACTCGAAGTGAGCCCGGTCAGGGGAGGGTGACGACCACCTTGCGCGCCGAGACGCCGCGGCGCTGCACGTCCATGGCCTCCTGCAGGCACTCCAGGCCGGTCCCGACGACCAGCGGCTCGGGGGTCGCGACGTAGCGGCCCTCGGCCAGCGCGGCGGGCAGGAAGTCCCGGTAGACGGCGGTGCTCACCTCGTTGTGCTTGAGGCTGGTGCCGAAGACGAACTTCGTGGTGACCCCGGCCCGCCGGGCCTGCAGCTGCTGGGCGACGGTCTTCGCGCCGAGGCGGAGCACCGTCCGCGGGAGCGCGAACCGCGGCCGGTCGGGCTCACCGAGGCCCTCGAAGGAGACCGGC
This sequence comes from Modestobacter sp. L9-4, assembly GCF_019112525.1. Lineage (NCBI taxonomy): Bacteria > Bacillati > Actinomycetota > Actinomycetes > Geodermatophilales > Geodermatophilaceae > Modestobacter > Modestobacter sp. L9-4. The sequence goes on from NZ_CP077800.1 coordinate 2,014,497, forward strand.
GTGCTGGCCGCGACCACGAACTTCCGCCCGGTGGAGGCGGCCACCACCTGCACGCACGCCGGCAGCGCGGTGGCGCCGAACGCGATCGCACCGACGACGGTCCGCCCCGCCAGGGCGGCGATCAGGTCGGCGACGACGGTGGGGCTGGTGTAGTCGAACACCTGACTGGCACCCAGGGCGCGCACGTGGTCGAAGTTCCTCGGCGAGGCGGTGGAGACGACGTCGTAGCCCGCGGCGACGGCGAGCTGCACGGCGTTGCTGCCCACGCTGGTCGACCCGCCCCAGACGAGCACCACCTCGCCGGTGCGCTCCGGCGTGGCGGTCGGGTGGCGCAGCCCCAGCAGGTCGTCCTGGAACAGCGCACTGGCCGCCGTGGACACGGCCAGCGGCAGGACCGAGGCGCTCTCGTAGGACATCGAGTCCGGGATCGGGGACGCCATCCGCTCCAGGACCACGGAGTACTGCTGGAACGTGCCCTCGGCCGCGCTGTTGCTGTCCTTGTCGCTGCCCACCGCGTGCCCGAGCACCCGGTCCCCGACGGCGAACCGGGTGACCGCCGACCCGACCTCGACGACCTCGCCGGCCACGTCGGAGCCCAGCACGGTGGGGTAGGTCAGCCAGCGGTAGGCCACCGGACCGGCCACCTGCAGCACCCAGTCCAGCGGGTTGACCGCGACGGCGTGGCCGCGGACGACGATCTGGTCGGGGCCGGGCGTCGGGTAGGGGGCGGGCCCGACCTCGAGCTGCGCGTACTCGCGGGGGATCCAGGCTGCGGTGTTGCCGGTCATGTCCGTCGTCCTCTGCTCGGTTCGTGATGTCACCTGGTGACATTGCAACCGTAACACTCGATGTCACCTGGTGTCATCCGCGCTAGGATGGCGGCATGGGCAGGTGGGAGGCGGACGCGCGCGGCAGGCTCCAGCAGGCGGCGATGAGCCTCTACCTCGAACGCGGCTTCGACGACGTCACCGTGGCCGAGATCGCCGAGACCGCCGGCCTCACCAAGCGCACCTTCTTCCGGCACTTCGCCGACAAGCGCGAGGTCTTCTTCTCCGGCGCCCAGCTGTTCGAGGCCGGCGTCCTCGCCTCCGTCGAGCAGGCCGCCGAGGACGCCTCCCCGATGGACGCCGTGATCGGCGCCTTCGCCGCAGCCGGGGCCCAGCTCGCGGAGTACGCGGACTTCCAGCGCCAGCGGCGGGCGCTCATCGCCTCCTCGACCGACCTGCAGGAGCGGGAGCTGGTCAAGATGGCCGACCTGGCCGGGCGGGTCGTGGAGGTGCTGCTCCGGCGCGGGGCAGGCTCGGACCAGGCCCGCCTGGCCGCGCACACCGGCGTGGCCGTGTTCACCGTCGCCTACGACCGCTGGGTCGACGAGGGCGCCACCGCCGACCTGCCCGCGCTGGTCCGGCGGACCCTGGAGGAGCTGCGGCTGGCGATCACCCCCGCCTGAGCTCAGGCGCGGGCGGCCACGATCCGGTCGGGGCGCACCAGCACCGACCGGCCGCCGAGCCAGCGCTCCAGGTCCGGGGAGCCGAGGTCGGCCACCTGCACGACCCGGCCCGGCCAGCCGGCCGGCACCGGCCCGCCGGCGGTCAGCACCGCCCAGTCCGGACCCAGCACGTCGTCCAGCCGCCCGCCGCCCGCGAGCGGCGGCTGCGGAACCAGGCCCCCGACCGGCGACCCGGGCGCTCCCCGCCGCCGGCGGACCAGCGGCCCCGGCCGCAGCAGCGGCGTGCGGCTGTTCGCGGCGAAGGCGGCCAGCCGCGGCGCCCGCCGCACCCCGGCCAGCACCGCCCGGCGCAGCAGTGCGGCCCGCTCGCCGCCACCGGTCATCAGCCGGCCGAGCAGCAGGGCGATCCGCACCAGCGCGGCGGCGTGCGGCGCGCGCTCGGCCTGGTGGGTGTCGAGCAGGGCGTCGTCCGCGCCGTCGAGCACCGCGGCGAGCTTCCAGGTCAGCTGGTGCACGTCGCGCAGCCCCATGCCCAGGCCCTGCCCGATGAACGGCGGGGTGAGGTGGGCGGCGTCGCCGCACAGCAGCACCCGGCCGCTGCGCCAGCGGTCGGCCACCTGGGCGGCGTAGGTGTAGGCCGCGGTGCGCACGACCGTGCACCCGGCGGCACCGAAGCCGGCGAGCAGCGCGGGCAGGTCGAGGTCGGCGGGCTCCTCCCCCGCGGCCAGCCGGAACTCCGCCCGGTAGCGGTCGCCCGCGACCGGCATGAAGGAGGCCGGTCGCGTCGCGTCGCAGACCTGGTGGACGCCGGGCCAGACGTCCAGCGGCTCGTCGGAGACCAGGTCGACCACCAGCCAGCGCTGGGCCGGGCCGAGGTCGCGCATCCAGGACCCGATCAGCCGGCGCACGGTGCTCCGCGCCCCGTCGCACCCGAGCACCGCGTCGGCGACCAGCACCTCCTCGGCACCGGTGACCCGGTCGCGCAGGGTGAGACGGACCGGTCCGGCCACGTGCTGCAGGTGCACCAGCTCGACCCCGCCGCGGAACCGCGCGCGGGGCTCGGCGTCCAGCGCCGCGCGGAGCGCCGCCTCCAGGTCGGGCTGGCTGAACATCGAGGCCTGCGGCCAGCCGTGCACACCCGTCCCGCGGCCGAACTCGGCGAGCGTGCGGTGGGCGCCGTCCAGCAGCCGCATCCCGGTCATCGCCCGGCTGACCGCGGTGAACGCCTCGGCGACGCCGGCGGCCTGCAGCACCCGCAGCGACTCGTCGTCCAGGTGCACCGCGCGCGGCTGCGGGTAGGCGGCCACGTGCCGGTCCAGCACCAGGACGTCGACGCCGCGGCGGGCCAGCAGCAGCGCCGCGGTCACCCCGACCGGCCCCGCACCGACGACCACGACGGTCACGCGTGCCGGCCGGACTTCCAGGCGGCGAAGACCTTCTCCAGCTGCTCCGGGGGCAGCGGCGAGCCCGGCAGCACGGCGCTCGATCCAGGCCGGAACCCGTCCATCACCAGCGCGAACACCCGGCGCCAGGCGTCCGGGGCGACGCCGCGGGTGCGGTCCATGACCGAGCCGACCATGATCGGCACGATCGCGACGTCGGCCACCTCGACGTCGTCCCGCACCTGCCCGAGCGCCTTGGCCCGGGCGAGCAGCTCGCCGACCACCGGGGTGATCCGCTGGTTGGCCACCCCGGCCAGCTCGGCGGCCTGCGGGCCGAGCAGGTACTCCTGCAGCCCCCGGTCCTCCGCCTGCATCTCCAACGACGCCTCGATGAACCCGCACAGCCCCTGCCACGGGTCGTCCCCGGCGGCCGCTGCCTCCGCGAGCTGCACGACCCGCCCGACCTGGTCCTCGAACAGGGCCAGCAGCAGGTCCTCCTTGCGCGGGAAGCGCCGGTAGACGGTGCCCACGCCGACCTCGGCGGCCCGGGCCACGTCGTTGTGGCTCACCGCCAGCCCGGTCTCGGAGAACAGCCGGCGGGCGGCGGTGAGGATGCGCTCGCGGTTGCGCTCGGCGTCCCGGCGCAGCCGGCCCGGCCCGTCGACGTCCACGCCGACGATCCTAGGAGCGCGAGCTGAGGACCTCGGCCGCCGACGTCCAGTGCCGGACGCCGTACCGGTCGTTGTCGACGGCCCGGAGCTTGGCGTCGCCGCTGAACATGCCGTCGAAGTACTGCATGCCCTGCCACGCCGGGTAGAGGGCCTCGCGGTCGCGGGAGACCAGCCTGCCGATGCGCGCCGCGGTGCGCAGGAAGCCGATGCCGCCGGCGTACTGCGGCTTGTAGGTCTCGCCGGTGAGCTCGGTCATCGTGGCGGCCAGGTCGCGGGAGGACACCGAGCTGCCGGCCACCTCCAGCCAGCGCGGCGCGGTCGGGTCCAGCGCCGCCTCGGCGCCGAACGCGGCGGCGTCGTCCTTGGTGGTGAAGTCCAGCAGCTGGTCGGCGTCGTGCCAGTAGAGGACCCGGCCGCGTCCGAACAGCACCAGCGGCGCCTGGCCGGTGAGCATGTCGCCGAAGGCGCCCACGAGCACCGACGTCGCCTGCACCGGGGCGGCGTCCAGGCGGGCCATGAACTCCCGCCGCAGCTCGAGGTTGCGGTTCGTGCCCACCGGCAGCCGGCGGTAGTCGGCCGACCAGTCCGAGGGGACGAAGCGCGGGACGCCGGCGGCGACCGCGGCGGTGAGCAGCTGGGTCTGCGCGTCGATGACCACCGGGCGCAGCCCGCTGAGGGCGGAGACGACGACGTCGCCACCGGTGACGGCCGCGCGCAGGGCGGCGGCTTCGGCGTAGTCGACCGGGACGACCTCCAGGCCCAGGGACTCCAGGTGCGCGGTCTTGGCGACCGAGGCGCCGGGCCGGGTCAGCGCACGCACGGTGGCACCGCGGTCGACCAGGGCCACGGCGAGCCGCTCCCCCAGGTCACCGCTGGCACCGGCCAGCACGACGGTGGCCATCAGCGGGTGCCCGTTCCGGGCGCGGGGACACAAGTGGACGAGCTGCTCCGGTTCACCGGCCGAACGTAGCACCAAGCGGAGAGATCAGTCCACTTGTCCGCCGGGGCCCGCACCCGCCCGGTCGGGGGCGGGTGCGGGCGGCGACGTCAGGCGCCGGCCTGCGCCAGGTCGATCGCGTCGGTCGGGGCGGTGAGCGTCATCGACTCGCCGAACCCGTCTAGGGTCAGCGTCTCGGGCTCCGCGTCGCCGGTGACCGTCTTCAGCGGGTACGCCGGGTCGCCGCTGGCGACGTAGAGCTTGCTGCCGCCGACCTGGCTGAGCACGAGGACGTCCTGGCCGTCCAGCTGCTCGGTGGTCACGGCGTCCTCGATGGCGCCGTCGCTGGGCGAACGCAGCTCGTCGGCCAGCCCACCGAGGGTCAGCTCGTCCAGACCGGCGGCCTCCTCCTCGGGCACGAGCACCCACTTGCCGGCCAGCTGCGCGGCGGACTCGGCCGGGGCGCCCGAGGTCTCCCAGAACCCGGCGGGGGCCTTGAAGTAGGTGACACCGGCGAGGGTCAGCAGCTCGACCTGCTGCCCGCCCAGGTCGATCGTGCCGGAGACGTCCTCGCCCTGCAGCTGCAGGTCGACGCCCTGCGCCTCCGCGCCGGTGCCGAAGGTGCCGGTCACGTGCACCGCGCCGGCCGCCTCGAGCGCGTCGGCCGCGTCGGCCGCGACCTGCGCGCCCGTGCGCGACTCGCTGCTGGGGGCAGCCGAGGAGCTCGCGGCCGAGCTGGCGGCCGAGCTCGCGGCGGGGGCCGACGCCGCTGCTGCGGGCGCGTCGTCCGAGCCCCCGCAGCCGGCGAGCAGCAGCGTCGCCAGGCCTGCGGTGAGTCCGCCGGCGAGTCGGGTGCCGAGCCGTGATCGGTTGCGCATGGGTCTCCGTCCCTCGAGCCGGCGGCGCGCTGGTCGCACCGCGGCGAGCACAGCATGGACACAGACGGTGCACACCAGTCCACTCAGGGTCACCCGGGCGAGTCGGGGTGGCGGTGACCGCGCACGTGAACAGCCGACGACGACACGATCACGGAGGGCGCCCGACCCGGTTCCGGCCGCTACAGTCCGCTGCCGCCCAGCAGCGGCGGAGCCCGAGCACCAGGAGAGACCGTGCCGATCGCCAGGACCCGCAAGCCCGCCGAGCCGTCCGGCCCCGCGGGGTCCTCCGGGGCGCTGCCGGTGCGCCCGCCGGCCCGGCGCCGCAGTGGCGCCCGGGTGCTGCTCGGGCTGGTGCTCGCCCTGGTCGTGCTGGTCGCCGGGGTGATCCCCGGCATCGCGTGGGCGGCGGGGTTCACCAAGGCCGACGGTGGCCACGTCGTCGTCGTCCGCAACGGGGGCCTGTTCGACGACAACAGCATCCGCCAGGTGATCCAGCCGAACTCCTCGCTGACCTCGACCGGGCTGTACTCCAAGGAGCACCCCTACCCCTCGACCCAGCGGAACTTCAAGGTGAGCGGCCAGCAGGACGCCGACTCCAACGAGGTCATCAACGTGCCCACCAAGGACGGCGTGCTGGTCGGCGTCGAGGGCACCTTCTACTTCGACGTCAACTTCACCGACGCCGCGGTGATGAGCGCCTTCGACGACAAATACGGCACCCGCACCTACCCCGGCCCCGACGGGCTGATCAGCGCCTGGGACGGCGACGAGGGCTGGAGCGCCTTCCTCAACTTCACGCTGGGCAACCTGGTGCAGAACGTGCTGCGTCAGGAGATCGGCAACGTGGAGTGCGCCGACCTGGTGGCCTCCTGCTCGCTGGCCGCGAACTCCAGCGCCCAGGCCGCCGCCGCGGCGGTCATCGACCCCAACGCGAACGGCAACCAGACGATCAACGGCGTCCAGGCCGCGGTCAACGACGCGTTCAGCCGCGACGTCAACGACGTGCTGGGCGTGGACATCCTGGTCAACCCGCGGTTCGTGCTCAGCAAGATCGAGCTCCCGCAGAACGTGCAGGACGCCATCAACCAGGCGCAGGCCGCCTTCGCCGGCGTCACCGAGTCACAGGCCGCGCTGCAGCGGGCCGAGATCGACGCCAAGGCCGACGCCGCCCGGCAGGCCGGCTACAACGACTGCCCGACCTGCGCCCAGATCGACATCATGAAGTCCCTGCCGAGCGGCCTGACCACCTACGCGCCCGGCACCGGGTTCACCGTCTCAGGGAAGTGATCCGTGCGGCTCCTGGCGCTGGCCGCCGTCCTCGTCGTCGTCCTGCTGGTGGTGGCCGTCGTGCTGGCCGTCCGAGAGCGCACCGCGCGCGCCTGGGCGGCGGCCGAGGCGCGGGCGGTGTGGGCCGACGATCACTCCACCGTCGGCGGGGTCACCCGGGTGGTGGTGCGGCGCACCGCGCGGCTGCCCTCGGGTGAGGAGCGGGTGCTGGCCGAGTCGGTGATCGAGGAGATCGCCGACGGCGACCCCGACTGGCACGGCCGCTTCGACGCCGCCCGCGCGCGGGCCTACGACCGGGCGATCGACCTCAACGGGCGCTCCTACCTCGGCTGACCACCGCACTGCACGCTCCTCGTCCGCAGTGCACGTGCGGCAGCACGTGCAACGTGGACGAAGAGCGTGCAACGAGGACCGCCGGGTCAGCGGCCGGCGCGCTCGTCCAGCACACCGGCGGTCAGGCAGACCAGGCCCCAGACGGCGGCCGAGGCGCTGACCAGCCCGCGCCGCTGCCTGCCCTGCAGCGCCATCGCGAGCGCCGCGGCGTCGGTGAGGTCGGCGACCACCCGGCCGGCCACCGCCCGCCGGCGCAGCCGCCCGGCCGGCGCCGTCGCCAGGGCCACCCCGAGGACGACGTCGCGCGCGCAGACCATCCGCACCAGCGCGCGGGTGGAGCGGTCGTCGTCCAGGCCGCAGGGCCGCAGCAGCGCCGAGGGCACCACGACGACGGCGGCGGAGAAGACGGCGGTGGCGGTGCCGGCGAGCGCGGTCAGTGCGGGCACGGGAGCTCCTGGGGGTCGTGGTCGGAGGTCATCGGCGGGCGGCCGGCCGGGAGCGCAGGGCGATGAGGCCGGCGGCGACCATCAGCACGGCCACCACCCACATGCCGGTGCGGAAGCTGCCGGTGAGGTCCTCCAGCCAGCCGGTCACGTACGGGGCGGCGAAGCCGGCGAGGTTGCCGAAGGAGTTGACCAGCGCGATGCCCGCCGCGGCACCCACCCCGGTCAGCAGCCGGGTGGGCAGCGTCCAGAACACCGGGATCGCGGCGAACACCCCGACCGCGCAGACGGTGATGCAGGCCATCACCGCCAGCGGCGAGTCCATGTACAGCGCGGCGGCGATGCCGGCCGCGCCCACGAACGTCGAGGCCGCGACGTGCCACTCCCGCTCACCCGTGCGGTCGGAGTGCCGGGCCCACAGCACCATCGCCACGGCGGCGAACACGTACGGGACGGCGGTGACCAGACCGATCTCGAGCAGGGAGAACGTCGTGCCGAACTGCTCCTGGAAACCGCGGATCACCTGCGGCAGGAAGAAGGCCAGCACGTAGAGCCCGAAGACGATGCCGAAGTAGACCAGGCTCAGGGCGATCACCCGCGGGTCGGTGAGCGCCTGCCGGGTGGGCACCTCGCGGCCCACGACCTCGGCCTCCTCGGCGGCCAGGTGCGCCTCGAGCGCGGTGGCCTCGGCCGGGGTCAGCCAGCGCGCCCGCGTGGGCCGGTCGGGCAGGAACAGCAGGACGACGACGCCGAGGACCACGGCGGGCAGCCCCTCGACGAAGAACATGAACCGCCAGCCGGCGTCGAAGCCGAGCAGGCCCTCACCGTGCTGGATGAGCAGCGTGGACAGCGGGCTGCCCAGCACCGAGGACAGCGGCACGGCCAGGAAGGTGAGCGCGACGATCCGGGCCCGCTCGGGCCGCGGGAACCAGTAGGTCAGGTACAGCAGGACGCCCGGGAAGAAGCCGGCCTCGGCGATGCCCAGCAGCACGCGGACGACGTAGAAGCTGACCTCGCCCTGCACGAACGCCGTGGCGGAGGCGACCAGGCCCCAGGTGATCATGATCCGGGCGATCCAGAGCCGGGCACCGACCTTGTGCAGGGCGATGTTGCTGGGCACCTCGAAGACGAAGTAGCCGATGAAGAACAGCCCGGCGCCCAGCCCGTAGGCCGCCGAGCTCAGGCCCAGGTCGGCGTTCATGGTGAGCGCGGCGAACCCGACGTTGACCCGGTCCAGGTAGTTGACCAGGTACAGCAGCACGAGCAGGGGCAGCAAACGGCGGGCGGACTTGCGCACGACCCGCCGGTCGACCTCGATCACGCGAGGACCCTATGCGGGCCGCCGGGCTGCCGGACGCACGGCTCCACCGGCCCGGGCGGCGTCCAGCGGGACGGCGGAGCGGAGCACGGCCGGGCCCAGCCGCAGGACGCCGTCGGTGCGCGGCCGGCAGCGCACTCCGCCCCGGCCGCGCATCCCGCGGTGCGCGCCGGGGCCGAGCACGAGGTCCATCCACGCGCACGGGTTGGCCGGGCGGCCGCCGTCCAGCCGCACCTCCCCGGCGCCGCAGTCGATGCCGAACGGCTGCCCGCGCAGCGCCTCGACCTCCGCGCCGCGCAGGACGACGTTGCGCCGGGCGGCCAGCGGGTCCCAAGGGCCGCTGCCCAGCTCGGCGGCCAGCTCCTCCAGCGACTCGACGGCCAGCACGGTGACCGAGGCGTCCCGGTGGGCGGGCCGGCCGAAGTAGCGGTCGCCCACGACGCCCAGGTCGGCCCGGACCTCGATGCTCTCCCGCGACTCCACGGGGAGCGCCGCCGTCCCTGCGTCCGGACGTCCGTCGTAGCGGTGCGCCGGCGAGGCGAGCAGCCCGACCACCTCGACGTCGTACCGGAACGGCAGCTCCTCCACCTCGCCGGTCCGTCAGTCGGTGCTGGTGGCCATCGCCTCGAGGTAGTCGTCGTAGCCGGCGATGACGTCCTCCAGGTCGATGACCTCGGGGAAGTCGGCGACCTCCTGGTGCTTGCGCAGGAAGAGCACGGTGCGCCGGACGACGTCCTCCTCGTCGTCGGTGCCGAGCCGGTCCATCACCTCGGGGGAGACCGTCACGAAGGTGCGGACGTCCTCCAGCTCGCTGGGCTGCACCACCAGGTAGGAGTTCTCGCCCTGTGCGTCGATCTCGATGTCGTCGTCGGCCATGCCCTGCGCCCTACCCGCACTCACCAGGACAAACGCACCCGGTCGGGTGACCGTGCCGACCTCGGTCAGCTCGCCCCCAGGAGACGGTGGTGCAGCAGCACCAGCCCGGACGACGTGCGGACGACGTCGACCAGCTCGAAGCGGTGCAGCCGCTCGTCCTCGCCGAACAGCCGCCGCCCGTGGCCGGCGAGGGCGGGCGCCAGCACCAGCCGCAGCTCGTCGACCAGCCCGGCCCGCAGCAGATGACGAGCGAGGGTCGCACTGCCGTGCAGCCCGATGTCCCCGCCGTCGCGGCGCTTCAGCGCGGCGACGTGCTCGATCACCGGCCCGGCCACCACCGAGCTGTTGGCCCACGGCCGGGTCAGCGAGGTGGAGGTCGCGACGTGCTTGCGGACGCCGTTGACGAAGTCCGCGAACGGCTGCACGTGGGACGTCGGCCAGTACCCGGCCCAGTAGTCGTAGGTGGTCCGGCCCAGCAGGACGTCGTCCTGGCGTCCGATCACCTCTCCGAGGTGGTCGACGAGCTCGGGGTCCACGTCGAACACCCAGTCCCCGGGCTCCTCGGCGACCCCGTCGAGTGACAGCAGCTGGTAGAGCACGACCTGGCGCAACGGACTCCCCTTCGACGGTGACGGGACCAGGACCCCCCGCGCTCGCCGAACTCATCGGTGGCCGTCAGTCGCCCGTCGAGGCGACCCCCGTCGACCGGTCGCTGGGCGACCGCGCAGGGGACCTCCGTCGGGGTCCGGCCGCCGCGGCGACCGTCCAGCCGGGTCGCGCCGTGGCCGGAGGGTCGGCCGGGCGGCGGGAGGTGTGGGCAGGTACGGCGGGAGGCGGCGGGAGAGGATGACCGCATGCCGGAGACCTCCCCGACCGACGCACTGGCCCTGGGCGACGACCTGCGGGCGTTCGTCGACGCCTCGCCCTCGCCGTTCCACGCGGTCGCCGAGCTGGCCCGCCGGCTGCGCGCCGCGGGCTTCACCGAGCTGGCGGAGGCCGACCGGTGGGAGGTCGCCCCGGGCGGGGAGCACTTCGTCGTCCGGCACGGCAGCCTGATCGCCTTCCGGGTGGGCAGCGCGCCCTCGGCGGAGGCCGGGCTGCGGCTGGTCGGGGCGCACACCGACTCCCCCACCTTCAAGGTGCGCCCGAACTCCGACGTCCGGCAGGCCGGGTACCGGCTGGTCGGCGTCGAGCCCTACGGCGGCGGTCTCTGGCACACCTGGCTGGACCGCGAGCTCACCGTCGCCGGCCGGGTGGCGCTGCGGGGCGGGACGGCGGCGCTGGTCCGGCTGCCCGGTGCGCCGCTGCGGCTGCCGTCCCTGGCGATCCACCTCGACCGCAGCGTCCGCGACGGACTGACCCTGGACCCGCAGCGCGAGCTGGTGCCGGTCTGGTCGAACGGCCTGGGCACCGAGCCGGGCCTGCGCGAGGCCGTCGCCAGCACCGCCGGCGTGGCGCCCGAGGACGTCGTCGGGCACGACCTGGTGCTCGCGGACACGCTGCCCGCCGCCCGGGCCGGCGCCGACGACACCTGGGTCGCCGCGCCGCGGCTGGACGACCTGGCCTGCTGCCACTCCGGCCTCACCGCGCTGCTGGCCGCCCCGGCCGGGGTGCGCACCCAGCTGCTGGTCTGCAACGACCACGAGGAGGTGGGCAGCGGCTCGATGTCCGGCGCCCGCGGCAGCTTCCTGGAGGACGTGATCGGCCGACTGGTCGCGATCACCGACGCCGGTGACGCGCAGGCGCCGCCCCGGACCATCGCCCGGTCCCGGCTGGTCTCCGCCGACATGGCGCACGCGGTGCACCCGACCCGGTACGACCGGCACGAGCCCGCCCACCAGCCGCAGCTCGGCGGCGGCCCGGTGCTCAAGGTCAACGCCAACCAGGCCTACGCGACCGACGCGGCCTCCAGCGGGTGGTTCGCCGAGCGGGCCGCGGACGCCGGGGTGCCGGTGCAGTGGTTCGTCACCCGCGCCGACCTGCCCTCGGGGAGCACGATCGGCCCGCTGACGGCCACCCGGCTGGGCATCCCCACGGTCGACATCGGAGCCCCGATGCTGGCGATGCACTCCTGCCGCGAGCTGGCCTCGGCCCTCGACGTCCCGCTGATGGTCGGCGCGCTCACCGCCTGCCTCACCGACTGAGCGGTCAGCCCGCCTGGCAGACCCCGGGCTCGATGTCGGCCGGGAGCTCACCGGCGGCGCACACGGCGTCCCGGTCGGCCGGCTGCCACGCGCCGTCGGCGTAGCGGAAGACCTGCACGACCGGCCCGACGGTGGGCCCGGAGATGCCGATGACCGCCCAGGGCCCGGAGCACGTCGGGTCGGTCAGCTGCACGCCCGGCGCCTGGTCCGGTGCGACAGCGGCCAGGACGGCGGCGTCCGGGCAGGCCGGCGCGTCGGCGGCAGCGGTCGCCGGCGCACCTGCGCTCGTCGGTGCCGGGGTCGTCGTCGCGGCGGACGCAGCCGGGCTCTCGGACGTCGCCGGTGCGGCCACGGGCTCCGGGTCGGCGGAGCACCCGGCGAGCAGGGTGGCCGCCGGCAGGGCCAGCGCCACCACCGACCAGGCGGAGCGGGAGCGGGCGGCAGTGGCGGTCATCGTGCCCTCCAGGCGGTGTCGGTGGCGCGCAGCCGGGGCGCCCCCGAGTCACCCCGGGGCGCGCACCCACCGGCCGCGAGTGTGCCGGACCGGGCCGGGGACGACCCGGGCGACGAGCAGGCGGGAGGCCGGGGACGGACGACGGGTGAGCGGCAGCTCGCGTCAGGGGTCGACGTCGAAGGAGACCAGGACGATCTCGTCGGCCCCGGTCAGGTCCGGGTAGTGGCTGCGGAGCCCGGGGAGCACCTGGGCACGGCTCGGGAAGCCGCAGGTACGGGCCTCGGCGTCGCTCATCCCGTCGACCGTGCGCTGCACCGTCGCCGTGACCCGGCCGGGCAGCACGACCTCCTCGGGGAACTCGAAGACCAGCAGCGCCGGGCCGACCGTGACCGGGTCGCGGAAGCGCATGGTGACCCGCTTGGACCCGTCCTGGACCGCCGGCAGGTACCGGGGGTTGAACCGCAGGCGTTGCATGCCCTGAGCCGCGGCACTGAAGGCGTGCGGCAGCAGCTCGGCCACCGGCACGACACGGGGGCCGTCCGGGGAGGGCACCAGGACCCGGATGCCGGGGTGGTGGTCCAGCAGGACCTGGCGGTCGCGACCACACGGGGCCAGCACACCCCGTGTCCCGTCGCCGACCGCGACGATCGTGACCGGACGGCGGGCTCCCGCACCCCGCGCGACGGCCAGCGCGACCAGCTCCGCGCACGGGCCCCCGGTGAAGTGGAACAGGTTCAGCCCCACGTGCACCCGCCCGTGCTCGTCGCGCACCGCGGCCGCGACGGTGTGCACGTCGCCGTCCCCGTGCTCGTCGACCGCCGCCCGGGCCGCGGCGACGAGCTCCTGGTCGGCAGGGTCGAGGTCCGTCGCGGGCACGGCGGGGAAGCTACCGGGGCCGGTGCAGCACGTACGGGACGACGTCCCGCAGCTCGCCGCCGATCTCGTGGCCGCGGGTCAGCACCTCCCCGGCGACGTAGCCGACCCGCTCGGCCACCCGGCAGGAGGCGGTGTTCCACGGCTCGACGTGCAGCTCGACCCGCTGCACGCCCGGTCGGGTCCAGGCGAAGGCGGTGAGTGCGCGCAGCGCGTCGGTGGCCCGGCCGGCGCCGCGGGAGGCGGGGAGGACGGCGTAGCCCGCGGTGGCCAGCCCCTGCTCGACCTGCCGCAGCCACAGCCCGGCGAACCCCACGCAGTCGTCGCCGTCCCGGTCGGCGACGGCGAAGGAGAACCCGACCCGCTGCGCCGTCCGCTGCCGCTGCGCGGCCACCCACGCCATCGCCTGGGCAGCCGAGGCCTGCGCGGGCAGCGTGCCGATCTGGGGGACGTAGGGGTCCAGGGACAGCGCCATCGCCGCGAACACGTCGTCGTCCCGGAACCTGCGCAGCCGGACGCTGCCCGCCGCCGGCGGCACCGGCGGCCAGGTCCACAGCTCGTCGACGTCGGGCACGGCACGACTGTCCCGCCCGGCCCGCCCGGGCGCACGCGGGGCGGCCCCACGCGGCGCCGCGCCGCGGCACGGCCAGGATGGGGCCATGGCGGGCAGGGACCAGCGGGCCGAACGACGCACCGACGCGCTCTCCAAGGAGCGGATCGTGGCGGTCGCCGTCGAGATCCTGGACACCGACGGCGAGGGCGCGCTGACCTTCCGCGCCCTGTCCGCCCGGCTGGCCACCGGCAGCGGGGCGATCTACTGGCACGTCGCCAACAAGGACGAGCTGCTCGCCGCGGCCGCCGCGGAGGTGGTCGGCCGCGCGGTCACCGACGTCCCCGCCGGCACCGACGCGCGGGAGGCGGTCCGGGCCGTCACCCTGGGGGTCTTCGACGCGATCGACGCCCACCCCTGGGTGGGTGCCCAGCTGTCCCGGGAGCCGTGGCAGTTCGCCGTCCTCGAGCTCTTCGAGGCCGTCGGTGGGCAGCTCGCCGCCCTCGGCGTCCCCGAGCACGCTCGCTTCGACGCCGCCACCGCCCTGGTGAACTACGTCCTGGGCCTGGCCGCGCAGTACGCCGCCGGCGCACGCCTGCTCGCCCGCGAGGTCGACCGCTCGGCCTTCCTCGGGTCCGTCGCCGACCGGTGGACCTCCCTGGACCCGGCGCGGTACCCGTTCGTGCACGCGATGGCCGGCCGGCTGGCCGACCACGACGACCGCGCCCAGTTCCTCGCCGGCGTCGACGTCTTCCTCGCCGGTATCGCCGCGACCCGCTGACCCCCCTCCCGGACCGGCGCCCTTGACAGCGCTGGAACGGCGTTCCATGCTGCTCTCAGACACTGGAACGCCGTTCCAGGAATGGAGAGGAGGCGGCATGGACACCGACACGGCAGCAGCAGGACCCCGGTCGTTGCGGGAGGCGTGGGTGGCGCTGGCGGGGCTGTCGGCGGTGTTCCTGTTCGAGATGCTGGACAACTCCGTGCTCACCGTCGCGCTGCCCACCATCGGGCGGGACCTGGACGCCTCGACGACCGGGCTGCAGTGGGTCACCAGCTCCTACGCCGTCGTCTTCGGCGGGCTGATGCTGGTCTTCGGCGCGCTCGCCGACCGCTTCGGCCGGCGCCGGGTGATGCTCGTCGGGCTCACGGTCCTGGCCCTCACCAGCCTGGCCACCGCCTTCGTCACCGCCACCGAGCAGCTCGTCGCGGTGCGGGTGGCCACCGGGGTCGCCGCGGCCATGACGACGCCGGGCACGATGGCGCTGGCGTTCCGGCTCTTCGGCGCCGACGACCTGCGCATCCGGGCGACCAACGTCATCGCCACTGTCGGGCTCGTCGGGCTCGCGGTCGGCCCCACCGCGGGCGGACTCGTGCTCTCCGTGGCCCCCTGGCAGGTGCTGCTGCTGGCGAACGTGCCGGTCGCCGTCCTCGCGATCGCCGCGGTCCGCGCCGGCATCGCCCCGGACGACCCGGCCGAGCTGCACCCCGACCCGGTCGATGTCCTCGGCGGCCTGCTCGGGACGGCGACGATCGTGCTCACCCTCGTCGTGCCCACCCTCTTCGTGGAGGACGGCGCCGGTTCCTGGGCGCCCTGGACGGCGACGGTGGCCGCGGTGGGCGCGGGGGCGGGCTTCGTGGTGCGCCAGCGGACGGCCCGCCACCCCCTGCTCGAGCTGCGGCTGCTCGCCCGCCCCCTCGTCTCCAGCGGTCTGGCCTACCAGGCCGCCGAGGGGCTCGCCGTGGCCGGGCTCGTCTACCTGGTGACCCTCCAGCTGCAGCTGGACTGGGGCTGGGCGCCCGCGCTGGCGGCCGCCGGCATGTTGCCGCAGATCCTCACCATGCTGGCGGTCGCCCCGTTCGTCCCCCGCTTCGTCGCGCGGGTCGGCATCGGGCGGGCCGCGGCGCTGGGCGGGGCCGCGGTGGTGACCGGGCTCGCCGTCTACGGCCTGGGCAACGGCCTGGGCTACGTGTCGGTCGCGGTCGCGCTGGTGCTCACCGCGGCCGGGATGCGCGTCGTCGGCGTCGTCGCGACGGTCAACGTCCTGCGCGGCCTGCCCGCCGACCGCACCTCGATCGGCGCGGCGGTCAACGACACCTCCACCGAGGTCACGTCCGCCATCGGTGTCGCGGCCGTCGGCACGGTCCTGGCGGCGGTGTTCCACGGCGACATCGCCACGGCCGGCTGGAGCGCGCAGCAGACCGCGCAGTTCCACGACGCGCTGACGATCGCCGTCCTCGGGCTCACGGTGGCGGCGGCGGCACTGGTGGGCTGGGCCGCCCTGCGCGCGCGGGGCGCCGGCGAGGACGGGGCGGGCATGACCGTCGCCGACGCGCTCTCCGAGGCCTGAGGCCGCCGCCACCGCGGACTCGGCGGACCGGCCGCCCCGACATCCCGAGACAGCTCCGCTCAACACCCGCCGTCCGGATGCCGATGTGCACGCGTGACCGTGGTGAGCGCCCCTCTCGGGGCCGCCGGTGCCCGCCCGTCCGCGGACTGCAGCGGGGCCGATGCCCTGCTCGCGGAGTACGGCCTCCCGGGGCACGCGCCGGTCGAGCAGCTGCGCGCGGTCACCCGCGTCGCCGCCACCGTCGCCGGCGTGCCGATGGCGGTCGTGAACCTGCTCAGCGACTGCTTCCAGCACCAGGTGGGCGAGGTCGGCTTCGCCGGCACCGACTCCGACGTCACCGACTCCATGTGCGCCGTGTCCGTGCAGGACGAGCGGCTGCGCTACCTCCCCGACGCCCGGCGGGAACCGGCCTTCGCCGCGAACCCCTGGGTGGACGGGCGCCTGGCCCGGGTGGGCCTCTACGCGTCGGCACCGCTGCTGCTCTCCGACGGGCGCGTGCTGGGCTCGCTCTGCGTGTTCTCCGAGGAGGCCGGCCGCCTCGACGCCGCCCAGCTCGGCGCGCTCACCGACCTGGCCGGCCAGGCGGTCGCCCTCTTCGAGCAGGCGAAGCTCGCCCGGGAGGCCGCCGAGCAGGCCGTCGAGGCACGGGAGGCGCAGGACCAGTCCGAGCGTCGGGGCGCGCTGATGGCGGCCCTGCTGGAGACGATCGACGTCGGCATCGCCGCCTGCGACGCCGACGGTCGGCTCACGCTGGTCAACGAGGCGGCCCGGCGCTTCACCGGCACGTCCGAGGACGCGGGCGTCGGGTCGGCCGACTGGGCCCGGACGTACTCGCTCCTCGACGAGGACGGCGTCCGGCTCCTGCCCGTCCCCGAGATCCCGCTGTTCCGCGCCCTCACCGAGGGCTCGGTGCACGGACAGGTCATGGTGATCGCGCCGGCGGACCGCCCGGCGGTCACGGTGCGCTGCGACGGCCAGGCCATGCGGGACTCCACGGGGCGGCTGCTCGGTGCGGTCGTCGCCATGAAGGACGTCACCGAGGCCCGGGCCCAGGCCCGGGAGCTCATCGAGGCCCGCGACCAGGCACTGGCCGCCACCCGCGCCAAGACCGCCTTCCTGGCGGCCGCGAGCCACGAGATCCGGACGCCGCTCAACGGCGTCCTGGGCATGCTGGAGATCCTCGCCCTCGACAGCCTCACCACCCGCCAGCACGAGTACGTGCAGGTGGCCCGCCACTCCGGGGACGCGCTGCTCTCCCTGCTCAACGACGTGCTGGACCTCTCCAAGGCCGAGACGACGTCGGTGACGCTGGCGCGCGAGGCCTTCGCGCCCACCGACGTCGCCCGGGAGGTGGTCGACGCCCTCGCGCCGGTCGCCCGGAACCGCGGACTGGACCTCACGCTGACCACCGGGACGGCCGACGCGCTGACCGGCGACCCGCGCCGGCTGCGCCAGGTGCTGATGAACCTCGTCGGCAACGCGGTCAAGTTCACCGGCAGCGGCTCGATCGACGTCCACGTCGCCACCGCCCGGACCCGGGCCGACTCCGCGGAGCTGTGGATCGCCGTGCGCGACACCGGTGCCGGGATGACCGCGGCCGAGCTCGACCAGCTGTTCCAGCCCTTCACCCAGGGCACCCAGGGCGAGCGCTTCGGCGGCACGGGGCTCGGGCTCGCGCTGAGCCGGCAGCTCCTCGAGCTGATGGGCGGCCGCATCGAGGTCACCAGCGAGCCCGGGGTCGGCTCGACGTTCACCGTCGTGGTGGAACTGCCCCTGGCGGCCCCCGCGTCCGCACCGGCCGGCCCGCGCGCCGGTGCCGCGCACGCGTCGGCGCCGCGGCGGCCGCGGGTGCTCGTCGCCGACGACAACGAGATCAACCTGATGGTCGCCCGGGGGCTCCTGGCCGCCGAGGGGGCCGACGTCGTCACGGTGGCGGACGGCGACGAGGCGGTGCGCGCCGTCGCCGAGGGCACCTTCGACCTGGTCCTGCTGGACCTGCAGATGCCCCGGATGTCCGGTCTGGAGGCCGCCGTCGCGATCCGCGCGCTGCCCACCGGCGGCGTCCGTGTCCTCGCCCTGACCGCCGAGACGCTCGGCGAGTCCGCCGCCGCGTGCCGAGAGGCCGGCATGGACGGCGTCCTGGTGAAGCCGGTCCGCGGGGCGGACGTCCGCCGCGTCCTGGGCGAGCTCCGCGGCTGAACCGCGGGGGCGGGCCGGTCCGGCCCACCCCCGCCCCGCGCGGGGCCCGACCGCCCTCAGGCGCTGACGGGCCGGACCGCGAGCAGCTCCCGCACGGCGAGGGACACCCGCGCCGACTCCACCTGCAGGTCCGTCAGCAAGGCGGCGCGCTCGGCCTCCTCCAGCGCGTCGACGCCCTCCACGCGCTGGCACAGCGCCGCCAGGTGGGTGGCGCCCAGGGAGGCGCTGCTGCCCTTCAGCCGGTGCGCCAGCCGCGACGCCGAGCCCTCCGCTGCCTCGTCACCGGAGCCGGAGGCGCGGCCCGCCGCGACGACCAGGTCCGCGACCCAGCCGTCCAGGTGGTCCAAGTAGCGCGTGTAGACCTGCGTGAAGCCCTCGTCACCGAGGTCCCGCAGCTCCTCCACGACCTCGGGGTCCAGCGGTCCACCGGCCGCGGCCGGCTCCGGGGCCTCCGCCGGGGCGTCCGCGGGCCGGACGGGGAGCAGGGCGCGCAGTGCGCCGTCCAGGACGGCGAGCCGCACCGGCTTGGTGAGGAAGTCGTCGGCGCCGGCCTCGGCGAAGGCGGCCCGGTCGCTGGCCAGCACGCTCGCCGTGACCGCGATGACGACCGGCTGGTGGCCGGGCAGCGCACGGATCTCCGCGGTCGCGTCCGCGCCGCCCAGGACGGGCATCTGGGCGTCCATCAGCACGACGTCGTAGGTGCCCGCGCGGACGGCGTTCACCGCGGCGCGACCGTCGGCGACCCGCTCGCTGCGGTGCCCGAGCTGCTGCAGGTACAGCTCCATGAGCTGGGCGTTGACCTCGTGGTCCTCGGCGACGAGCACCCGGAGGCCGGTGTCCCGGGCGGGCTCCCCCGGGGCGGGGGCGACGCTCCGCTGCCCGGCGGCCGGCGCGGGGTGCAGCGCGGCGCCGACGGCGGCCAGCAGCCGGTCGGGGTGCACCGGCTTGTGCAGCCGGGCGGCGAACAGCCCCGCGGTGCCGGCCGAGACGGTGGTGAGGCTGCTCAGCAGCACCAGCGGCAGGTCGGCCACCGCGGGCGTCCGCCGGATCCAGCGCGCCAGCTCGTCACCGCTCATCCCGGGCATGTGCTGGTCGGTCAGGCACAGGTCGAAGTCCTGGCCACCGGAGAGCAGCTCCATCGCCCGGAACGGGCTGCCGGCCAGCACGACCGAGGCACCGGCCCGGGTCAGCTGGTGCTCCAGGATCTCCAGGTTGGTCGGGTTGTCGTCGACGGCCAGCACCCGGCAGCCCTGCAGCGAGCCCGACCGGGCGCCGCCGTCGGCCATCGGCAGCAGACCCATCGGCACGGCGACGGTGAACGTCGACCCGACGCCCACCTCGCTGTCCACGGTGATCTCCCCGCCCATCGCCTGTGCGATCCGCTGGCTGATGGCCAGGCCGAGGCCGGTGCCGCCGTAGACGCGGGTGGTCGAGCCGTCGACCTGGCTGAAGGAGCGGAACAGCCGGTCGCGGTGCTCGTCGGGGATGCCGATGCCGGTGTCCAGGACGGCGATCTGCACGTCCAGGACGCCGTCGCTCCCGGCCTCCCCGGTGATCCGGACGACGACGTGGCCGCGCGGGGTGAACTTGATGGCGTTGGAGACCAGGTTCATCAGGACCTGGCGCAGCCGCAGCGCGTCGCCCATGACCTGGCGGCCCTCGGCGGCCCGGATGTCGACGAGCAGGTCGATGCCCTTGGTCGCGGCCTGCGCGCTGAACAGCTGGGCCACGTCGTAGACCAGCTCCTCCAGGTCGAAGGGCGCCTCGTCGAGGTCCAGCTCACCGGCCTCGATCTTGGAGAAGTCGAGCACGTCGTTGATCAGCGTCAGCAGGCTGTCGCCGCTGCGCGACACCGTCTCCAGGTGCCCCCTCTGCAGCTCGGTCAGCTCGGTGGCCAGCAGCAGGTCGGTCAGGCCCAGCACGGCGTTGAGCGGGGTGCGGATCTCGTGGCTCATCGTGGCCAGGAACGCCGTCTTGGCCTGCCCGGCCCGTTCGGCCTCGTCACGGGCGGTGACCAGCTCCTCCTCGCGCGCGGCGACCAGCTCACCGCGGCTGCGGAGGGCGGCGCTGAGGGTGTTGACGTCCATGGCCATGGCGCGCAGCTCGGCCGGCCCCACGGGCGCCAGGCGGCGGTCCACGTCGCCGCCGGCCAGGTCGGACAGCCGGCCGCTGAGCCGCGCGAACGCCGGGGCGATCTCCGCGCTGGCCCGGCGGTCCACCTGCCGCACCCGCAGGGCGGCGGCGACGGCCACGAGCAGCCCGACGACGGTGCCGACCGCCAGGGCCAGCCGGGTGTGCCAGGAGGCGGCCGCGCGCCGCTCCGCCACCGCCTGCTGGACGCCGGTCTCGACGGTGCGGTAGGCGTCGAAGAGCTCCTTGCCCTGCAGCAGCGAGGCGATGAGCGCGGCCCGGTCGGCGACGGCCGGCTGGGCCTGCAGCGTCGGCTGGGCCCACCCCTGGATCCAGGCCTCCTCGGCGGCGCGCAGCTCGGCCACCCGCCGGGCGAGCTCGGGGTCGTCCTGCGCCCACGCGCCCAGCTGCGTGTTCAGCCGGTCGACGGCCAGCGCCCCCTCGCGGTAGGGCGCCAGGAACTGCTCGTCGCGGGTGATGAGGAACCCGCGCAGCCCGGTCTCCTGGTCGACCATCGCCACGCTGCCCTCCTGCAGGGCGGTGAGCATCCGCACCGACCGGGTGGAGTCCGGCGCCAGCACGGCCAGCACGATGACGTTGACCGTGACGATGGTCAGGGTCACCAGCAGCAGCGCGGCCAGGCCGACCCGGGCCGGCCGGCGCATCAGCTCCTGCAGCGTGCGCGGTCCACCGGCCGGACGGGCGCCTGGGAGCCGGGAGCCGGGGACCTGCGGGTTGTGCGCCATGTGTCTGGTGTCGGCCGGTGCGGGAGGCGACTTGAGGCGGGCGGCGGTCACAGCCGTGACACGCCCCTACAGTTCCCCGCCCGACCAGCCGATCACCGTCTCCAGTGACCTTCTGATCGGAGCCCCATGACCCGCGTCCTGGTCGTCGACGACGACCCTGTGATCGCCGACCTCGTGTCCTTCCGCCTGTCCCGGCTGGGACTCGACGTCTCGGTCGAGACCGACGGGCAGGCCGGGCTGGCCGCTGCGCGGCAGCTGCGCCCCGACCTCGTCGTCCTCGACTGGATGATGCCGCGGATGAACGGCCTGGAGATGTGCGCGGCGCTGCGCGCCGACCCCGACGAGGAGCTGGCCCGCACGCCGGTGCTGCTGCTCACCGCCAAGGCCCAGGAGCCCGACCTCGAGCGCGGTTTCGCCGCCGGCGCGACCGACTACATCGTCAAGCCCTTCAGCACCCGGGAGCTGGCGACCCGGGTGACCGCGGCGCTGCCGCCGGGGACCGTACGGGCGTGAGCGGCATCGAGGCGGGGTCGCTCGTCGTCTCCGCCGTCCTGGCGCTGCTCACCGTCCTGCTGCTCCTCGCGACCGCGCTGGAGCACGCCGGACGGACGCGCCGCGCCGCCCGCACGGCCCGGCACCGGGCCGAGCTGACGCCGCTGGTCCACGCCCTGCTGGAGGACGACGCGCCGGACTCCGACGTCTCCTCCGCCGACCCCCTGCTCGACGAGCTGGTGCTCGAGCTGCTCCCCCAGCTGCGCGGCGCGGACCGGGCCGCCCTGCAGTCGGTGCTGGTCGACCGCGGCGTGGTCGACCAGGCCGCCGCCCAGCTGGGTGCCCGTGCCGCCTGGCGGCGGGGCCGCGCGGCCGAGCTGCTGGGCAACGTGGCCAGCAGCCGGCACGTGCCCGACCTGGTCGCCCTCCTCACCGACCCCGTCGCCGACGTCCGCAGTGCGGCCGCCCGGGCGCTGGGCCGGATCGGCGACGTCACGTCCGTCGCGCCGCTGCTGGCCGCCCTCGACGCCCGGCCGTCCGTGCCGCCGGGCGTCGTCGGCATGGCCCTGCTCGACCTGGGCACACCCGCGCTGCCCGCGCTGCGGGACGCCGTCAACGGCCCGCTGCGCGCGGCCCGGCCCGTGGCCGCCCAGCTGCTCGGCCTGCACGGTGACCCGGGCGCCACCGGCGTCCTCGCCGACGTCGTCGCCGACGGCCGCCGCACCCCCGTCGTCCGCGAGGCGGCGGCGTCCGCGCTGGGCCGGATCGGCTCCCCGCACGCCACGCCCGCCCTGGTCGCGGCCCTCACCTCCGACGCGCCGTTGGGCGTGCGGCTCGCCGCCGCCCAGGCCCTGGGCCGGATCGGCGACCCCGGCTGCCTGGACCCGCTCACCACGACCATGCGCTCGGCCCCGGTGCCCGTGCGGGCGGCCTGCGCCGACGCGCTGACGGCCCTCGGCGACCGGGGACGGGCCCGGCTGGTGGCGCACGCCTACCTCGCCGGCCCGACCGGCGCCGTCGCCCGGGCCGCCCTCGACTCCTCCGCCGCCCGCGCCGTCCGGCGCCCGAGCTCCCTGCAGGCGGCGTGATGACCGACTCGGTCGTGCACCTGGTGCAGGTCGTGAACTGGACGGTGTTCGGCTACGTCGTCCTGCTCGACCTCTCGATGCTGCTGCTGGTGGTCTTCGGCGCCCGCCGGGTGCTGGCCAACCGGCGGTGGAGCGGCGCCGAGGGCCACGAGCAGATCTTCGCCAGCCCGCTCACCCCGGCCATCTCGGTGCTCATCCCCGCGCACGACGAGGAGGCCGGCGTCCTCGGCACCCTCGCCGCCGCGCTGGGCCAGCGGTACCCGTCCTTCGAGATCGTCCTCGTCGACGACGGGTGCACCGACCGCACGTTCGAGCTCGTCGCCGAGGCCTACGGGCTGACGCCGATCACGCCCCGCTGGACCGCCGACCTCCCGATCGAGGGCGAGGTCCTCTCGGTGCACCGCGCCACGACCGGCGACCCGCTGACCGTGATCCGCAAGGTCTCCGTCGGACGCCGGTCCGACGCCAGCAACGCGGCGCTGAACCTCGCCCGGCACCCCCTGGTCTGCATGCTCGACGCCGACTCACTGCTCGAGCCCGAGGCGCTGCTGCGGGTGGCCCGCCCCTTCGTCGAGGACCCGGTCAACGTGGTCGGCGCCGGCGGCGTCATCCGCGCCGTCAACGGCTCGCTCATCGACCGGGGCACCGTGGTCGAGCCGCGCCTGTCGTCGAAGTGGCTGGTGCGCATCCAGGCCGTGGAGTACCTGCGCTCCTTCCTGCTCGGCCGCACCGGCTGGGCCGACGCGAACGCGCTGCTGATCATCTCCGGCGCCTTCGGGCTGTTCCGCCGCGACCTGGTGGTCGAGGTCGGCGGCATGGACCCGCACTCCCTCGCCGAGGACGCCGAACTGGTGGTCACCCTGCTGGAGCACCAGCGCCGGCTGGGCCGCCCGCACCGGATGGTCTTCGTGCCCGAGCCGGTGTGCTGGACCGAGGTCCCCGAGACGTGGACGGTGCTCGGCCGTCAGCGCCGCCGTTGGTCGCAGGGGCTGGGCCAGCTGCTGTGGAAGCACCGGCGGATGATCGGCAACCCGCGCTTCGGCACCGTCGGGCTGCTGGCGCTCCCCTTCTTCCTGCTGTTCGAGACGATCGGCCCGCTCGTGGAGGTCGTCGGCCTGGCCTCGCTGGCGATCGCCTACCTGTTCGGCTGGCTCAACCTGGTGGGGGCCGGGACGATGCTCGGCCTGGCGCTGCTCATCGGCACGTTGCTGTCCACCACCGTCGTCGCGGTCGAGGAGTTCACCTTCCACCGCTACGGCGGTCGCCGGTCGCTGCCGGCCCTGCTGGCCGCCGGCCTGCTGGAGAACGTCGGCTTCCGCCAGGTGCACGCCTGGTACCGCCTGCAGGGGCTGTACCGCGCCGTCACCCGGCGCACCGCGGTGTGGACGGCGATGCCCCGGACCGGCTTCAGCGCCGCCACCGACGGCGCACCTGCCCTCGCACAGCCGGCACGGCCGGGCGTCGGCAGCCTCATGGTCGTGACCTCCGGCGGGCCGTGGCAGCCCGGACCGCACGACGGCCGACCCCACGGGCAGGCTCCCCACGGTCAGCTCCTCCACGGTCAGCCGGCCCACCGGCAGGGGCCGTACGGGCCGCCGTCCGGTCCGGGCTGGGCGCAGCCCGGCGTCTGGCCGCACGGCCCGGGCCGCCCGGGGTCGGCCACCGCTGTGGCCGTGCTCGCCATCGTGACCGGCAGCCTGGCGGTGCTCGGCGGGGTGTACCTGGGTTGGCTGACCGGCGGCGGTGTCCTGACCACCCGGTTGCTGAGCCTCGGCCTGCCCGTCGGTGGGGTGCTGCTCGCCGGCGGCATCTCGCTGCTGGACCGGCGTCGGCTGGGCTGGGTGCTCAAGGGAGCGGTGACCGCGGCCGCGGTTCTGGTGCTCGCCCTGGTGGGCGGGGCGTTCACCCTGCCGGGCGACGAGCTCCTCGACGTCCTGCTCGTGGTCCTGGTCGCCCTGCCGCTGCCGGTCGTCACGGCTGCACTGGCCGCGCGGGCCCCGGTCCGGCAGTGGGCCGCCGCCGAGGGCTGAGCGGTCAGCCGGCGGGCGACTGCAGCTGCTCATCGGCACGCGCTGTCCACCACCGTCGTCGCGGTCGAGGAGTCCATCTCTCACCGCCACGGCGGACATCGCCCGCCACCTCCGCCTGACCCCCGGATCACCTGCACGGGTGAGCGTGGGCCGCGCGGACTACAGGACCACCGTCCCGCGACCGATGAACACCGGGTGACCCCACTGCCCCAGACCCTGCGGCCCCGGTGGCGCCGCGGCAGCGCCGCCGGTGCGCTGCTGCTGAGCGCACTGCTGGCCTGGTCGGTCCTGCTGCCGGGCACGCCCGCGCGTGCCGAGCTGCTCAACCTGAACTGGAGCGGTGTGCAGAGCGCGGCCACCACCACCGCCGCCCTCGCACCGGGCCAGTCCGCGTGGGTGTCGGTGCCCTGGAGCACCCGCGCCACCGTCACCGACTGGTCGACCACGGTCAGCGCCCCCGCCGGCGTGACGGTCACGTACCCGACGACGCGGGGCGGGTCGGACACCTCGCTCTACGGTTCCGCGACGCTGGCCGGCGGCACCCAGGACTTCACCGCCTTCAAGCTGTCGGTGCCCTACTCCCAGCGCACCAGCTTCCGGGTGACGCTCACCTCGACCTACACCGGCTGCACCGGCCTGCTCGGCTGCCTCGACGTGCTGCTGGCCGGCGACCGCGCCATGTGGGCGGCCAGCGGGATCCGCACCTCCACGCTCACCACCTCCGTCGCGGTGCCCGTCGTCCCGGCCGTGGGCGTGCCGTTCACCCAGGACACGACGCAGCTGGCCGTCGCCGCCGGCAGCGACGCCTTCCAGCAGATCTCCTTCACCGGCGGCCAGACCGACCTCGCCGGCTTCACCGTGCGCGCCGGGACGCTGCCGGCCGGGCTGCAGGTCGCCTACCCCGCCGACGGCACCGCCAGCACCCTCAACAGCGGCAGCACCCTGGTGGGCCGCACCACCGACCACGTCAGCATCCGGTTCACCACGACCGGGGTCGCACCGGGCACCTACGCCGTGCCGCTGACCATCAGCTACACCGCCGCAGCGCCGGCGTCGACGGTGGGGGCGGTGACCCTCGTTGTCCGCTGACCTGCGCTCGACCGTGCCGGGCCTGGTCGCCGGGATCGTCCTGCTCGCCCTCGGCGGCTGCACCTCCGCAGCCGCCGAGGTCAGCGCCGCCGCGCCCACCACGACGGTGACGGCGGTGCCCGCCGACGCCACCACGCAGCGGATCGCCGAGGTCGAGTTCGCCCGGCAGTGCGCCGTCACCGGACAGGCGTTCGCCGACGAGTCCGCCTTCACCACCGACCTCGACGCGCGCCTGGGCGCCGCCGGCCTGACCCACGCGCAGTGGAAGGACTGGCACGACGCCCTGGCCGTGTCCCCCGACCTGCTGGCCCAGGTGTCCGCGGTCGGTGCGCCGGGCTGCCCGCCCGCCTGACGGCAGGCGGCCGCGACCACCCGGTGGGCGCCGTCCCCCGGGCTCCGGCTCCTCCGCACGCGCGCAGCGGCCGTCCGCAGCCGCCCGGTGGTCCGGCCGCCGGTCTACGGTCGTGGGGTGACGCCCGAGGAGCAGGACCGCAGCGGCGACCACCAGGTGCCCGAGAGCCTCGGTGACGTGATGAGCCGTGTCGCCCGTGAGCTCCAGCAGGAGCACGGTGACGTCGAGGCGACCCTGCAGGGCATCACCCGGGCTGCCGTGGACACCGTGCCCGGCGCCGACGAGTGCGGCATCAGCTACGTCATCGCCCGCCAGCAGGTCGAGCCGCGCGCCTGGACCAGCGACCTGCCCAAGACCCTCGACGCCCTGCAGGGCACGCTCGGGCAGGGACCCTGCCTGGACGCCATCTGGGACGACGTCGTCGTCCGGGTCCCCGACGTGGCCACCGAGGACCGCTGGCCGGAGTACTCCCGCCAGGCCGCCGCGCTCGGTGTGGGCAGCCTGCTGTGCTTCCAGCTGTTCGTCGAGGGCGACCACCTCGGCGCGCTCAACCTCTACGCGCGCCGGGCCGGGGCGTTCGACGCGGTGTCCGAGGACGTCGGCCTGCTCTTCGCCGCCCACGCGGCCGTCGCGCTCGCCGGGGCCGAGCACGAGTCGAACCTGCTCGCCGCCATCGACCACCGCGACCGGATCGGGCAGGCCAAGGGCATCCTGATGGAGCGGCACAAGCTGACCGCCGTCCAGGCCTTCGACCTGCTGGTGCGCGCCTCGTCGCTGACCAACCGCAAGCTGCGGGACATCGCCGAGGAGCTGACCTCGACCGGTTCCCTGGCGACGCGCGAGGCCGGCTGAGCTACTCCCGCACGACCCAGACCTCGGCGGGACCCTGCGGGGTGTCGTGCATCTGCGGGGGCGTCGAGCGCTCGTAGACGCCCAGGTACTGCGGCCCGTCGTAGACCAGGACGGAGGAGAAGACCGCCTCGTCGGGGACGTCGTCGACCTGGCCGTGGCGCGGCCCGCCCCAGTGGAAGATCAGCGGCATGGGGCGACGCTAGTACGCCACCGGGCGGGCGCAACCGCCAGGGCGCCCACCCGGACCTACGATCGGGCACCCACCCGCAGGAGGAGCCGTGCCCGACGCCCCGCACCCGGCCGGACCGCCGCCCGACGGCATGCACGTCGAGCGGCACACCACGGGGTCGCTGCGTGCCCGCGGCCCGGTCGTCGGCGGGCAGCCGCACGGGTGGTGGGAGTGGTTCCGGCTCGACGGCAGCCTGATGCGCTCGGGCACGTTCGACCACGGCCGCACGGTCGGCACCTGGACCACCTACGACCGCGACGGCACCCCCTACAAGGTCACCGAGAAGGGCCGCTAGCCGCGGTCCTGCGGGGCGTAGATGCCGGTGGCCTGGGCGGCGTCGAGCCGGGCGTCCTCGGTGCGCACCACCGACAGCTGGGTGCTCTCCGGCGGCAGCACGGTCTGCCACAGCCAGTCGGCGGCGACCCGCACCCGGTTGGCCATCGCCGGCAGCGCGTACAGGTGGTAGCCGCGGGTGACGACCTTGGCCAGCGGACCGCTCAGCGGCAGCCCGAGCGGCTTGGCCACCGCGTCCCAGCCGCCCAGGTCGGCGACCAGACCGAGGTCGCGGTGCCGGTAGGGGCGGGCGGTGCCCACCCCCAGCGAGGCGGCGATGTTGCGGCCCAGCGCCGTGCCCTGCCGCTGGGCGTGCTGCGCCGTCGGCGGGGTGTCGGGCAGGCCGTCGTCCCCCGGTCCGGCGGCGAGGTCGGGGACGGCGGCGGCGTCGCCGGCCGCCCACACCCCGCGGACACCGGGCACCGACAGCTCCGGGTCGACCACCAGCCGGCCCTTGCGCAGCGGCAGTCCGAGCCCGGCGACCAGCGGGCTGGCGGCCACGCCGGCGCCCCAGACCAGGGTGCGGGTGGGCACCGTCGTCCCGTCGGTGAGGGTGACGGCGCGGTCGGTGGCCGAGGCGACCGACACCCCGAGCCGGACGTCGATCCCGCGCTGGTGCAGCAGGTCCAGGGCCAGCTTCCCGAGCTTGGGCCCCAGCTCGGGCAGCACCGCCTCGGCCACGTCGACCAGCACCCAGCGCACGTCCTCGGCGCGGGTGCGGTCCCAGCGGCCCTCGATGGTGCGCAGCCACCGCTGGGTCTGGGCCACGAACTCGGTGCCGGTGTACCCGGCGCCCACGGCGACCACCGACAGCAGCTCCGCGCGGCGGGCCCGGCCCTCCGGGGTGTCGGGCTCGGCGTCGGCGACGTCCAGGCAGTGCAGCAGGTGGTCGCGCAGGTAGACGGCCTCGACCAGCGTCTTCAGCCCGCGGGCCTGCTCGGCCACGCCGGGGATGTCGAAGCGGCGGGTGACCGAGCCGGGCACCAGGACCAGCTGGTCGAAGCGCTCGGTGCGGGCCTCGTCGTCGGCGTCCCCCAGGGCCGGGCGCACGGTGACCGTGCGGCCGCCGAGGTCGACGGAGGTGACCCGGCCGAGCACCAGCCGCACGCGGGGCAGCGCCCGGCGCAGGGAGACGGCGATGTGCCGGGCCTCGATGACGCCGGTGGCCACCTCGGGCAGCAGCGGGCTGTAGAGCAGGTAGTCGTTCGGGCTGACCAGCACCAGCTCGGCCCGACCCGGCGGCAGGTGCCGCTGCAGGTGCCGCAGTGCGTAGAAGGCGGCGAACCCGCCGCCGACCACCACGATGCGGGTGGGCTGTCCCTCGGTCACGTGCATCTCCTCGCCTCGGCTGCACCCCGACTGTGCCCGCCCCGGCCACCGGTACTCGCGCCCGGCCGGACGCGTCAGCCGACCCGGAGCACCTCGCCCAGCCGCTCCCGCCGGCGGGCGGAGGACTCCACCGCGACGACGGCCAGCACCACGAGCACGAGCGGCACCGCCACCAGCGGCACGGCCCAGGGCACGACCAGCGCCGGTGGGCCGAACTGGCCGGTGAGCAGCCGCAGCGCCAGCGGCGCCCGGACCAGCCCGGCCACCGCCGTCCCGAGGGCCGACCCGGCCAGGGCCGCCACGACCACCGGCGGCAGCAGCTCGCCGAGGCTGATCGCCCGGGCCTGGCGGCCGGTGAGACCGAGGGTCCGCAGGGTCGCCAGCGAGCGGCCGCGGGCGGGCGCACCGGCGGCGGCACCGAGTCCGACGACGGCGGCGGCCAGCACCAGCAGCGCCCCCGCGGACCCGGCCGCCACCAGCGTGAGCCCGCCGGTCAGCGGGTCCGCCCGCCGTGCCGCCAGGCGGTCCTGCCGGGAGACGACGTCGGCACCGGCCAGCGCGGGCGTGCCGGCCACCGCCGCGGCGGCCCCCGGCCCGACCACCCAGAGCGTGTCCGGCGGAGCGGACCCGCCGCCCGCCGCCTCGAGTGCCGCGGCGTCGACGACCACGGTGGCGGGGCCGGCCACGCCGAGGGCCGGGGACCGGCCGACCGGGTCGGCCGGCACCTGCTGGCCGTTCCAGAGCACCGACGCCGAGCGGCTCTCCAGCGGCACGTCCGGCCCGACCAGCACGGGCACGCCCTCGGCGCCGCCACCGGCCAGGAGCGCCAGGTCGGGTGCATCGGGCAGCGGGGTGCTGCGCAGCAGCCGGTCGAAGGCGGCCGGGTCGACGGCGAGCACGGTCACCGTCCTGCTGGTGGTGCGGACCAGCAGCTGGGTGTCCCGCTGGACCCGGGCCGGCACGGCCTGCTCGACCCCCGGCCGGGTCAGCAGCTGCGCGGCCAGGCCCGGCAGCCCCCCGGCGGGCAGCTCCTGGTCCGCCCCGACCGTGACCGCGACGTCGCCGCCCACCGCCGCCCAGGACCCGGTCTCCTGGCCGGCGCGGACGGTGAGGCCCAGCGTGGCCACCACCGCGACCAGCCCCGTGGTCAGGGTGAGGGCGAGCAGCGGCAGCCGCGCACCCGCGGTCGACCGGGCCTGCACCGCGGCCAGCAGCGGCACGGCACGGCGCGAGCGCGTGGCGGTGCGCAGCACGCCCTGCAGCAGCAGCGGCACCAGCCGGAGCAGCACCACGGCACCGGCGGCCACCCCCAGCGTGGGGGCCGCGACGAGCAGCAGGTCCGCGATCGGGTCGGCGGCCGAGGCGACCACCCCGCGCAGCCGGAGCGTGGCGATCGCCGCCACGGCCAGCAGCACGACGACCACCTCGACCGCGCCCCGGCGCAGCTGCCCGGCCCGGGCCAGCCGCCTGCGCTGCCGCCGGTCGGCGGGCACCCGCCGTCCACCGGTGGCGCGGGCGGCGACCAGCACCCCGCAGACCGGCCCGGCGAGCAGGCCCGCCCCCAGCACGGGCACCAGCCAGCCGATCGCGGTCGGGCCCGGCACTAGGACCGCCCCGACCAGGACGCCGACCGTCCCGCCGACGGTGGTCAGGACGGCGGACTCGATCCCGAGGTCGACCGCCAGCGCGGTCAGCGACGCCCCGCGGGCCCGCTCGGTGGCCAGCACCGTCCGGCGGCGGCCGGCCAGCAGCTGGGCGCAGAGCAGCAGCACGAGCGCGGCACCGGCCACGACCCCGGCCAGCAGCACCGCGGCCTGGGCCTGCGCCGTCCGGACCCGGTCACCGGCCTGGGTGAGCACCAGGCCCAGCCGGCTGGTCACCGTCGGCGTCGGGTACACCTGCAGCTTCGCCGGTGCCACCTGCAGCCCACCCACCACCGGGGGCAGGACGTCGGCGGACGCGGCGTCGACGGCGTCGGGGTCGGTGCTGAAGGTGACCGTGCGGGTGAGGTCGCCGCTGGGCACCGCCAGCCGCAGCGCGGGCAGCGAGCCGGCCGACAGCAGCCCCGCCACGGTGGTCTGGGCGGTGCGCCCGGTGCCGCTGGTGCGCGGCCGGAGCAGCTCCGGGGCACGCTGCCAGGCCCGGTCGCCGGGGTCCCCGGCCCGGAAGACCCCCGTCACGTTCAGCACCACCTCGTAGTGGGCCGAGGACGTCACGCCGATCAGGTCCCCGACGGAGGCGCCCAGGGTGGCCGCCCCCTCCTCGCTCAGCCCGATCGGCACCGGGTAGGGCGGCGGCCCGTCGAACTCGATCTCCGGTGCGCCCTCCGGACGCGGTGCGGGCGGTCCGGGAGCCGCGCCCTCGACCCAGGTGACCGCGGGCTCGACCCCGTTCCACACCCACGCCAGCCGGACGCCCAGCGGCCCGAGGGCGGGGTCGATCGGCCGGTCCAGCGGCATGGACCGGCCGACCACGGCCGCCACCGGCGCCCCGAGCACCCGGGACAGCTCCGGCGGCAGGGCCGCCTCGATCCGCTCCGTGGTCGCCACCGTCTCCGGGACCGAGTCCTCCGGCAGCTCCGGCGGGAACGTGCGCAGCTGCGCGAACGGCGCGGTCAGGGTCGTGTCGGCCAGCGGTCCGGCGTCGCGGACGGCGTCCTGGACGGCGGCGTCGGCGTTGCGGTCCACCAGGCGCGGGGTGACCACCGCCAGGGCCGAGGTCAGCGCGAGCACGGCGACGGTGAGCAGCAGGAGCAGCCGGTCGGCGCGGGTGCGCCGGGCCAGCCCGGCCAGGGGCACGCCGGGACGCCGGGACCGGGGCAGGACCGCGCGGGTCACGTCGCGTCCCCAAGCCGCAGGTGCGCCGACCCCGCGCGGCGCACCAGCGCGCCGGCGACCGGCACCACCACGGCCGCACAGCCGATCAGCAGGCCGACGACGAGGGCCGTCTCCGCGGGCCAGGGCCACTGGGCGACCGGCGCGGGCACCGGGACCCGGCCGGTCTCCGACACGGTCATCGACGGCGCCAGCTGCCGGGTCAGGAGCCCGCCGACGAGCGCACCCAGCACGACGGAGACCGAGGTGACCAGCGTGTGCTCGACCAGCACCGCCGCGGCCAGCGCGCGCCGCGGCACGCCCAGGCCCTGCAGGCGGGCGACCTCGACCGACCTGGACTCCAGCGCGGCGGCCGTGTGCAGGGCCGTGCCGGTGAGCGCCAGGGCGACGGCGGTGGCCGTGAGCAGCCAGAGCACCGCCGGCAGGCCGACCCGCAGCGGGCCGCCGCGCAGCTGGGCGGCCACGCCGTCGCGGGTGACCGCGCCCGGGAGGCCGGCGTCGGCGAGCCGGGCCACCGCGGTGCCCTGGTCGGCGACGCCCCCGGCCCACCAGCTGTCGGTCACCGGATCGAGGTCGGCGAGGGCGGCGAGGGCCCGGGCGAGGACCTCCTCGTCGGCCAGCACGCCCGAGGCGTCCGGGGCGCCCGGCAGCCAGGGGGTGAGGCCGGCGACCCGGCCGTTGACGACCTCGGTGCCGACGCCGAGGGCGATCGGGTCGCCGGGCCGGGCGTTGATCGCCGTGGCGAGGTCCGGGGTGAGCAGCACCGGCACGGCCAGCGGCGGCCGGTAGGCGGTGAGCAGCAGGTGCGCCGACCGGTCGAGCAGGCTGGGCACGGACACCGTGCCCGCCGCGTCGAGCACCACGCCGCCGGCGCCGCCGGACACGGTGACGGCGGTGCGGTCCAGGTCCCCCGTGATCGCGTCGACCGGCGGAGCGGCGGTCCACTCCGCGGCGGGGGCGGCGGGGCCTCCGGCCAGCGCGAGCCGGACGGTCACCGCGGCCCCGCGGTTCACCGCCGGGTCGATCGCGCTCGGGACCAGGGCCGACAGCACCAGGTCGGCGCCGACGACGGTGAGATCGTCCCCGGCGACCGGCGCGGTGTCCGTGGCGTCGCGCAGCTCCACCGGGTGCGGGGCGCCGTCCAGCGGCACCTCCGTGCCCGACAGCGTGGCCCGGGCGCCCCGGGTGTCCTGGACGACGAGCACCGGCCGGACCACGAGGTCGACGCCGACGGCGGACCCGGTGACCGTGAGCGCCGCCCCGCTGTCCGGCACGTGCAGCACCACGCCCTGCGCCCGCTCGGGGGCCTCCAGACCCGCGGTCAGCGCGGTCCAGTCCAGGGCGCCGGGAGGGTGCCCGGCGAGCAGGTCACCGGCCACGGAGGTGTCCACCGCCACCAGCCGGTTCTCCGGGGGAGCCGTCCCGGTGGCCGACAGGTCCCCCAGCGAGACCGGCCGCACGGTGGCCGGGGTCACCGTGCCGCCGAGCACGGCCGCCACCTCGGCACCCTCCCCGGGAGCAGCCGGGACGGACGCCGGGACGACGACGTCGGTGCCCACCCGGGCGGCGGCCTGGTCGACCTGCGAGGTGTCCCACGTGTCGGCGTACCCGGTGGCGAAGGTGGCGGCGGCCGTGGCCAGGACCAGCAGCAGCGCGGCACCCGTGGCGTGCGGCCGGCGCGCGACCTCCCAGGCGGCCAGCGCGCCGACGAGCCCGCGGGAGCGACCGGCCCGGCGCTCGGCGAGCAGCTGCACCAGGGGCAGCACGCGCAGCGCCAGCACCGCGCCGGCGACCAGGCACAGCACCGGAGCCGCCACCAGGAGCGGGTCGACCACGCCGGCCGGGGAGCCGGAGCCGGGGTGGGCACGCAGCTGCAGGAGGACGACGACGGCGACCGCCACGAGCAGTAGGTCGGCCCCGGACCGCACGAGCAGGCCACGGCGTCCCCGGCGGACGGCGGCGCCGCCGTGCACCGGGGCGAGCGCCGGCAGGACGAGCACCGCGGTGAGCAGCAGCGCGCCGACGGCCACGGCGACCACCAGCGGCCAGCTCACGCCGACCGGGCCGCCCAGCCCCGCGGCGGACAGCCGGGGCACCGAGGTGAGCGCCCGGAAGAGCAACAGCGACAGCGGCACGGCCACGACCGTCGTGACGACGGCCAGCGCCCCCGCCTCGGCCGCCGCCCGGCCCGCCAGCTGCCCGCGTCCCGCGCCGCGGGCGGTGAGCAGCACGCTCTCCGCGGCCCGCCGGCCGGTGACCAGCCGGGCGGCCAGCCCCAGCGCCGTCCCGGCCAGGGCGAGCCCGACCAGCGCGACGACCAGGACTCCGGACCCGGTCACCGCCTGCTGCGTCCGCGTCCGGGCCAGGGTGCGGGCGAGCGGGACGTCGACCCGGGCCGAGGCGTCCGCACCCGTCAGGGCGTCGGGCAGCGTCGTCCGGAGGACGGCCATGCCGCGGTCGGCGCTGTCGAGCCCGGCGGCCGAGGCGTGTGCGACGTCCGGGGAGGCGACCACCCGCACCTGGTCCAGCCCGCCACCGGTCGGGGCGGCGCCGCGGCCGAGCAGGGTGTCCGCCGCGACCACCACGGGCCCGAAGGCCGGCCGGGTGCTCCGCCGCCACACGCCGAACTCCAGCGCCGGGTCGTACCCGGCGCCGCCGAGCAGGTCCCGCTGCCACCCGGGGTCGGCCGTCTCGGGCGCGAAGGTGCCCACCAGCACGACGGTCACCCCGGGCGCCGTCGGACCCTCGCCCGGGCCCAGGGTGAGCTCGTCGCCCGGGCCGACGCCGAGCAGGTCGGCCGCCGGTCCCGGGAGCACCGCCTCCCACGGGCCGGCACCGGGAGCGACCTCCGGCCAGCGGCCGGTGAGCAGCTCGGCGTGGGCGGGCAGGTCGCTGATGCCGGCCACGTAGCCCAGCCGGTCCGCCGCGCCGTCGCCGGCGTCCAGGGCGCGCACGGTCGAGGTGGTCCAGGTCGACAGCGGGGACGGCAGCGGGGCCAGCGCCTGCGTCAGCGCGGCCGCCGCGGCGTCCGCCGCCCCGGCCGCGTCGGCCGGCACCTCCCCGACCACCACCTCGGCGGTCAGCTCCGCGGCCGGGGTCGCCCGCAGCTGCGCCGCCCGCGCCCGGTCCTGGCCGGTGGTGAGCAGCAGCGTGCACGTGCCCAGCACGACCGCACCGGCGACGACGACGGCCAGGACCGCGGCCAGCAGGCCCCGCTGGGCGAGCGACCGGCGGGCGACCGGACCGACCGACGGGGTCACCCGCGGCCCACGCCGGCGACCACGCGGCCGTCGGTCACGTGCACGACCCGGTCGGCGAGGGCGACCATCACCGGGTCGTGCGTGGAGACGACCGCGGTCATCCCCTCGGCCTCGACGACCGCGCGGATCAGCGCCATCACCGCCAGCCCGGTCTCGCTGTCCAGCTGTCCGGTGGGCTCGTCGGCGATCAGCAGCCGCGGCGAGCCGGCCAGCGCCCGCGCGATCGCGACCCGCTGCTGCTGCCCGCCGGACATCTCCCCCGGTCGCTGCCCCGCCGCCTGCCCCAGCCCGACCAGCTCCAGCAGCAGCTGCACGCGCTTCTCGCGGTCGGCGACCGGCAGCCCGCGCAGCCGCAGCGGGACACCGACGTTCTCCGCGGCCGACAGCACCGGCACCAGCCCGAAGGTCTGGAAGACGTAGGCCACGACGTCCCGGCGCAGCCGCACCAGCCCGTCGTCGTCCAGCGCGGTGACCTCGGTGCCGGCGACGTGCACGGTGCCGGAGTCGGGGCGGTCCAGCCCGCCGAGGACGTTGAGCAGCGTGGTCTTGCCCGAGCCGGAGCGCCCGACGAGGGCCACGAGCTCGCCGGGCGCGACGGTGAGGGAGACGTCGCGCAGCGCGTGCACGGCGGCCGGCCCGCTGCCGTAGGTGCGGTGCACGCCCCGCACCTCGACCATCGGCACCTCCACCGGGACCCCCGTCACCGCGGGCCTGCGTCCGGGCGCACCGAGACGGCGTCGGCCTCCAGCGCGAGCCGGACCCGGCGGGTGAGGTCGAGGGCGGCGCGGTAGTCGGCGGGTATCTGCACCCGGCCGGCGCGGTCCATCACCGCGTACTCCTCGGCGACGACGGCCGAGCCGCCGTCGGCGGCCACCTCGGTGCGCCGCAGCACCTCGCTGGAGGTGCGCCCGTCCCGGATCGCCACCGTGCGCTCCACCTGCCCGGACACCGTCGGGTCGTGGGTGACCACCACGACGGTGGCCCCCAGCTCCCGGTTGGCCGCCCGCAGCGCCTCGAAGACCTGCTGGGACGTCGCGGTGTCCAGCTCGCCCGTCGGCTCGTCGGCGAGCACCAGCCGCGGCGCGTTGGCCAGCGCGACGGCGATGGCCACCCGCTGCTGCTCGCCACCGGACAGCTGCCCGGGCCGCCGGCCGGCGCAGTGCCCCACACCGACCAGGTCGAGCAGCTCGGCGACCCGGGCGGACCGGCCGCGGCGGGGTGCGCCGGCCAGGGCCAGCGGCAGGCCGACGTTCTGCGCGGCGGTCAGGTACGGCACCAGGTTGCGCGCCGTCTGCTGCCAGACGAAGCCGACCGTGCTGCGCCGGTAGGCGACCTGGTCGCGGCGGGTCATCGCCGTGAGGTCCCACTCCCCCACCCGGACGCGCCCGGCGGTGGGTGCGTCGAGGCCGGACAGGACGGCGAGCAGCGTCGACTTCCCCGACCCGGAGGCCCCGACGACGGCGACCATCTCCCCGGCGTCGACCAGCAGGTCCAGCCCCTGCAGCGCCTGGACCTCGATCGAGCCGGTCTGGTGGATGCGGACGAGGTTGTCGCAGACGACGAGGGCGTCGCGGCCGAACTCCGCCGCCCGGGGCGCCGCCGCGCCGAGGGCCGGCAGGACGTCCTGACCGGCCCCGCCCCCCGGCACCGTGCTGCCGCCCACCGTGCCGCCCTGCGCCATCCGGCCCTCCGTCCGCCCGGCTCTGGGCGGCCATGTCGCTGCACGCTGCAACGGCTGCGGATGTTAGCGCGCTCACACCCCCGACCTGCACGTCCTCCACCGCGCCACGGAGACTGGGCCGGTGGCTCCCCGACGTTGCCCGTGCGGCACCGGCCTGACGTACGACGGGTGCTGCGGCCGCCTGCACGACGGGACGGCGACCGCCGGCACGGCCGAGCAGCTCATGCGCTCGCGGTACAGCGCCTTCGCCGTCGGCGACCCGGCGTACCTGCTGGCCACCTGGCACTCCTCGACCCGCCCCGGCCGGCTGGAGCTCGACCCCGACGTGCGCTGGACCGGGCTGGAGGTGCTGGGCACCACGGGCGGGTCGCTGCTGGCCGCCGAGGGCACGGTGGCGTTCCGTGCCTCCCGGCTGGACGACGGCGTGCCCGGGGTCCAGGCGGAGGACAGCCGGTTCGTCCGCGAGGGCGGCCGCTGGGTCTACCTGGACGGCGTCCCGCTGCGCTGAGGTTCCACGTGGAACGACCCCGCCGGGCCCGCTGCGGCGGGAGCTGCTTGGGTGGGTGCCCCGACGCCGTGCCACCGAGCCCAGGAGGCCCCGATGCCCCACCTGCTGCACCTCGACTCGTCCGCGGACCCGCGGCGCTCGGCGTCCCGGGAGGTCACCGCGGCCTTCCTGCGCGGCTGGCGGGACCGGGGACCGGACTTCACCGTCACCTCCCGCGACCTGCAGGCCGACCCGCCGCCGCACCTGCCCGACGCCGCCCTGCACTGGGCGCCCCGGCTGCGCACCGCCGGTGAGGTCGTCGACCCCGCCGCCGAGGCCCGGCAGCAGCGCTACCTCGACGAGCTGCTCGCCGCCGACGTCCTGCTGGTCGGCGCCCCGATGTACAACTGGTCGCTGCCCTCGACGCTGAAGGCCTGGGTCGACCACGTGCACGTGCTGGGCACGACCGTGCCGTTCGGCGACTTCGAGGCCCGCCCGCTGGCCGGCCGGGCCGCCGTCGTCGTCTCCAGCCGGGGCGCCAGCTACGACGCCGGGGGCGAGCAGGCCAGCTGGGACCACACCGTGCCGCCGCTGGAGCTGGTGCTGGGCCGCTCGTTCGGGATGACCGTCTCGGTGATCACCCTGCAGCTCACCCTCGCCGACCGGGTACCGGCGATGGCCGACCTGCGCGGCCGCGCCGCCGCTGAGGCCGACGCCGCGCGCGCCTTCGCCGAGGAGCTCGCCGAGCGGATCGGCTGACCGGTCCCCCGCCCGGGCGACGCCCGGGCGGGGGTTCGCCGTCCCGACGGGGACCCGCCAGGCGGGCGCCACCCCGCGGACACCTCCCGCGCCCACCCTGGGGACCGTCCGGGCCTCGTCCAGGGGCTCCCCGACACCCGAGGTGTCGACGTGACCACTGCCCCGCCCCAGGCACGGACCCACGCACGGACCAGCACCCGGCCGCGGGCGCTGCCCACCTCCCCCTGCACCCCGGCGTGTGCCGCCGACCCCGGCCCCACCGTGGACGCCGCCACCCGCCGCCGCCGCGCGCTGCGCCTGGCCGGCGCCCTGGCCGGGGTGGCCGTCGCCGCGCTGCGGGCCCCGCTGGCCGGCACGCGGGGCCGCCGCCGGCTGCTCACCTGCGCCTCGGCCCGGGTGCTCACCGCGGCCGGCGTGCGGGTCGCGGTCACCTCGTCCCCGGTGGCCTGGCCGCGCACCGGCGCCAACCGCGGGCCCGGCCTGCTGGTGGTCAGCAACTCCGTCTCCTGGGTCGACGACCTGGCCCTGCTCACCGTCGTCCCCGGGCTGCCGGTGGCCACGACCGGGCTGGGCGGCCGGCCGGTGCTCGGCGGGCTGCTCCGCCGGGCCGGCGCCGTGCTGGTCGACCCCGCCCGGCCGCGCTCGCTGCCGGTCGCGGTCGGGCAGGTCGCCGACGCGCTGCGGGGTGGCGCGACGGTGAGCGTGCACCCGGAGGGCGCGACGTCCTGCGGGGTCGAGCTGGGCCGCTTCTCCCCCGCCTTCCTGCAGGCCGCGGTGGACGCCGCCGCCCCCGTCTGCCCGGTCGCGATCCGGTACCGCGTCGACGGCGGGGCCGGCACCGCGGTGGCCGGGCAGCCGGCCGGCGAGCCGTTCCTGCGCAGCCTGGCCCGGGTGCTCGCCGCCCGCGGGCTGGTCGTCGAGGTGCACCTGCTGCCCGCCCTCGACCCCGCCGGCGCCGAC
The DNA here is from genome assembly GCF_019112525.1 of Modestobacter sp. L9-4. Taxonomy (NCBI): domain Bacteria; kingdom Bacillati; phylum Actinomycetota; class Actinomycetes; order Geodermatophilales; family Geodermatophilaceae; genus Modestobacter; species Modestobacter sp. L9-4. The sequence goes on from NZ_CP077800.1 coordinate 2,053,294, forward strand.
CGCCACGAGCTCGCCGCCCTGGCCGAGTACGCCGTCGCCGCGGTCACCGAGGCCCGTCCGCCGCTGGTGGCCGCGCACCCCCGCCGTCCGCGGGTGCCGGCGCCGGTGCAGCTCCACCGGGGGACCGTGCGTGCTGCGTGAGGGGTCGGTCCCGATCGCGCTGACCACCGGCATGCGCGTGGTCGTGGTGGCCGAGACCTTCCTGCCCGCGGTCAACGGGGTGGTCAACTCGGTGCTGCGGCTGGTCGACCACCTCGCGGTGCGCGGGCACGACCCGGTGGTGCTGGCCCCGTCGGGCAGCAGCTACGAGTCCCGCTGCGGAGCGCGGATCGAGGTGGTGACGGTGCCCTCGATGCGGCTGCCGCGGTACCGCCAGCTCCCCCTGGCCCGCCCGGCCGGCGACCTGACCGAGGTGCTGCGCCGGCTGGCGCCCGACGTCGTCCACCTGGCGTCACCGGCGGTGCTCGGGCTGGCCGCGGCCCGGGCCGCCCGGGGCCTCGGGGTGCCGTCGGTCGCGGTCTTCCAGACCGACCTGGCCGCCTTCGCCCAGCGCTACCGGTTGCCCGGCGGGCCCGCGGCCGCCTGGCGGTACCTGCGCACCGTGCACGGGACGGCGGACCTCACCCTCGCGCCGTCCTCGGCGACCGCCGTCCAGCTGGCCCGGCACGGCATCGGCCCGGTCGCGCTGTGGGCCCGCGGCGTGGACCTCGAGCAGTTCTCCCCGGACCACCGCGACGAGGCACTGCGCGCCGAGCTCGCCCCCGGCGGGGAGCTGCTGGTGGGCGTGGTCGCCCGGCTGGCGGTGGAGAAGCGGCTGGAGCTGCTCGCCCCGCTCAGCGAGCTGCCCGGGGTGCGGCTCGTCGTGGTGGGCGACGGCCCGCAGCGCCGGGCGCTGGCCCGGGCGATGCCGCGGGCGCGGTTCCTCGGCCAGCTCGGCGGCGCGGAGCTGGGCGCCGTGGTGGCCTCCCTGGACCTGTTCGTGCACCCGGGCGCCGACGAGACGTTCTGCCAGGCGGTGCAGGAGGCCCTGGCCGCCGGCGTGCCGGCCGTGGTGGCGGCCTCCGGCGGCCCGCTGGACCTGGTGCGGCACCGGGAGAACGGCTGGCTGTGGGCCGGCGACGACCCGCAGGTGCTGGCTGCGATGGTCGCGGCCCTGCGCGAGGACCGGACGGCCCTGCAGGCCGCGGCCGCGGCCGCTCGCCCGTCGGTGGCCGGCCGCACCTGGGGCCGGGTCGGCGACGAGCTGATCGGGCACCTGCAGCGGCTGCGCACCGGCGCGCCGGTGACCGCGACACGCTGAGGGAGTTCACCGAGACTTCACCGGCTGCGGGGAACGCCGGTGGTTGCGCTGGGGAACCGTGCTGCGCATGGACCTCGAGCTGGTCACGCTGGTCGGGCTGATCGCCCTCGCGCTGCTCTTCGACTACACCAACGGCTTCCACGACGCGGCCAACGCCATCGCCACCGTCGTCGCCACCCGGGTCCTGAAGCCCCGCTGGGCGGTGCTGTGGGCGGCGGGGTGGAACTTCGTCGCCTTCTTCCTGGTCGGCACCGCGGTGGCCAACACGGTCGGGGGCACCGTCGACCTCGAGTACTTCGGGCCGGCCGTCGTCTTCTCCGCGCTCCTCGGCGCGGTGGTCTGGAACTTCACCTCCTGGCACCTGGGGCTGCCCACGTCGTCCTCGCACGCGCTGGTCGGCGGGCTGGTGGGCGCCGGGATGACTGCTGGCGGCATCTCCGCGATCAAGGGCGAGAGCGTGTCGAAGACGGCGATGTTCATCGTCGTCTCTCCCATCGCCGGGCTGGTCATCGGCTCGGTCGTGATGGCGCTGCTGGGCGTGCTGCTGCGCCGGGCCGACGTCGAGCGCACGGAGCGCCGCTTCCGCGGGCTGCAGCTCGTCTCCTCCGCCGCGGTGTCGCTGGCCCACGGTGGCAACGACGCGCAGAAGACGATGGGCGTGATCGCCGCGCTGCTGGTCAGCACCGGGCACCTGCAGGCCGCTGCCGACGGCAAGCTGCCCATCCCGGACTGGGTCGCGCTGGCGGCCTACGCCGCCATCGCGGCCGGCACGATGTCCGGTGGCTGGCGGCTGGTGCGCACCATGGGGTCGAGCATCACCCAGCTGCGCCCGGTGAGCGGGTTCGCCGCCGAGACCAGCGCCGCCATCGCCCTCTTCGGCTCCACCGCGCTGGGCGCACCGGTGTCCACCACGCACACGGTGGCCGGCGCGGTCACCGGCGTGGGCGCGACCAACCGCGGGGCGACGGTGAACTGGAGGGTCTTCGGCCACCTGGCCATCGCCTGGATCGTCACGCTGCCCGCCGCCGCGGTCGTCGCCGCCGTCGCCTACCTGCTGACCACCGCCCCGCCCACCGCCGTCTCCGCGGTGGTCATGACCGTCGTCATGGTCGGGCTGGCCGCGGCCCTGTTCCGCGCCGTCCGGCAGGCGCCGAGGGCCTCCGACGCGGTCCCCGACGACGGCCAGGAGCACGACGTGCCGCTGCGCGTGGGCGCGGGCTCGGTCATCGACTCCCGCGGGGTGCCCGCCAGCCGGGAGGTCCTCGAGCACGGCGGCAGCCTGGAGGAGGCGGAGGCCGCCGCGCGCAGGCAGGATCGCAGTCAGCAGCCCCTCTGATGCACGGAGACCCAGTGACCCAGCACGTGCGCCACAGCGTCCCCGAGGGCACGCCGTCCCCCGTCCTCGACCTGTCGGAGTGGCGGCTCAACGCCCTGCCCGACGAGAACTCCGACGAGGACTGGGACGACGACCGCGAGCTGTTCGACCCCCAGGGCAACCGGGTCGACACCTGGCGCGAGGGCTACCCCTACAGCGAGCGGATGCACCGCCGCGAGTACGAGATCGAGAAGCGCAAGCTGCAGATCGAGCTGCTCAGGCTGCAGGGCTGGGTCAAGGACACCGGCCAGAAGCTGGTGGTGGTGTTCGAGGGCCGCGACGCCGCGGGCAAGGGCGGCACGATCAAGCGCTTCACCGAGCACCTGAACCCGCGCGGCACCCGCACGATCGCACTCGACAAGCCCAACGAGCGCGAGCGGACGCAGTGGTACTTCCAGCGCTACGTGCAGCACCTGCCGGCCGCGGGCGAGATCGTCATGTTCGACCGCTCCTGGTACAACCGCGCCGGCGTCGAGCGGGTGATGGGCTACTGCACGGCCGACGAGTACCTGCTGTTCATGCGCCAGGCGCCGGAGTTCGAGCGGATGCTCGTCGACAGCGGCATCCAGCTGGTCAAGTTCTGGTTCTCGGTGACCCGGGGTGAGCAGCGCAGCCGGTTCATCGTGCGGCAGATCGACCCGGTGCGGCAGTGGAAGCTCTCCCCCACCGACCTGGCCAGCCTGGACAAGTGGGACGCCTACACCGACGCGAAGGAGGCGATGTTCGTGCACACCGACACCGAGCACGCCCCGTGGACGGTGATCAAGAGCAACGACAAGAAGCGCGCCCGGCTGGCCGCCCTGCGCCACGTGCTGGCCCGCTTCGACTACGACGGCAAGGACCACGACGCCGTCGGCGTCCCCGACCCGCTGATCGTGGGGGCGGCCGCCGACGTGATCGAGGAGGAGGTCGTCGCGCCGGCGATGCCCCGGCCCGGCGACCACGCGCCCTTCGCCGAGGCCTGACCCGCGGGTCACCGGCCGGGGTCGGGAACGGCGCGGGCCTTCGCAGCCCGCGCCGCGTGATCGCTCGGTCCGGCACAGTGTCCTGAGCCGCCGTGGCTGAGATGGTCGGGTCAGAGACATCCGCGTGTCCGTTGGGCAGACAGCACAGCGCCCGCCCCGGTGGACCGGGGCGGGCGCTGTGTGCGGTGCGGGGTGGGTCAGCGGTTGTCGTTCCGACCCAGGGCGTCCTTGGCCTTGTCGGCCAGGCTGCGGTCGTCACCGGTGGTGCCGGCGTTGCGGCCGGTGGTGATGCCGTCGGTGTCGACCTGCTCCTTGCGGACCGTGTCGGTGACCTGCTGCTGCTCGGTCACCGTCTCGGTGCCCAGGCGCACGCGCTCGACCGGCACGGCCTCCTTGGCGACCACGGGCTGCTCGGCGTGGAGCACGACCTCGTGCTCCTCCTCCGAGATGGCGGGGCCGTCATAGGCGGCGCCGCGGTTGGCGTCGGTGATCGGCTCGCGCTGGATCGTGACCTCCTCGTGCGACACGGGGACGGTCTGCGTGACGTTCTCGGTCACGACGTACTTGCGGAGCCGCGCACGGCCGGCCTCGACACGCTGGGTGCCGACGTTGAGGCGCTCCTCGGACAGCGTCATCGCGTCGTCCGTGGTGGGGCCGGAGGTGTCGTGGCCCACGGTGCCGTGCTGGTTGGTCTCCTGGAAGCCCGCGGTGCGGTCGGTGTCGATGCCCGCGGTACCGGTGGTGCGGTCGCGGTCGGTGTCGATGCCCGAGGTGCCGGCGAAGCCGGAGGTGTTCGACGTCGTGGTGTCCGTCGTCGTGGTGGTCGTCGAGTCGCTGAGGGAGTAGTGCCGGTAGAGGGCGCTCTCCTCCTCCGGCGACAGGTGACCGTCCTGGTCGATCTTCGGGGCGTCCTTGACGGCGGCCTTGCTCACCGGGACGCGCACGCCGTTGCCGGTCAGGTCGGCGTCACGCAGGGGGACGAAGGTCTCCTTGGAGCCGAACAGGCCGGTCTTGACCGTGACCCACTCCGGGTTGCCGGACTGGTCGTCGAGGAAGACCTCGGAGGCGGTGCCGATCTTGTCGCCGTCGTTGTCGTAGACGTCTGCGCCGATGACGCGGTCGAGCATGTCAGTGCCGATCATGGGGGCTGCTCCTCAGCTCGGGGGACGGTGTTGCTCATGACGCTCTGTGCCCGTCAGACGGATCCGGAAACAGCCAGTTCATGATCAACACGGGCCGTGCTAGGGCGTGTCGTCCGCACGTGCGGTCACGCTGGGTAGATCTGGGCTGGTCAACGCGGGCTTCCTGCGACTGACGCGCCGGGCACGGACCGCCTCGGACACGCCGCGGAGTCGGCCACCCGGACGGTGTCCGGGCGTGTCGTCCAGGAACCGGCCCGGACGGCGAAGAGCATGGGGGACGTGCCTCCCCGTTCGCAGTACGACGACCTGGTCCACCCGCGCACGCAGAAGAAGCCCTCCCCGCAGGTCGAGGCGGAGAAGGACCTCGTCGTCGAGGACCCCAGCAGCGGGTTCGTCGGCGCGGTCGTGCGGTGCGAGAAGGACGTCGTCCACCTCGAGGACCGCTTCGGGAAGGTGCGCGCCTACCCGCTCGGGCCCGGCTTCTGGGTCGACGGGCGGCCGGTCGTGCTCGTGCGTCCCAAGGTGAACACCATCTCCGGCCCGCAGCGCAGCGCCTCGGGCTCGACGTACGTCGTCGGCGCGCGGGCCCGGGTCGCCCGCGAGGGCCGCATCTACGTCGAGGGCAAGCACGACGCCGAGCTGGTGGAGAAGGTCTGGGGCCACGACCTGCGCATCGAGGGCGTCGTCGTGGAGCCGCTGCACGGCGTCGACGACCTGCCGGGCATCGTGCGCGACTTCAAGCCCCAGTCGGGACGGCGCCTGGGCGTGCTCGTCGACCACCTGGTGACCGGCTCCAAGGAGACCCGCATCGCCCAGCAGGTCACCGGTGCCCACTCGCTCGTGGTCGGGCACCCGTTCATCGACATCTGGCAGGCCGTGAAGCCCTCCGTCGTCGGCATCAAGGCGTGGCCGACGGTGCCGAAGGGCGAGGACTGGAAGACCGGGGTCTGCCGGCGCCTGGGCTGGGAGGACGACACCGGCTACGTCTGGGCGCAGCGGATCCTCGCCCGGGTCAACCAGTGGACCGACCTGGAGCCGGTGCTCATCGGCCGCGTCGAGGAGCTCATCGACTTCGTCACCGAGGACTGACGGAGCACGCTCTTGTTCTCACCACCCGCGAGTTCGCGGCCGGCCCCGCAGGAGGGCGGCTGAGCGAGCTGTGCGGCCAGTGCCCGGTCCGGCCGCCGACTGGGCACCAGGCGCACAGTGCTCGAGGACGGCACCCCGCCTGAGCCCACCTCCCCCGACCACGACAGCGGCCGCCGTCCGTGAGGACGACGGCCGCGACGTGACCGGGTGTGCGGAGTGGATCCGTCGGCGTCACGCCACCGGATCCACTCCGTCACATCACTCGGGGATGTAGTTGAACGTGTCCGGGTCGGGGCCGGTGCGCTCGTTGCGGTCGAGGGCGGTGATCTCGCGCAGGTCGTCCTCGCTGAGCTCGAAGTCGAAGATGGCGAAGTTCTCCTCGACGCGGCTGCGGGTGACCGACTTCGGGAAGACGATGTCGCCGCGCTGGACGTGCCAGCGCAGCGTGACCTGCGAGGCGGTCTTGCCGTAGCGCTCGGCCACCCGCAGGATCGCCGGGTCGTCGAGGACCTTGCCCTGGGCGATGGGCGACCAGGCCTCGGTGGCGATCTGGTGCTGGGCGTTGAACGCGCGCAGCTCGTCCTGGGCGAGGTAGGGGTGCACCTCGATCTGGTTCACCGCCGGGACGACCTCGGTCTCGCCGTGCAGCTTGCGCAGGTGGTGGGCCTGGAAGTTCGAGACGCCGATCGACTTGGCGCGGCCGGAGCGGTAGATCTCCTCCATGGCCTTCCAGGTCTCGACGTAGTCGACGTCGATGCCCGGCAGCGGCCAGTGGATGAGGAACAGGTCGACGTCGTCGAAGCCGAGGGCCTCCAGCGTGCCGTCGAAGGCGCGCAGCGCGTCGTCGTGGGCGTGGAAGCCGTTGTTGAGCTTGGAGGTGATGAAGACCTCCTCGCGCGGGACCCCGGAGTTGCGGATGCCCTCGCCGACGCCCTTCTCGTTGCCGTACATCTCGGCGGTGTCGATGTGCCGGTAGCCGACCTCGAGGGCCGTCTGCACCGCCTGCGCGGTCTCCTCCGGCTTGACCTGGTAGACGCCGAAGCCCAGCTGGGGGATCTCGACGCCGTTGTTCAGGGTGATGGTGGGCACGGTGGCCATGGAGCTCTTCTTCCTGTCGACTGCGTGCGGTGCGGCGGCGCGCAGACACCCGGAGGTGGCACGCCGACCTGCAGGGCACCTACCCGCGGGAGACGGTTGCTACCCGCGAGCCATCTCACGCGCCGTCTTGGAGTCCCAGGGCGCGGAAAACGCAGCGCTGGGACTCCATCACCGCCGATCAGAGCTGGGCGGCGACCATCGGCTCGAGAGTGAGCTCGGGGTTGCGCTGCTGCAGCGTGCGCAGGTCCCACTTGTCCATGAACAGCGCCAGCAGCTCCCCGTCCTCGCGCTGGAGCACCTCGACACCGCGGGCGGCGGCGACGGCCGGCGCGGACGCGGCGTCCGTGCGCACCGCGATCGTGTACGGCAGGTTGTCCAGGGACACGGGCGCCCCGAACTCCTGCTCCATCCGGTGGACGGCGACCTCGAACTGCATCGGCCCGACGACGGCGAGCACCGGCGAGGCGTCCCCGCGGCGGTCCGAGCGCAGCACCTGGGCCACGCCCTCGGAGTTCAGCTGGCCGATGCCGCGGCGGAACTGCTTGAACTTGGCGGTGTCCTTGCCGCGCACCACCGCGAAGTGCTCGGGGGCGAAGGTGGTCAGCGGCGGGTAGGTCACCTTGGCGTCGGCGTAGAGGGTGTCGCCGACGTGCAGCGCGTTGGCGTTGACCAGGCCCACGACGTCGCCGGGGTAGGCCACGTCGACGCTCTCCCGGTCACGGCCGAACACGTGCTGGGCGTACTTGGTGGCGAAGGGCCGGCCGGTGGTCGAGTGGGTCACGACCATGCCGCGCTCGAACACCCCGGAGGCGATCCGGATGTAGGCCAGCCGGTCGCGGTGCGCGGCGTCCATGCCCGACTGCACCTTGAACACGAACGCGCTGAACGGCGCCTCGACCGGGCGGGCGGCGCCCTCGGCGTCCGGACGCGGGGTGGGGGCGGGTGCCAGGTCGACCAGGACGTCCAGCAGCGCACCGACGCCGAAGTTGGACACCGCCGAGGCGAAGATGACCGGCGTGGTCTCCCCGGCCAGGAACCGGGCCTGGTCGTGGTCGGCCTCAGAGACGTCCAGCAGCTCGCTCTCTTCCACCGCGGTCGTCCAGGCGTCGCCCTCGCGGGCCAGCGCCGCCGCGGCGGGCAGCACCTCCTCGGGGGCGATGGTGGCGCCACCGGCGGTGCGGGTGAAGCGGTGGTAGGTGCCGTCGCGGCGGTCCAGCACGCCGCGGAAGTCACCGGAGATGCCGACCGGCCAGGTCAGCGGGGTGGGCACCAGGCCGGTGCGCTGGCTGACCTCGTCCATCAGCTCGAGCGCGTCCTTGCCCGGGCGGTCCCACTTGTTGACCACGGTGATGACCGGGATGCCGCGGTGCTTGCAGACCGCGAACAGCTTCATGGTCTGCGCCTCGAGGCCCTTGGCGGCGTCGATGAGCATCACCGCGGCGTCGACGGCGGTGAGCACCCGGTAGGTGTCCTCGGAGAAGTCGGCGTGCCCGGGGGTGTCCAGCAGGTTCACCACGGCGTCGCGGTACTCGAACTGCAGCGCCGCGGAGGTGATCGAGATGCCGCGGGCCTTCTCCATGTCCATCCAGTCCGACACCGTGCCGCGGCGGCCGGCCTTGCCGTGCACGGCACCGGCCGAGCCGATCACCCGGGCGTGCAGCGCGAGCGCCTCGGTCAGCGTCGACTTGCCGGCGTCGGGGTGGCTGATGACGGCGAACGTGCGCCGGCGGGCGGCCTGGGACAGCACCTCGGGCAGCGGGGCGCTCGGCGTCTGGGTCGTGGTCATGCTCTCTCCCTCGTCCCGGCTGCGGCCGGGGGTGTTCCTCGTCGATCGTGCAACGCCGCCGGGCCCCGGCGGATGCCCACGGTCAGAAGTAGTCGAGCAGCTGGGCCGCCGGGCCACTGGCCAGCAGGTCCAGCGCGGCCGGGTCACCCGGCCCACCGGCCAGCCCGGCCTGGGCCACGGCCCGCCCGGTGGTGCCGCCGCAGTACAGGACGGCGAAGCCCCGCACGTCCAGCACCAGGTCCGGCTCGCTGCGCGCGGGCACCAGTGTGCCCTGCCCGTCGGAGATCTCCAGCTCCCAGCGGCCGGTGTTCCACGGCGCGAGGGCGTCGGTGAGGGCGAAGGCGACCCGCCCGCGCACGTGCGCCGGCCAGCCGCGGGCCTCGACCGCCCGGACCACGTCGACCGGCCGCAGCATCCACGCCGTCGTCCCGGGGTCGGTGACCCGCTCCAGCGGGAGGACGGCGGACACGGCGTCGCCGGCCAGCAGCGGCACGCGCACGGTGCGGGCGACCGTGCGCCAGCCGGCCAGCACCCCGACCAGCGCCCGGGCCGCCGCCGGGGTGACGGCCAGCAGCTGACGCACGGCGAGCCGGGCGTCGGGCCCGTAGCCGCGGCCCCGGTCCAGCACCAGCGCACCGGTGAGGACGCCGTCCTCGTGGGCCAGGCTCACCGCGTCGGGGGCGTCCGGCGCGGGCTCGTCGAAGAAGCCGCCGCGCCGGGTGAGCAGCCCGTCGCGCTCGCGGGCCAGCCGCTCGTAGAGGTCGGTGACCGCCGCTCGGTCGTCCGGGCCGCCGGGACGCAGCTCCACGCCGTCCTCGCCGCGCGGGCGGGGCAGCGAGGCGGTGTCCAGGTCGGCCGAGCGCAGCATGCCGCCGACCTCCCAGCCCGCGGAGCGGTAGACCGCCGAGACCGTCGGGTACAGCGTGCTGACCGCCGCACCCCGGTCACGGGCCTGGGCGAGCACCGCGCCGAGCAGCACCCGGGTCAGCCCGCCGCCGCGGCTCTCCGGCGCGACCGCGACGCCGCTCACCCCGGCCGCCGGCACCCGGCGCCCGCCCCACCAGTGCTCGTGCGGCAGCTCGACGATCTTGCCGAGCAGCCGGCCGCGCTCGTCGAAGGCGCCCAGCCGGGAGACGCCGGGCACCGTGCGGAGCACGACGTGGTTCGGTTCGGCCGGCCCGCCGAAGGCCAGCCGGCCCATCTCCCAGGCCGGGACCAGCTCGTCGCGGGTCAGCTCCCGGACCACCGGGGTCATGCCGGCACCTGCGCGGCGACCGGACGGCGCAGCACGGTCCAGGCGACCACGGCGAGCAGACCGGTCAGCGCGGCCCCCAGCGCGGGCACGGCGAAGGCCGCCTCCGCGCCCCAGTGGTCGACCGCCGCACCGGCCAGCGACGACCCGGCGGTGACCCCGACGGTCAGCCCGGTCGTCGTCCAGGTCAGCCCCTCGGTGAGCGAGGCCCGCGCCACCCGCGACTCGACCACCGACAGCCCGGAGACCAGCACCGGGGCGATGGTGAGCCCGGCCAGGAACGCGATGCCGATCAGCGCCGGCAGGGACCCGACCAGGTGCAGCGCCTGGGCGACGAGCGCGAACAGCAGTGCCGTGCCGAGGAACCGGGCGACCAGCGACCCGGGCAGCCGGACGATGCCGTAGACCAGCCCGGCGACCAGGCTGCCGGCGGCGTAGGCCGAGAGCGCGACGCCGGCCGTGGCCGGGCTGCCCTGCTCCTCGGCGAAGCCCACGACCACGACGTCGACGGCGCCGAACACGATGCCCACGGCGAGGTAGGTGACCGCGATGGCGACCAGCCCGGGGCTGAGCACCCCGGGCCGCGCCTGGCCGGCCACCCGGGGGACGACGGCCGGGGCCGTGGCCTGCAGCCGGGAGAGCACCAGCGCGCCGGCGACCCCCACGACCAGGCCGGTGAGGTAGCCCAGCGGCGGGGCGACCAGGGCCGCGAGGAAGGTGACCAGCGGCGGCCCGACCACGAAGACGACCTCGTCGGCGACCGACTCGAAGGCGAACGCGGTCTGCCGCTGCGCCGGGTCGGGCAGGGCGTCGGCCCAGCGGCTGCGCACGACGGACCCGACGTTGGCCGAGCACAGACCCGCGAACACGGCGAGGGCGAACCAGGTCCAGTGCGGCGCGTCGGTGACCACCGCGGTGACGAAGGCCAGGCCGCCGGCCAGCGACAGCAGCGCCGTGGCGCGCACCACCGGGCCCTGACCGCGGCGGTCCATCGCCCGCGCCCACTGCGGGCTGCCCACGGCGAAGGACAGCGCGTTGGTGCCGGCGACCGCGCCGGCGAGGGCGTAGCTGCCGCTCTGGCCCTCGACGAGCAGGACGGTGCCCAGCCCGGCCGTGGCCATCGGCACGCGGGCGACCAGGCCGGCGGAGGAGAAGGCCCGGGTGCCGGGGACGGTGAACAGCCGGGCGTACGGGGCGAAGACGGCAGGCAACTGTTGCTTCTCGCGCTTCCTGGCCACGGGCGAGTGCGGGGGTGCCCGCCGGGTCCTCGGGTGGCGCACCGAAACTAGCAGCCGCCGGCGGCTGCCCGGCCGACGTGCCGACCAGGTCGGCGGGTGGGACTCTCGACGGGTCGTCCGGCCGGGTCCCCGGCGTGCGACCCCTCCGACGAGCAGGAGCAGATGACCTCCGACCAGCCCAGCGTGTGGGCGCACCGGGCGCTCCCGGTGGCCACCGGCGACCGGGGGACGTGGTCCTGGGGCATCACCCGCCCGGCGGAGCTCACCTCGGCCCGCCGGGAGCTGCGCCGCGGCCTGTCGGAGCACCCGCTGCCCACCGGGGCCGGCGAGGACGACGTCGACCGCCTGCTGCTCGCCTTCGAGGAGCTCACCTCCAACGGCCTGCGCCACGGCGGCAGCCCGATCGAGGTGCAGGTCGACGGCTGCGGGCGGGGCTGGCTCATCGACGTCAGCGACGCCCGGCCCGGCCAGCCGCCCGTCCCGGCCGTGGGCCGTGACCCGGCGCTGGGCGGTCTGGGGCTGCACCTCGTCGCCCGCCTGGCCACCGCGCACGGGTGGGCGGTGACCGGTGCCCGCAAGCACGTGTGGGCAGCGCTGTGCCCGGCTGCCTGAGGTGACCGGGTACGCAGCGGACGCGGCGTACTACCGCTCGGTCTTCGCCGCCTCCCCCGTCGCCGGGCTGCTCCTGGACACCGACCTGGTGATCACCGACGCCTCGGACAGCTACCTGCGGCTGATGGACCGGGCCCGGCCCTACGTGGTCGGGCGGTACGTCTTCGACGTCTTCCCCGACGTCTCGGGGCGCAGCGAGCAGAGCGCGCTGGGCACCTCCATGCGCCGTGCGCTGGCGACCGGACGGCCCGACCGGCTGCCGTTGCTGGACTACGCCGTCGAGACCGACGGCGCCGTCGCGGGCTACCAGGACCGGTGGTGGAGCGTGGTCAACATCCCGCTGCTGGGCGCCGACGGCCGGGCCACCGGCCTGCTCAACGCCGTCGAGGACGTCACCCGGATCGTCGTCGAGGAGCGGCGCGGCCGGCTGGCCCGGGCGGCCGCGGAGGACCTGCTGCGCGAGTCGCGCGCGCTGAGCGAGGACCTCGCCGCCCGCTCCCTCGACCTGTCCGAGGTCCGGCTCGCCGAGGCGCGCAGCTCCCGGCGGCTCGCCGCGCTCGGCGAGGTCGCCCTGGAGCTGGCCGGGGCGGAGTCCGTCGAGCAGCTCACCGAGATCGTGGTCAGCCACGGGGTCGCCGCCCTCGGGGCCGACGGCGGCGCGGTCGGGGTGGTCGACGCCTCCGGCACGCGGCTGCGGCTGGACATCACCGACTCGCTGGGCACCGCGGCCCAGCGCCTGTACAGCGACCTGCCGATGGACAGCGGGCTGCCGGCGACGGTCGCGGTGCGCACCGGCCGGCCGGTGCTGCTGCGGGACCGCGCGGCCGGGCTGGCCTTCTCCCCGGAGATGACCCAGGTCTACGAGACGGCGGGCAAGGAGGCCTGGGCCGCCGTCCCGCTGCGGCTGGGCACCGCGACGCTGGGGTCCATCACGGTCAGCTGGGACGCGCCCCAGGTCTTCTCCCCCGGCGACGTCGCGCTGCTCAACGCCTTCGCCGCGCAGTGCGCCCAGACGCTGGACCGCCTGCTGCGCCGGCAGGCGGAGCGGCGCTCGGCCGCGGCGGCCCGGCAGATGTCCGAGGCGCTGCAGCGCAGCCTGCTCGGCACCCCGGTGCAGCCGGACCACCTGCAGATCACCGCCCGGTACGTCCCGGCGGCGCGCGGGGTGCAGGTCGGCGGCGACTGGTACGACGCCTTCCAGGTCTCCGACGGCAGCACCCAGCTCGTCGTCGGCGACGTCTCCGGCCACGACCGGGAGGCCGCCGCGGCCATGGCCCAGGTGCGCAACGTGCTGCGGGGGATCGCCCACCAGCTGGCCGGGTCCCCCGCTGCCGTGCTCACCGCACTGGACGCCGCCCTGCACGACCTGGCCGTCGGGTCGCTCGTGACCGCCGTCCTGGCCAAGGTCGAGCAGCCGGAGGAGCAGGCGCGGGCCGGGCTGCGCACCCTGCGCTGGTCCAACGCCGGGCACCCGCCGCCGCTGCTGCTCACCCCCGACGGCGCCGCCGAGCTGCTGGTCCGCCCGGTGGACCTGCTGCTCGGGATCCGCCCCGACCGGCAGCGGCACGACCACAGCCACGTGCTGGTGCCCGGCTCGACCGTCCTGCTCTACACCGACGGGCTGGTGGAGCGCCGCGGGTCGACCCTGGACGAGGGGACCGAGCTGCTCCGGTCCACCGCCGGGCGCCTGGCGACCGGGGACCTGCCGCTGGACGAGCTGTGCGACGCGCTGCTGGCCGAGCTGGGCGGTGACGTCGAGGACGACGTCGCGCTGCTCGCACTGCGCGCGCACGCCGAGGACCGTCCGCGGCCCGCCGAGGCGGGACCCGCGGTCCTGCCGGCCGACCTGCGCGGGGACCGGCCGGCGGATGGCTGACGACGTCGCGGCCGAGCGCCTGTACGCCCGGCTGTTCGCCGCCCTGCCCACACCGCACGTGGCGGTCACCCCGGACATGGTCGTGGTGGACGCCAGCGACGCCTACCTGGACCTGTTCGGTCTGCGCCGAGCCGACGTGGTGGGGCGCCCGATCGTCTCGCTGTTCCCACCCGACCCGGCGAGCCTGGACGTCGACGGCACCCCGTTCATCCTGCAGTCGTTCACCCGGGCCGCGGAGACCCGGCGGCCGGACCCGATGCCGGTGGCCCGCTACGACATCGTCGACCACACCGGGGAGATCGCCGAGCGGTACTGGTCCCACGTCGCGTTCCCGGTCGTCGACGAGGCGCGGGACGAGGTGGCGCTGGTGGTCCAGGTGCTCACCGAGGTGACCGAGTACGTGCGGCGGGAGCAGGCGGCCGCACCCACCGAGGGGCAGTGGCGGTCCCGGGCCGAGGCCGTGGAGGCGCTGCTGCTGGCCCGGGTCGGCGAGGTCCGCGACGCCCGGGCGGCCGAACGGCGGGCCGTCGAGATGCGCGCGGCGCTGGCCGAGACGGCACTGGGCATGGCCGGCGCGTCCTCGGTCGCCGAGCTGGACCGGGTGCTCATCGAGCGCGGCCGGGCGGCCGTGGGCGCCGTGCTCGCTGCGGTCAGCGTCCGCGACGGAGCGCTGCTGCGGCAGACCATCACCGCCGCGCACACCCCGGCGCTGGTGGAGTTCTCCACCATCCCGCTGGACAGCGGCCTGCACTCCGCGGTGGTCAGCCGCGAGGGCCGGCCGGTGCTGCTGCCCGACGCCGCCGCGATGGCGGCCTTCAGCCCGGAGATGGCCGACGTGGTCACCGGCACGGGGCTGCAGGCGGTGGTCGGGTTCCCCTGGCGGGTGGGCGGGGAGCTGCGGGGCGCGCTCAGCTTCTGCTGGGACCGGCCCCGCGCCTTCAGCGACGCCGACGTCGACGTCCTGCAGGCGCTGGCCGCGCAGTACGGGCAGGCCGTGGGCCGGATCGAGGCACGCCGGGCCGAGCAGGAGCGCACCGTCCAGGCGGTGCAGATGTCGGAGGCCCTGCAGCGGAGCCTGCTCAGCGAACCGCGGTCCCGGCCCGGGACGACGGTCACCGCGCGGTACCGGCCGGCGGCGCAGCTCGCCCAGATCGGCGGGGACTGGTTCGACAGCTTCACCACCGGCAGCGCGACCACGGCCGGCTCCCCGACCGACGGGGAGCTGGTGCACGTCGTGGTCGGGGACGTCAGTGGCCACGACCAGGACGCGGCCGCGCTGATGGGCCAGACCCGCAACGTGCTGCGGGGCATCGCGCACACCGTGTCCTCCTCGCCCGCCGACGTCCTCGGCCGGCTCGACCGCACGCTGGCCTCCCTCGGTGCCGGCGTCTACGCCACCGTGGTCCTGGCGACGCTGACGCCGCACCCGGACGGCGGTGCGTCCCTGCAGTGGGCCAACGCCGGCCACCCGGCGCCGCTGCTGCTGCGCGCCGACGGCACCGTCGACGTCCTCGCCACCGCGCCGGAGCCCATGCTGGGCGCCGACCCGGGGCGCACGCGGAGCGACCACCGGACCCGCCTCGCGCCGGGGGAGACGCTGCTGCTCTACACCGACGGCCTCATCGAGCGGCGCCGGAGCGACCTGGACGCCGGCCAGGAGTGGCTGGTGGCCACCGTCCGGGAGCACCTCCGTGCCGGCGGCCGGCCGCACGAGCTGTGCGACCACCTGCTGGGACTGGTCGCCGGCCACGCCGAGGACGACGTGGTGCTCCTGGCGCTGACCGCGGACCGCTGACCCGCGACACGGCCAGGAGCTGGACATCCATGAACGTTCATGGATCAATGTGTGAGCCGCTGCACACGCGCGGTGACCACAACCAGGAGGCCCGCCTGTGTCCGTCCGCACCCCCCGACGCCTGCTCGCCGCGCTCGCCCTCGGCACCGCCGTCCTGCTCGTCCCCGGCGTCGCCCAGGCCAAGGGCGGTGACGACGGCGGCGTGACCGAGGACGGCGGTGGCGGCGGCGCGGTGACCGGCGACTTCGCCGTCACGGTGAACGGCCGCACCTCGAACCCGGCCGCCGGCAAGGACTTCCGGGTCAGCGGTGTCGCCCCGACGAGCCCGGTCCTGGTCACCGGTAGCAACGTCGGCTTCCGCATCGACCCGACGACGCTGGGCGTCTACGACTACACGCTCACCGGCGCGGCGAGCCCGGAGCGGATGGTGACCACCCCCACCGTCGTCTTCGCCTCCAAGGTCCCGGTGCTCACCGCGGCACAGCGCTCCGGCGTGCGCATCGAGGAGCTGCGGCTGCGCGACGACACGCTCGTGGTCACCTTCTCCACCGCCGCCGGGAAGCTGAAGGTGCAGGCCAAGGACGCCGCGCAGGGCGGCATCTTCCAGATGGAGCAGGAGTTCGGCGCGCCCGTCGAGTTCGTGCACACCCTGGGCACCGGCCTCTTCTACTTCGTCAACGAGTTCACCGGGAAGGTCAACCTCGGCAACGGCGTGGACGCCGACGCCACGCACCAGATGCTGCTGGGCAAGGACAGCCCGCAGGTGGCCACCAAGCTCGCCCAGACCGCGACGGTCAGCCGCTGGTCGGTGGCCTCGGGCGGGCGGATGGGCGGCGTGCTCGGCGAGGACGCGATCGAGCTGTCCGCCGGGGCGACCAACTGCACCAGTGACTGCCAGGCCCGCAACCGCGTCCAGGGCTCGCTGCCGGTGCCGCCGGACCCGACGAACCCCGTCCCGATCGGCTGACCCGCACTCCACCGCTCGACCCCACTGCTCGACTCCGGGACGCCGGGGGCCACCGCCCCCGGCGTCCCGGCGCGTCAGGGGTGCCGCACCGGCCGGTGGTAGCCGAGCAGGTCGGCCGCGGCCCGTGGGTCGACCCAGCGGAACCCGCGGCAGCCACACCACGTGTCGTCCGGGGCCGGGGCCGAGCAGACCGGTCCGTGGGCGGGGTACTCGTGGCCGCACCGCCGGCAGGCCACGGCGTCCGCCCCGGTGTCTCCAGGCACGGGCTGGGCCCCTCTCGCCGACAGGGCCGCGGCCGCCTCCGGTGGCGGGGCGGGCCCGGTGTGTCGGCACAGGATCGGTCCGGGGACGCCGGCGCGCCACTCCGCCGGGAGGACCGCGGACCGCCGCCCGACCCGGCACCCGATCGCGCACTACATTCGGGCTGTGACGACCTCCAGCCCGCTCCCGGACCCGCAGCTGCGCCCGCAGCTCGTCCCGGTCGCCGCGGGCACCGGCGGGCTGGTCGACCGGCACGGCCGCACGGCGACCGACCTGCGCGTCTCCCTCACCGACCGCTGCAACCTGCGCTGCACCTACTGCATGCCCCCCGAGGGCCTGCAGTGGCTGCCCAAGGTCGAGCAGCTCACCGACGAGGAGGTCGCCCGGCTCGTCCGCATCGGCGTCGAGCACCTCGGCATCCGCGAGGTCCGGTTCACCGGCGGTGAGCCCCTGCTCCGCCCGGGCCTGCCCGGCATCGTGGCCGCCGCGACCGCGCTGCTCCCGCGCCCCGAGGTGAGCCTCACCACCAACGCCGTCGGTCTGTCCCGGATGGCGCCGGCGCTGGCCGCCGCGGGCCTGGACCGGATCAACGTCAGCCTGGACACGCTGGACCGCGACCGGTTCAAGCAGCTCACGTACCGCGACCGGCTGCCCGACGTCCTCGCCGGGCTGAAGGCGGCCAAGGACGCCGGCCTGACCCCCGTGAAGATCAACACGGTGCTGCTGAAGGGCATCAACGAGGACGACGCCGTCCCGCTGCTGGAGTACTGCCTCGAGCACGGCTACGAGCTGCGCTTCATCGAGCAGATGCCGCTGGACGCCCACCACGCCTGGACCCGCAGCGAGATGGTCACCGCCGAGGACATCCTGGCCAAGCTCACCGCCACGCACACCCTGGTGCCCGACGTCGAGGAGCGCGGCGCCGCGCCGGCCGAGCGCTGGCTGGTCGACGGCACCGGCCTCACCGTCGGCGTCATCGCCTCGGTCACCCGGTCCTTCTGCGGTGCCTGCGACCGCACCCGGCTCACCGCCGACGGGCAGATCCGCAACTGCCTGTTCGCCCGCGAGGAGTCCGACCTGCGCACGCCGCTGCGCGAGGGCGCCAGCGACCAGGAGATCGCCGACCGCTGGCGGATCGCCACGCTGACCAAGCTGCCCGGGCACGGCATCGACGACCCGAGCTTCCTGCAGCCCTCCCGTCCGATGTCCGCGATCGGGGGCTGAGCACCGTGAGCCGACCGGGAGCGAGCATCGCAGCGAGCTCTGCGAGCGAGGAGCGGGACGACCGAGGAGGCGAACCGATGGGCATGGTCACCGTCAGGTACTTCGCCGGCGCACGCGCCGCGGTCGGGGTGGACACCGAGACCCGGGAGGCCGGCACGCTGCAGGAGCTGGTCGGCCAGATCGTCGACGCCCACGGCGAGCGGCTGGAGAAGGTGCTCACCGCCTGCTCGTTCCTGGTCGACGGAACCAGCACCCGGGACCGCGCGTTGGTGCTCACGCCCGGCGCGGTGGTGGACGTCCTGCCGCCGTTCGCCGGCGGATGACCGGTGAGATGAGGAGCCCACGATGAGCGTGTTCGACAAGGCGAAGGCCAAGGCCGAGGAGCTGCTCGGCCGCGCCGAGCAGGTCTACGGGGAGTCCCACGGCGACGCCGCGGCCACCATGGACGGCGAGGCACGCCGACTCGAGGGCGAGGCCGAGGAGGCCGCCGCCGAGGGGCGCTCCCACCGCGACGGCGACGACGGGCTGGCCGGCGCCCGCTAGTCCTCGGGGGCCGGCCGCAGCCGGAGGGCGACCAGGGCGACGTCGTCGTCCGGGCGGCCGTCGACCAGCCGGTCGATGAGCTGGTCGCACAGGTCGTCCAGCGACGCCCCGGCCAGCTCCGTGGCTGCCTCGCGCAGCCGGTCCATGCCCTCGTCGAGGTCGCCGTCGCGGCGCTCGATGAGGCCGTCGGTGTAGAGCAGCACCGTCGCCCCGGCCGCGAGGGTCACCTCCGACTCGGTGCGCGACACCTGCGGGTCGACGCCCAGCAGCAGCTCGCCGCGCCAGGGCGGCATGTCGGCGAGCGTGCCGTCGGGGTGGATCACCAGCGGCGGCAGGTGACCGGCGTTGGTCCACCGCATCCGGGTCGTGCCGCGGGCGGCGCCCTCGGTCGGCTCGAACCGGGCCACCGCCGAGGTCGCGTAGGTGCCCACCGAGAGCAGCTCCATCGAGGCGTCCAGCCCGCGCAGCACCTCGACCGGGCCCGCGTCGCTGTAGGTGGCGATGCCGCGCAGCAGCGCCCGCAGCTGCCCCATGGCGGCCGCGGCCGCGGTGTCGTGGCCCACGACGTCGCCGATGACCAGCATGAGCGCCCCTGAGGGCTGGACGAACGCGTCGTACCAGTCGCCGCCGATCCGCGCGGCCTCGGCGGCCGGGGCGTACCGGACGACGATCTCGACGCCCTCGTGGTGCACCGGGCGGGTGAGCAGGCTGCGCTGCAGCGTCTCGGCCAGCTGGCGCTGCTGGCGGAACAGCCGCGCGTTGTCCAGCGCCTGCCCGATCCGGTCGGCGACCTGCCGGGCCACCAGCAGGTCGGCGTCCAGGGGCTCGTGGCCGCGGTCGAAGCACAGGGTCAGCACGCCCAGCACCCGGTCGCGGCCGCGCAGCGGGATGGCCAGGCCCCACCCGGTGTCCAGCTGCTCGATCAGGTCGCGGGTCCGGCTCGGCGGCAGCAGGGCGAGCACGTCGGCGACGGGGGACACGACCGTCTCACCCGACAGCGCCCGGACCACCGGCGCCCCGGCCGGCATGGCGGCCAGCCGACCGGCGGCGTACCGGTCCACGAGCTCTCGGCGAGCCGGGTCGGCGTGCCACCAGCCGACGTCCTGCGGCCGGCCGTCGGCGTCGACGACGGTCAGCAGGCACCAGTCGCCCAGGGCGGGCACGAGCAGCTGCGCGAGCCGGGCCGTCACGCTGCCGTCGACGACGCTGCCGGCCAGCTGGGCGCTCACCCGGGCCAGCAGGGCCAGTCGCTCCTGGGCCGCCCGCCGGTCGCTGACGTCGGTGAAGAAGACCGCGAGGCCGTCGCCGTCGGGCACGGCCTGCGCCTGGAACCACTGGTCGTAGGGGGGCGGGTAGTAGGCCTCCACCGACCGCGGCTCACCGGTGGCGACCGCCTCCCGGTAGGTGCGGCCGAACTCGTTGCGCTCGTTGTCCGGGAAGGCCGTCCACATCGACACGCCCACCAGCCCGGCCCGGGCCTGCCCGAGGAAGCGCTCGGCGGCGGCGTTGGCGTAGGTGATCTGCCAGTCGCCGTCCACGGCCAGGTAGCCGACCGGGAGCGACTCGACCAGGCGCACCACGCCGTCCTGCTCGTCCACCGGGTCCTCCGTCTGCTGCCTGCACGCTCGCGGCGGCTCCGTGGAGGTCACCGGCGCCCCCGGGCGGGAACGCTCCGGTGCAGTTATGTCACGCGCGACCGGACGGGGCAAGCAGGCCGATCGAGAGCCGCCTCACGGGCAGGCGACCCACTCCTCCTGGCCGTCGGCGAAGACCTGGCGCTTCCAGATCGGCAGCCGCGCCTTCACCTCGTCGACCAGCTCCGCGCAGGCGGTGAAGGCCTGCCCGCGGTGCGAGGCGCTCACCGCGCAGGCCAGCGCCACGTCCCCGATGGCCAGCAGCCCGATCCGGTGGGAGACGGCGACGGCGTGCACGTCGGGACGGGCGGCGAACTCGGCGGCGATCTCGGCGATCAGCGCCGACGCGGTCGGGTGACCGGTGTACTCGAGCTCGGTGACCGACCGGCCGCCGTCGTGGTCGCGCACGACGCCGGAGAAGGAGACGACGGCGCCGGCCGCCGCACGGTCGACGGCCGCCTCGTGCTCGGCGACCGACAGCGGTTCCTCGGTGACCCGGGCCAGCAGCGTGTCCACGGCGGCGAAGGTACCCGCCGGCCGGGTCCCGCCGGGTCGACCCGGGACGGCACCGCCGGGCGGCCCCGGTTCCACGTGGAACCGGGGCTGTCGTCAGGGCGCAGGCGGGACGTCGAGGTCGGTGGGGTCGGCCAGGCCCGTGCAGTCGACCTCGGTGACCTCGCGTGCCGCCAGGTACGCGCGGGCGCCCTCGTCGCCGGTGGCCGTCGCCGCCACCCCGGCCCAGTGCTCGCGGCCCAGGAGCACCGGGTGGCCGCGGACGCCGTCGTAGGTGGCCACCGCCAGGGCGTCCGGAGCGGCGTGCGCCGCCACCCGGGCCAGGGCGGCCGGGGTCATGCCGGGCACGTCGACCAGCTGCACCAGCACCGCGTCGACCCGGCCGGGCCAGCCGCGCAGCCCGTTGAGCCCGGTGCGCAGGCTGGAGGCCATCCCGGTCTCCCAGTCGGCGTTGGCCAGCACGGTGGCGCCGGTGAGGTCCGCGGTGCGCCAGACGTCGACCGCCTGGGCGCCCAGGACGACCAGCACCGGGTCGCAGACCGCGGCCGCCGTGCGCACCGCGCGCTCGACCAGCAGGCTGCCCTCGAACTCGACCAGCGCCTTGGGCATGCCGTACCGCCGGCCACCCCCGGCGGCGAGCACCAGCCCCGCGACGGGGGCGTCCGACGTCATCCCGCCACCCTGCCACCCGTCGTCCGCCGGCCCGGTCGGCACCATGACCCCATGGCCACCCTCATCGTGACCGCGCACCCCGACACCGGTTCGCTGACGCACCGGGCGGCCCAGCGGGTGCAGGAGCTGCTGCCCGCCGGGAGCACCGAGACCGCCCACCTGGCGCAGGAGGGCTTCGACCCGCGGTTCACCGACTCCGACCGGCGCGCCTACCTGGAGCGGCGGCCCGCCGGACCGGACGTCCTCGCCGAGCAGCAGCGGGTCGACCGGGCCACCGACCTGGTGCTGGTCTTCCCGGTGTGGTGGTGGTCGATGCCGGCGCTGCTCAAGGGGTGGGTCGACCGGGTGTTCATCGGCGGGTGGGCGTTCGGTTTCGACGAGGCCGGCCGCGTCGTGCCGGCGCTCGGGCGGCTGACGGCGCACCTGCTGCCGGTCTCCGGGACGGCAGCGGGGTCCTTCGCCCGGCACGGCTACGCGCAGTCCTTCAGCACGCAGGTCGAGCACGGCGTCCTCGACTACTGCGGCATGCGGCGGGGCGCCACCGCCTTCCTGTGGGAGTCCGAGTCCGGCGACGCGGCCGCCGTGGCGCGCAGCCTGGAGGAGGCGGCGGCGGCGATCGCCACCGCCGTCGGTCAGCGCGGGTAGACGGCCACCTCGGAGGCCTTCACCGACGCCCACACCTGCGCCCCCGGCGCCAACCCCAGCTCGGCGAAGGACGTCGCGGTGACGTCGGCGGTCAGCGCCACCTCCCCGGCGAGGTCGCAGCGCACCACCGAGCCGTGCGGGGTGGCGGTGACCAGCTGCAGCGGCCAGACGTTGCGCGGGCTGCCGGCGGGGCGGGACAAGTACAGCGAGACCGACTCCGGCCGGACGGCGACGAACACCGGGCCGTCGACCTCGGCGGCCACCGCGACCGAGCCGCCGCCGTCCAGCTCCACCGTCGTGCCGGTGCCCGTGCCGGCCAGCAGCACCAGCCCGACGAGGCGGGCCACGTAGTCGGTGCGCGGGCGGCGGGCGACCTCGGCGGGGGTGCCGGTCTGCACGACCCGGCCGTCCTCGACCACGACCACCCGGGTGGCCAGCGCCATGGCGTCGACCGGGTCGTGGGTGACCAGCACGGCGCTGCCGGCGTAGTCGGCGAGGTGCCGGTGCAGCTCGGCCCGCACGGTGAGCCGGGTGCGGGCGTCCAGCGCCGACAGCGGCTCGTCCAGCAGCAGCACCCGGGGCTCGCCCACCAGCGCCCGGGCCAGCGCCGCGCGCTGCGCCTGCCCGCCGGACAGCTGCCCGGGACGCCGGTCGCCCAGCCCGGACAGCCCGACCCGCTCCAGCCAGGCCGCCGCGGCCACACGGGCCGCCGACCGGGGGACACCGCGGGAGCGCGGCCCGAACGCCACGTTCTCGGTGACCGACAGGTGCGGGAAGAGCAGGTGGTCCTGGAAGACCATGCCGATCGCGCGCCGGTGCGGGGGCAGGTGGACGTCCGCTGCGTTCCAGACCGCGTCGCCGTCCACCACCACCCGGCCGCCGTCCGGCACCAGGAGCCCGGCCAGCACCCGCAAGATCGTGGACTTGCCCGCGCCGTTGGGGCCGAGCACCGCCAGCACCTCGCCGTCGGCCACCGAGAGATCGACGTCCACCTCCAGCGAGCCGCGCCGCACCACGACGTGCGCCTCGAGGCTCACGCCGTCACCCGCCACGGAGTCCCAGGGCTCGGAAGACGTCGCGCTGCGACTCCATGAGCGGTCACGTGCTCACCGTGCGGCCGAGCCAGCGGCCGCGGAGCAGGAGCAGGGTGGCCAGCGAGACCGCCAGCAGCACCAGGCTGAGCACGATCGCCGCCTCCGGGTCGCTCTGCAGGGCGAGGTAGACCGCCAGCGGCATCGTCTGCGTCGTCCCGGGGAAGTTGCCGGCGAAGGTGATGGTGGCGCCGAACTCCCCCAGTGCCCGCGCCCAGCAGAGCACCGCACCGGCGGCGAGGCCCGGGGCGACCAGCGGCAGCGTGACCCGGCGGAACGTCGTCCACCGGTCGGCGCCCAGGGTGGCTGCGGCGTCCTCGAAGCGGGCGTCGGCGGCGCGCAGCGCGCCCTCCACGCTGATCACCAGGAACGGCATGGCCACGAACGTCTCGGCGACCACGACCGCGGCGGTGGTGAACGGCAGCGAGAACCCGGTCGCCTCGAACAGCGGCCGGCCGAGCAGGCCCTGCCGGCCCAGCACCAGGAACAGCGCCACGCCGCCCACCACGGGGGGCAGCACCAGCGGCACGGTGACCAGCGCGCGCAGCACCGACCGGCCGCGGACCGTCGACCGGGCCAGCACCCAGGCCAGCGGGACGCCGAGCAGCAGCGACACCGCGGTGGCCGCCGTCGCCGAGAGCAGCGACAGCCGCAGCGCCTCGCCCACGCCCGGGCGGATCAGCTGCGGCCCGATCTGCGACCACGGCGCGCGCACCACCAGCCCGAGCAGCGGCAGCACCAGGAAGGCGACCGCGAGCAGCGCGGGCACGAGCAGCGGCGCCGGCACCCCGCCGTCGCGGCGCCGGCGGCTCACGAGGTCGGGAACCCGGCGGCGCCCAGCGCGGCCTGTCCGGCCGGGGAGCGCACCAGGTCGCTGAACGCCCGGGCCGCGGCCGGGTTCGGCGCGTCGGACAGGACGGCGGCCTCGTAGCGGTTGACCGCCTGCTCGCTCTCCCGGAAGGCGAAGGACAGGACCTGGTCACCGGCCGAGACGGCGTCGGAGACGTAGACCAGCCCGGCGTCGACCTCGCCCAGCTCCACCTTGGTCAGGACGGCGCGCACGTCCTCCTCGTAGGTGTCCGGCGTGGCCGGCGAGCCGGCCGCGGCCAGCACCTCCGCCGCCGCGGCGCCGCAGGGCACCTCCGGGGCGCAGACGGCGAGCGTGACGTCGGAGGTGAGGAGGTCGGCCAGCGAGGGGATGCCGCCCTGACCCGGGGGCGGCTGCAACCCGGCCGGATCGGCCCGCGGCACGGCCAGCACCAGCCGGTTGACCGCGATGTCCTCCGGGTCCTCGACGAGGCCGGCCTGCTGCACCCGCGCCATCTGGGCCTCGTCGGCGGCGGCGAAGAGGTCGGCCGGGGCGCCCTGGGTGAGCTGGGCGGCCAGCGCCGAGCTGCCGGCGAAGCTGAACCGGACGTCGACCTGCGGGTGCTGCTGCTCGAACTGGTCCCCGAGGGTGGTGAAGACGTCGGTGAGCGAGGCGGCGGCGAACACGGTCAGCGTGCCGCTGAGCTCACCGCCGTCCGACGACGGAGTGGCCACCGCGCCGTCCGCCGCGGGACCGGTGCACGCGGCGAGGCCCAGGGCCAGCGTCGCGGCGGCAGCCAGCAGTGACCGGTTCGGCACGGCACCTCCCAGGTCGGCGTGACCCGGGGAGCGGCGCATCCGCAGGTGCGGAGATCCTACGGCCGATCACCCGCAGATGAGAAGACCCGGGCCGACCTGGCACCGGCGGTGGTGACGGCCGACAGCGCCGACCGTTGCCCCGGTGCGCCGGACAGGCCTAGCGTCCGTGTGGTGCCGGTCACACCGACGTGCCGGTCACCCCAGGAGGAACAGCATGGCCACGTACGCCGCACCCGGCACCGCGGACAGCCCGGTCACCCTCAAGGCCCGTTACGAGAACTGGATCGGCGGCGCGTGGACCCCGCCGGCCGGCGGGCAGTACTTCGAGAACCCGACGCCGGTCACCGGTGAGGTCTACTGCGAGGTCGCCCGCGGCACAGCCGCCGACATCGACGCCGCCCTGGACGCGGCGTGGACGGCCTTCGAGACCTGGGGGAAGACCTCGGCGACCGAGCGGTCGAACGTGCTGCTGAGGATCGCCGACCGGATGGAGCAGGCCCTCGAGCAGCTCGCCGTCATCGAGACCTGGGACAACGGCAAGCCGATCCGCGAGTGCCTCGCCGCCGACCTGCCGCTGGCGATCGACCACTTCCGCTACTTCGCCGGCGCGATCCGCGGGCAGGAGGGCGGGATCTCCCAGCTCGACGAGGACACCGTCGCCTACCACTTCCACGAGCCGCTGGGCGTCGTCGGACAGATCATCCCGTGGAACTTCCCGATCCTCATGGCCACCTGGAAGCTCGCGCCGGCGCTGGCGGCGGGCAACTGCGTCGTCCTCAAGCCGGCCGAGCAGACCCCGGTGTCGATCATGCACCTGGTGGAGCTGATCGCCGACCTGCTCCCGGCCGGCGTGCTCAACGTGGTCAACGGCTTCGGCGTGGAGGCCGGCAAGCCGCTGGCCTCGAGCAGCCGGATCCGCAAGATCGCCTTCACCGGGGAGACCACCACCGGGCGGCTGATCCTGCAGTACGCCTCGCAGAACCTGATCCCGGCGACCCTGGAGCTGGGCGGCAAGAGCCCGAACGTCTTCTTCGCCGACGTGATGGACCACGCCGACGACTACCAGGACAAGGCGCTGGAGGGCTTCACGATGTTCGCCCTCAACCAGGGCGAGGTCTGCACGTGTCCGTCGCGGGCGCTCATCGAACGGTCGATCTACGACGACTTCCTGGCCCTCGGCGCGATCCGCACGAAGGCCGTGCGGCAGGGCAACCCGCTGGACACCGACACGATGATCGGCGCGCAGGCCAGCAACGACCAGCTGGAGAAGATCCTGTCCTACATCGACATCGGGAAGGCCGAGGGCGCCCGGGTGCTCATCGGTGGCGAGCGGGCCGAGCTCGGCGGCGAGCTCAACGGCGGCTACTACGTGCAGCCGACGATCTTCGAGGGCCGCAACGACATGCGCGTCTTCCAGGAGGAGATCTTCGGGCCGGTGCTCTCGGTTGCCAGCTTCACCGACTACGCCGACGCCATCTCGATCGCCAACGACACCCTGTACGGCCTGGGGGCGGGGGTGTGGAGCCGCAACGGCAACACCGCCTACCGCGCCGGGCGGGACATCCAGGCCGGCCGGGTGTGGACGAACAGCTACCACACCTACCCGGCGCACGCGGCCTTCGGCGGCTACAAGGCCTCCGGCATGGGCCGGGAGAACCACAAGATGATGCTCGACCACTACCAGCAGACCAAGAACCTGCTGGTCAGCTACAGCACGAAGGCCCAGGGGTTCTTCTGACCGGGCCCGCTCCCGAGCCCGTCGACCGGGTCGCGCTCACCCCGGAGGCGGCGGACGTCGTCCGTCGCCTCCGGGCCGCGCACGGCCCGCTGATGTTCCACCAGTCCGGTGGGTGCTGCGACGGCTCGGCGCCGATGTGCTTCCCGCGGGGGGACTTCATCGTCGGGGACGACGACGTCCTGCTCGGCCTGCTCGACGACGCCCACCCCGGGGAGCCGTCCCCCGTGCACCGTCCCGGGGAGCCGATCGCCGAGGACGTCAGCCCGGTGTGGATCTCCGGGCCGCAGTACGCGGCCTGGGCGCACACCCAGCTGCTGCTGGACGTCGTCCCCGGGCGCGGCGCCGGCTTCAGCCTGGAGGCACCGGAGGGCGTGCGGTTCCTGACCCGCAGCCGGGTGTTCGACGACGCCGAGCAGCAGTGGCTGGACAGCTGCCCCGCACCGCGGGGACGGGACGTGACCTGAGCTGGGGGACGACGACCCGGCAGGTGCCGGTCGCTCCGCTCCTCACTCGCAGGCGCTCGCTGCGATGCCCACTCACGGCACGTCGACGCTGACCTGGGTGGCCTTGACGGTGGCGACGGCGCGGACGCCGGGCTCGAGCCCCAGCTCGTCGGCGGCCTCGCGGGACATCAGCGAGACCACCCGGAACGGCCCGGCCTGGATCTCGACCTGCGCCATCACGGTGTCCCGGACCACCCGGGTCACGATGCCGGTGAGCCGGTTGCGGGCCGAGGACGAGCGGGTCGCCCCGGGCTGCGGTGCGTCGTGCAGCTCCGCGGCGAGCCGCGCCAGGTCCGCGCCGTCGACCTGGGCGGGGCCGCCCGCGCGGGTGGCGGCGAGCCGGTCGCCGTCGATCCAGCGGCGCACGGTGTCGTCGCTGACGCCGAGCAGCGCGGCGGCCTCGGAGATCCGGTACGAGGTGGCCACCCGGCGAAACTAGGTCCGCACGTGCGGTTCCACAAGGCGCCTGTGGCCGCTCCTGCGGGCAGCGGAATCACACGGTTGTAGGCAACCTTGTCGATCGATCGGAACCCGGGCCTGACCTGGGAGTCGTTTGTCGATCTCGGGCCCCGGGAAGTCGGGGCCGGTGACTGCGACCGTCCAGCGCCCCGCCGACCCGACCACGAAGGCCGGTGGGTCCGCGTCCGTCCGCACCCGCCGGATCCGGCAGGTCGCCCGCGACGTGCTCGGCTACACGGAGTTCCGCCCCGGCCAGGAGGACGCCATGAAGGCGGTCGCCGCGGGGCGCGACACCCTCGCCGTCCTGCCCTCGGGCGCGGGCAAGTCCGCGGTCTACACCGTCGCCGGGCTGCTGCTCGACGGGCCGGTCCTCGTCGTGTCCCCGCTGGTCGCCCTGCAGCGCGACCAGGTGCAGCGGCTGGAGGAGCTGGGCGAGGACGCGGTCGGGAAGGCGGCGGTGCTCAACTCCGGCCTCTCGGTGCTCGAGCACCAGGCCGTGCTGGACGGCATGCGCGACGGGACGATCCGCTACTGCTTCCTGGCGCCGGAGCAGCTGGCCAAGCCCGAGGTCGTCGAGGCGATCCGCACCTCGGCCCCGGCGCTGTTCGTGGTCGACGAGGCGCACTGCGTCTCCGCCTGGGGCCACGACTTCCGCCCCGACTACCTGCGCCTCGGCGGGGTCGTGCAGCAGCTGGGCCACCCCACGGTGCTCGCGCTGACGGCGACCGCCGCGCCGCCGGTGCGCGCCGAGATCGTCGAGCGGCTGGAGATGACCGAGCCGGAGGTCGTCGTCGCCGGCTTCGACCGCCCGGAGATCCGGCTGGAGGTCGTCCACCACGCCGACGCCCAGCACAAGCACCACGCGATCCTGGACAAGGTCTGCGAGCTCAGCGGTGCCGGGATCGGCATCCTCTACAGCGCCACCCGCAAGGGCACCGAGGAGTTCGCCGAGGGCCTGACCGGGCGCGGGCTGCGGGCCGCGGCCTACCACGCGGGGTTGAGGAAGAGCGACCGCGAGGAGGTCCAGCGCCGCTACATGGACGACGAGCTGGACGTCGTCGTCGCCACCACCGCCTTCGGCATGGGCATCGACAAGCCCGAGACCCGCTTCGTGGTGCACGCCGAGCCCGCGGACTCCGTCGACAGCTACTACCAGGAGATCGGCCGCGCCGGGCGCGACGGCGAGCCGGCGGTCGCCGTCCTGGTGTACCGCCAGGAGGACCTCGGCATCCGCAAGTTCTTCGCCGCCGGGGCGCCCGCCGAGCAGGAGCTCCAGCAGGTCGCCGGGCTGGTGCGCGCCGGAGCCGAGGCCGGCATGGACGGCGTCGACGTCCACGAGCTGCGCGAGGAGACCGGCCGGGCGGCGACGCCGCTGGTGCGCGACCTGAACCTGCTCGAGCAGGCCGGCGCCGTCGTGCTCGACGACGACGGGACGGCGTCCCCGGCCCCGGGCGCCCCCGCGCCCGGTGAGGCCGCCGCGGCCGCCCGCGAGCTCGCCCAGCAGCACATCAAGGTCGACGAGAGCCGGATCGAGATGATGCGCGGCTACGCCGACACCACCGGCTGCCGCCGCCAGTACCTGCTCGGCTACTTCGGCGAGCAGCTCGACGAGCCGTGCGGCAACTGCGACAACTGCAGCGCGGGGTCCTCCCAGCAGCAGCACGCCGCCGACGCCGACCACCCGTTCCCGATCGACTCCGCGGTCGACCACTCCGAGTGGGGTCCGGGCCTGGTCATGCGGCACGAGGACGACCGGATCGTCGTCCTGTTCGAGGAGGTCGGCTACAAGACCCTCGCCCTGCAGGCCGTGATCGACCACGAACTGCTCCGCCGCCGCGCGGGCTGACGTCCCCCGGCGAGGTGAACGGCCGCACCTGACCGTGCGTGACGGTCGAGCACACTGCGATCATCTGGGGTGGGACCGGGCAGTACGTGTCCGGCCGGGAGGAGTGCGCACGTGAAGGTGCTGGGCATCAACGCGATCTACCACGACCCGTCGGCGGCGCTCGTCGTCGACGGCAGGGTCGTGGCCGCGGCAGAGGAGGAGCGCTTCAGCCGTCGCAAGCACGGCAAGCGCCCGCTGCCGTGGAGCGCCTGGGAGCTGCCTGAGCTCGCCGCGGCCTGGTGCCTGCGCGAGGCCGGCATCCGCCCCGAGGAGCTGGACGCGGTCGCCTACTCCTTCGACCCGGAGCTGATGGGCACCCCGGAGGACTCCGGGCTGTTCGACGACGGCGACGTGATGCGCAAGAAGTACGCCGAGATGGCGCCGGACTTCCTCGCCCACGCCCTGCCCGGCCTCGACCCGGCCAAGGTCCGCTTCGTCAAGCACCACGTCGCCCACGCGGCCTCCGCCGGCCTGGCCGCCCCCGCGCGCGGTGGCCTGCGGGACAACTCGGTGCTGGTGCTCGACGGCCGCGGCGAAGCGCACAGCCACCTCGCCGGCCGCTACGTCGACGGCCAGCTCGAGGTGCTCGCCGGCCAGGCGCTGCCGCACTCCCTGGGCCTGATGTACGAGGACCTCACCGACCACCTGGGCTTCCTGCGCAGCTCCGACGAGTTCAAGGTCATGGCGATGGCCTCCTACGGCAAGCCGCGCTTCGTCGGCGCGCTGTCGGAGTTCATCCGGGCCACCGACGACGGCGGCTTCCGCACGGACAAGATCGACTACACAGAGTTCGCCCCTCGCCTGGGCAAGGACGAGCCGTGGACCGAGGCGCACGCCGACCTGGCCGCCAGCGTCCAGCAGCGCCTGGAGGAGGTCCTCATCGACCTCGCCACCTGGGTGCACGCCCAGACCGGTGACAAGGTGTTGACCCTCGCCGGCGGCACCGCGCTCAACTGCGTGGCCAACACCCGCATCCTGGCCGAGAGCCCCTTCGAGCAGGTCTGGGTGCAGCCGGCCGCCGGTGACGCCGGGACGGCGCTGGGTGCGGCCCTGCACGTGGCCCGCGAGCTCGGCGAGGACACCCAGCCGATGCCGGGCGCCGCCCTGGGCCGCGGCTGGACCGACGAGCAGATCGAGCAGGTGCTCATCACCGCCTCGATCGACTACGAGCGCCCGGACGACGTCGCCGAGGCCGTGGCCGAGGTGCTGGCCGACAACGGCATCGTCGCCTGGTTCCAGGGCCGCAGCGAGTTCGGTCCGCGCGCGCTGGGCCGCCGCTCGCTGATGGCGCACCCCGGCTTCGAGGGCAACCTCGAGCGGATGAACGACGTCAAGGGCCGGGAGCAGTTCCGCCCGGTCGCGCCGATGGTGCTGCTGGAGAAGGCCCCGGAGATCTTCAGCCGCGGCCCGATCCCCTCGCCGTACATGCTCTTCGTGCACGACGTGGCGCCGGAGTGGCGGGAGAAGATCCCCACCGTCACCCACGTGGACGGCACCGCGCGCATCCAGACGATCGACCCCGAGGTCGACCCGCTGGTGCACCGGATGATCTCCGCCTTCGAGCGGCGCACCGGGCTGCCGATCGTGGTCAACACCAGCCTGAACACCGCCGGACGCCCGATGGTCGACGACCCGCGGGACGCCCTGGAGTGCTTCGGCTCGGCCCCGGTCGACCTGCTGGCCATCGGCCCGTTCGTCGTCCGCCGCCCGAAGGCGACGCCGCGACCCGCCTGAGACACCGACGTACCGGAACGCCCCGTCACCCCTTCGGGTGACGGGGCGTTTCCGCAGGTGGGCCCGGGGGCACCCAGCGACTCGGCCCACCGAGACCCAGTGGGCCCCCACACTCTTGGAGGACCCCATGTCCACAGCAGACCTCCCGGGCGCCGGCTCCCGCGGCATGACCTGGCCGCAGCAGCTGTCCCTGGCCTTCGGCGTGATCTACACGCTGATCGGCGTCATCGGCTTCTTCATCACCGGCTTCGGCGACTTCTTCGGCAACATGAACGGGTCGTCGATGACCCACGACGACACCCTGCTCGGGTTCATGATCAACCCGGCGCACAACGTCGTCCACATCCTCATCGGCCTGGCCGGGATCGCGCTGTCCCGCACGCTGAAGAGCGCCCGCACCTACGGCCTGCTGCTGCTGGTCGGCTACGGGGCCGCGTTCGTCTACGGCGTCATCGCCGTCGGCAAGGACTGGGACTTCCTGAACCTGAACTGGGCCGACAACATCCTGCACATCGTCACCGCGATCGTGGGCGCCGTCATCGCCTTCGGCCCGGTCAAGACCATCACGCAGGAGCGCGGCCGCAACGCCTCGCTCCGCTGACCGGTCCCGGGGCCACCGCCCCGGACCTGGCACGCCACCGCCCGGACACCACTCGGTGTCCGGGCGGTGGCGTGTCCGGACCCGTCAGCGCACCCGGGCCCGGCGGAACAGGAAGGCGCCCACGGCGGCCAGGACGACGCCCACGACCAGCTGCGCGATCCCCACGCCGGCGCGGTCGCTGCTGAACCAGGTGGTCGCGGTGAGCACCAGGACGGCGGCGACGCCGAGCACGAAGAGGGCGACGAGCCGCTCGCGCCGGCTGCGGGGGTCCGGTGAGGTCATGTGCCGACCCTAGCGACGGCCGCATCGGCCAGGATGGACCGACCGCGCCGCCACCCGGCGCGCGGCTGAGGAACCCGGCAGGAGCCCCCATGCGGATCGCCATGACCAGCGTCTTCGTCGACGACCAGGAGAAGGCGCTGCGGTTCTACACCGACGTCCTCGGCTTCGTCGTCAAGAACGACGTCCCCGTGGGTGAGCACCGGTGGCTCACCGTCGTGTCCGCGCAGGGCCCGGACGGCGTCGAGCTGGTGCTCGAGCCCGACCAGCACCCGGCGGCGCGGGCGTTCAAGCAGGCGCTGGTCGCCGACGGCATCCCGTTCACCGCGTTCGCCGTGGACGACGTCCGCGCCGAGCACGCACGGCTGAGCGCGGCCGGTGTCCGGTTCGTCCAGCCGCCGCTGTCCATGGGCCCGATGACGGTCGCCGTCCTCGACGACACCTGCGGCAACCTGATCCAGCTCGCCGGCGCCTGACCGCCCCGGGTCGGGCGCCGGGCGTCAGCGGCCGAGGTTGTCCGGCTCGCCCGCCTCCAGCGCCGCGGCGGCCTGCGCCGGGTCGAAGGCGCAGGCGTCGGTGACCTCGGCCGGCACCCCGCCGTTGCCGGCCGGTGCCGGAGCGGCCGACAGCGGCGCGCTGGACGTGGCGGGGGCCTCCGACGTCGCGGGGGCCTCCGACGTCGCCGGGGCGGTCGTGTCGCCGCCGCCGGACGGCTGGGCCGGGTGCAGGGCCTCCTGCACCAGCGACCGGATCCGGTCGTAGTCCGGGTAGGCCGGGTTGATCACCGTGGAGTCGAACACGACGCTGCGGATCCCGGCGTCCTTGACCTGGAAGGCCAGGTCCACGACGTCCCCGAGCTCGCTGGAGGGGACGTCGGAGCTGACGATGTCCGAGGTCGTGCGGGCCAGCTCCTGGTAGCGGGACAGCAGCTTCACCGGGTCGGCGGAGTCGACGATGGCCTGCAGGACGCAGCGCTGGCGGTCCATCCGCAGGTAGTCCGACAACCCGAAGCGCCCGCGGGCGAAGTCGAGCGCCTCGACGCCGTCCATGTGCTGGTCGGGGCCGGGGGCGATGTAGCGGTCGGGCAGCGTCTTGGTGGCGGTGTCGCCGTTGACCGGCACGTAGTAGTTGACGTTCAGCGTCAGCCCGCCCAGGGCGTCGACCAGCCGGCTGAACCCGTCGAGGTTGACCAGCACGTAGTAGTCGATGTGCAGGCCCAGGGCCTCACCGACACCGAGCTTGAGCCAGTCGGCGCCGGCGTCGTCGGTCGGGCCCAGGACGTCGGGGTGGGCGGCCGGCCCGTTGCGGTAGACCGCGTTGAGCAGGCTCTCGCTCTCGCTGCCGGCGTCGAAGCCGTCGGGGTACAGGGCGGCCAGCGGGCTGTCCTCGGGGAACGGGAGGTCCTCGAGGTTGCGCGGCAGGCTGAACAGCGTCGTCGCACCGGTGTCCAGCTGCACGTTCGCCACGATCACCGTGTCGGTGCGCACGCCCTCGCGCCCGGCCCCGCCGTCGCCGCCCAGCAGCAGGATGTTGACCTCGTCCTGACCGCCGAAGGGCACGGTCCGGTCGGCGGGCTGGGTGACCGTGGCGCTGTCGCCGTCGTCGAAGACGGTGTCGAGCAGGTTGCGCTGGGCGACGGCGAGCTGCACGCCCCAGGCGGCCGGGACGACGACGGCCGCGCACAGCAGGGTGACCACACCGGCGCCGACGCCCCGCTGCCAGGGGCGCAGCCGCCGGGGCCGCACGGCCCGGTAGCCGGTGACGACGACGAGCAGCCAGCCCAGCGCGAGGACGACGATCCCGGCGATGATCCAGCGCAGTGCCGTCGAGTCGACGGCGAGCCGGACGACACCCCGCTGGGCGTGGGTGGCCACGACCAGCCCGCCGACGACGAGCAGCAGGAACAGGGCCAGCAGCGCGGCGCCGACCTTGCGCCG
The DNA here is from genome assembly GCF_019112525.1 of Modestobacter sp. L9-4. NCBI lineage: Bacteria > Bacillati > Actinomycetota > Actinomycetes > Geodermatophilales > Geodermatophilaceae > Modestobacter > Modestobacter sp. L9-4. Next base: position 2,087,134 of record NZ_CP077800.1, read on the forward strand.
CCCGGTGGCCAGGAACGCCGTCCCGGGGACGACGGTGCCGGCGACGGTCAGCAGCAGCGCCGAGCCGAAGCCGGCGGCGCGGCGCCGCGTGCGGCGGTGGGCGTGGGGCGCGCGGTCGGGATCGACGTACGCCGAGCTCCCGGTACGAGCCGGGGGCTCGGAGGGGTCGGCGCCGTGCCGCGATCGCCGGAGCGGGTTGGCGTCGTCGCTCACGCGACGATCACGCGCGCCGGGAACTCGGTCATTCGACCATGATCGCACCGATCCCGCCCCACGCCACCAGCGTGACCTCCCACAACTCACCCACAGGAGGTGCTACCGGCCCGCCGCGCCTGCCGGTGAGGCGGTGCACACCGGGCCGTCACCGCCCTGGTCACGTACGTTGAGAGGTCCGCAGGCAGGGACCCAGGAGGCCACCGTGTCGAAGACGCCGACCGAGGCAGCACTGCTGATCGAGCTGGAGTCGGTGGTCGAGGAGAACCTCGACCGCCACCTCGGCCTGGCCCAGGAGTGGCACCCGCACGACTACGTGCCCTGGTCCCAGGGCCGCGACTTCGCCTTCCTCGGCGGTGAGGACTGGGCACCGGAGCAGTCGAAGCTGGACGAGACCGCCAAGGCGGCCATGTTCACCAACCTGCTGACCGAGGACAACCTGCCCAGCTACCACCGGGAGATCGCCACCCGCTTCGGCCGCGACGGCGCCTGGGGCACCTGGGTGGGCCGCTGGACGGCGGAGGAGAACCGGCACGGCATCGCGCTGCGCGACTACCTGGTGGTCACCCGCGGGGTCGACCCGGTCGAGCTAGAGCGCGCCCGGATGGACTACATGACCTCGGGCTACGACTCAGGCGACAAGACCGCGCTGGAGGCCGTCGCCTACGTGTCCTTCCAGGAGCTCGCGACCCGGGTCAGCCACCGCAACACCGGCAAGGCCACCGGCGACCCGATCGCCGACCGGCTGCTCGCCCGCATCGCCAAGGACGAGAACCTGCACATGGTCTTCTACCGCAACATCGTCTCCGCGGCGTTCGACATCGCCCCGGACGAGACGATGCGCGCGGTCGCCGACGAGGTCATGCGCTTCGAGATGCCCGGCGCCTCGATGGCCGGGTTCCGCAAGAACTCCGTGCTCATCGCCAAGGCCGGCATCTACGACCTGCGGCTGCACCACGACGAGGTCATCTCCCCGGTGCTGCGCGCCTGGAAGGTGTTCGAGCGCACCAACCTCGGCCCGGCCGGCGAGCAGGCCCGCGAGGACCTGGCCCGGTTCATGACCGGCCTCGACGCCCAGGCCACCAAGTTCGTGGAGAGCCGCGACCGCATGCGCGCCCGCCTGCAGGCCCGGTCCGACTCGGAGATCGCCCCCCTCTCGCAGGCGTGAGCGGAGTGGGTTCGTCGGCCTGAGCCGGACGGATCCACTCCGCCTAGGCTCGGGAGCCGTGCGCCTCGCCACCTGGAACGTGAACTCCATCCGCAGCCGAGCCGACCGGGTGGAGGCGTGGCTGCAGCGCAGCGACGTCGACGTCCTGGCGCTGCAGGAGACCAAGTGCAAGGACGAGCAGTTCCCGTTCCAGCGCTTCCAGGCGCTCGGCTACGAGGTGGCTCACGTCGGCCACTCGCAGTGGAACGGCGTCGCGCTGCTGTCCCGGGTCGGGCTGGACGACGTGCAGGTCGGCTTCCCGGGCATGCCGTCATGGGCGAAGGACGACGCGGAGCCGGTCGCCGAGGCCCGCGCGATCGGCGCCACCTGCGGCGGGGTGCGGGTGTGGAGCCTCTACGTGCCCAACGGGCGCAGCCTCACCGACCCGCACCTGCAGTACAAGCTCGAGTGGCTGGAGGCGCTGCGGGTCAGTGCCGCCGGCTGGCTCAGCGAGGACGCCGAGGCCCAGGTCGCGCTGGTCGGTGACTGGAACATCGCCCCGCAGGACGACGACGTGTGGGACATGGGCGTCTTCGCCAACTCCACCCACGTGTCGCCGACCGAGCGGGCCGCCTTCGCCGCGGTCGTCGAGGCGGGCTTCACCGACGTCGTCCGGCCGTACACGCCCGGCCCGGGCGTCTACACCTACTGGGACTACACGCAGCTGCGCTTCCCGCGCCGGGAGGGCATGCGGATCGACTTCCAGCTCTGCTCCCCCGCCCTCGCCCGGCGGGTGTCCGACGCCCGGATCGACCGCGAGGAGCGCAAGGGCAAGGGCGCCAGCGACCACGCCCCGGTGGTCGTCGAACTGGCCGGATGAGCCCTGCGACACGCCGCTGATCTGGAAGGACGGCGTCCGGTGGGCCGTTGACACAGGCGATGACCACCGCAGTCGCTCCCGCTCCTGCCCCCGCCGCCACCCGCCTCTGGACGCCGTCCCGCGTCCTGGTGACCCGTTCCGCCGCCGAGCGCCCGCACGGCCGGCGCGTCATCGACCGCCTCGAGACCGCCGGGGTCTCCGACATCGAGCTGCTGACCGGCGACCGGCTGCCCAACCTGCGCGGCGACGGCGACCGGGCGGCGTTCATGGCGGCCAAGCAGACCCTCGCCGTCGTCGTCCCGCCCGCGTCCAAGCGGAAGCTGCAGCCGATCCCGCCGTCCGCGGACTGGCGCTTCGACCTGGCCGAGGGCTGCCCGGCGCACTGCCAGTACTGCTACCTGGCCGGCTCGCTGACCGGCCCGCCGATCACCCGCGTGTGGGCCGACCTCGACGAGGCGCTGGCCGACCTGGAGCCCTACGTCGGTCACGGCGCCATCACCTCCGGCACCGCGGAGCGCGGCATGGAGGGGACGACGTTCGAGGCCTCCTGCTACACCGACCCGCTGGCGCTGGAGCACCTCACCGGCGGGATGGCCACGGCGATCACGTACTTCGGCACCCACGACTGGCCGGGTCCGGTGCAGCTGCGTGCGACCACCAAGTTCGACGACGTCGCCGGCCTGCTCGACCTCCCGCACAACGGCCGCACCCGGCTGCGCTTCTCGGTCAACGCCGCCTCCGTGGACCGCCGCTTCGAGGGCGCGACCGCCAAGGTGCCCGCCCGCATCGCCGCGCTGTCGGCCGTCGCCGCGGCCGGCTACCCGGTGGGCCTGACCATCGCCCCCATCATGCCGGTCGAGGGCTGGCGTGAGGAGTACGGCCAGCTGCTGGACGACGTGGCCGCCGTCCTCCCGGCCGGCACCGACCTCACCGTCGAGTGCATCACCCACCGGTTCACGCCGAACAGCAAGGCGACGCTGACCGAGTGGTACCCGCGCACCAAGCTGGAGATGGACGAGGAGCTCCGCACCACCAAGCGCGGCAAGTTCGGCGCGGTGAAGCACGTCTACCCCAAGGACACGATGACCGAGCTGCGCGGCTGGTTCACCGGCGCGATCGCCGAGCGGCTCCCGGAGGCCCGCCTCCTCTACTGGACCTGAGGGAGGACCCCGCTGCCCCCGCAGCGGGGCCGCCACGGGCCGGACGGGAGGGAGGCCGTCAGGCGGGCAGCGCGCGGATGGCGATGAGCGCCACGTCGTCCTCCGCGCCGGCCGCGGGCAGCAGGACGTCGACGACCCGGTCGCACAGCGCCTCGAGCTCCAGCGCCGCGGCGTCCGACACCGTGGCCACCAGGTCGGCCAGGCCCTGGTCGAGGTCCCGCTCTCCCCGGCCCGGCCCGTCCCGGCCCTGCTCGATGAGGCCGTCGGTGTAGAGCAGCAGCGTCGCACCGGGGGCAGCGCCGTCCCGTGCTCCGGGCGGGGCCGGTCGGGCAGGACGCCCAGCGGCAGGCCGACCGGGTCGGTGAGCACCGCCACCGTCCCGTCGGGGTGCAGCAGCAGCGGCGGCGGGTGACCGGCCGAGGACCAGCGGACCACGAGCTCGCCGTCCCGGCTGTCCGTGCCGCCCGCGATCCGGGCCACCAGGGCCGTGGCGAAGACCCGCTGGTCCAGGGTGCGGCAGGCGGCGTCGACGGCGGCGAGGACGCCGGCGGAGGACCGGGTGCCGTCGTGGCCGGCCATCCGGAGCATGGTGCGCAGCTGGCCCATGGTGGCCGCGGCGTCGACGTCGTGGCCGGCGACGTCGCCGATCACCAGGCTGGTCGCACCGGAGGCGTCCACGAAGGCGTCGTACCAGTCCCCGCCCACCAGCTGGGCCAGGCCGGCCGGCCGGTAGCGGGCGGCCAGGCGCAGGTCGCCGGGCGCGGGGAGCAGCGCGGGCAGCAGCGCCCGCTGCATCGTCTCCGACACGGTGCGCTCCCGGGCGTGCACCCGGGCGTTCTCCACCACCAGGGCGGCGCGGTCGGCCAGTGCGGTGACGAGGTCGCGGTCGGTGTCGCTGTAGGGCCGCGAGCCCCGCACCCGGGCGAGGGTCAGCACGGCCGCGACCCGGCCGCGGCTGCGCAGCGGCACCACCAGCGAGCTGGCGATCCCGAGCTGGTCCACGGCCTCCCGCTGGGCCGCCGTCAGGCCGGGGGCGTCCGCGGTGTCGACCAGCTCCGCCCGGCCGGTGGCCGCCACGTGCCCGGGCCCGGCGGCCTCGCCGACCCGGCGCCCCACCGAACCGACCCACTCCTGCAGGAACGCCAGCTGCGCGGGGTCGGCGTGCCGGGCGGCGACCGGCACCAGCCCGCCGTCGCGTTCCACGGTGCACACGTAGGCGAGGTCGCCCAGGTCGGGCACGGCGAGGGCGGTGATCGCCTGCCACACCTCGTCGGGGTCCAGGCCAGCACCGAGCAGCTCGCCGATCCGGGCCAGGACGGCGGCCCGCTCGGCCTCGGCCCGGGCCAGCGCCACGGCCTGCTCGGCGCGCACCGTCGCCACCCGCAGCTCGACCTCGCGGGAGGCGATGGCGGCGAGGTCGGCCAGCAGCGCCGCGTCGGCCGCCGTCCAGGGGTGCACCTCGGTGTCGATGAGGCAGAAGCTGCCCAGCACGAACCCGTCGGGGGTGCGGATCGGGTGCCCGGCCCAGGCCCGCACGTGCATGTCGTCGATCGCGGGGTTGAGCCGGGTCCGCTCGTCCAGCCGCACGTCGGGCAGCAGCAGGGCGTCGCCGCCCAGCACGTGCTGGCAGAAGGAGTCCTCCAGCGTGCCCTCGACGGGTGCGCCGGTGGGCAGCCCCTGGCGGCTGAGCCAGTAGGAGCGCGCGTCGTCGACGATCGTCAGAAGCACGATGGGCGCGCCGGTGAGCCGCCGCGCCAGCGCGGTCAGCCGGTCGAAGGAGACCGTGGACTCGGCGTCGAGGAGGTCGGTGGCGTGGACGGCCGCCAGCCGTTGCGGATCGGAGGCCGCGGTCACCGGGGCCGGTGCTGCACGAGGCCGACCGGCACGGGGCCGGGCCACACGGCCTCCAGCGCCTCCGCGGTCTCCTCGCGCAGCTCGGTGGCCGCACCGACGGTCAGGACCCGCCGCGGACCGCCCTCGGCCGGCGCCTCGCGGACGTCGGCGACGACCACGGTGATGTTGTCGGTCGGCGGGCCGGCGAGCGCGGCGTCCCGCAGCCGGGCGGCGGCCTCGGCGGGGGTGCCGCCGTCGAGCAGGGTGCACAGCACGTCGGGCGGGACGACGTCGGACAGCCCGTCGGAGCAGACCATCACCCGGTCGCCGGGGCGGGCGTCGAGCCGGATCAGGTCGACCGCGGCGACGTCGTCGTAGGCGCCGTGCAGCGCGGCGTAGACGGCGGACCGCTGGGGGTGCACCTTCGCCTCGGCGGGGGTGAGCGAGCCCGCGTCGATCAGCGCCTGCACCAGCGTGTGGTCGGTGCTGACCTGGGTCAGCGAGCCGCCGGAGAGCAGGTAGCCGCGCGAGTCGCCGATGTGCAGCAGGGCCAGCCCCTCCTCGTCGACGAGCAGCGCGGTCATGGTGGTCGCCATCGTGCGCAGCCGCGGGCGCTCGGTGTAGGCCGCGCGGATCCGCTCGTTCGCGCTGGCCACGATCCGCAGCGGGTCGTCGGCGCCGTCGCCGGTGCTGCCGGTGGCCAACGGGGCCAGCCAGTTGGCCACCAGCGAGGACGCGACGGCCCCGCCGACGTTGCCGCCGACCCCGTCGGCGATGGCGATCAGGAGCGGCCCGGCGACCGCCGAGTCCTGGTTGTCCGGCCGCGGCCCGCGGGTCGAGACGGCCGCGCTGTCGAGCACCAGCACCGCCGCACCCCCTCGTCCGCGCACCTCGTCTGCGCGCACGGTGCACGCAGGGATCGACGAACGGTAGATCACCGCGCCGGACGACGCCCACGAGCAGCGCCGCAGGAGGGCCCCGGGCCGTCGGTGCAGTGCTCACCGGACCCTCGCACCCCACCCGGGCCGGGCACGTACCGTCGGTCCCCGTGCTCGTGCTGCTGCCCCCCTCGGAGACCAAGCACCCCGGCGGGGACGGCGCACCGCTGGACCTCGCCGCGCTGACCGCACCGGAGCTGACCCCGGTGCGCGAGCAGCTGGTCACGGCGGTCGTGGACCTGGCCGCCGACGTCCCGGCCGCGCGTGCGGCGCTGGGGCTCTCCCCGGCCCAGGACGAGGAGGTCGCCCGCAACGCCGTCCTGCGCAGCAGCCCGACGATGCCGGCGATCGAGCGCTACACCGGCGTCCTCTACGACGCACTCGACGTGCGCTCGCTGACCCGGGCGCAGCGGGCCCGGGCCGCCCGCCGGCTGGCGGTGGGTTCCGCGCTGTTCGGCGTGGTGGGTGCCGAGGACGCCGTCCCGGCCTACCGGCTGTCGGCGGGCAGCGCGCTGCCCGGCCTGCCCACGCTGCGCGCGCTGTGGAAACCCCTGCTCACCGACGTCCTCGGCTCGACCGACGAGCTGGTCGTGGACCTGCGCTCCGGTGCCTACGCCGACCTGGCGCCGGTGCCCGGCGCGGTGACGGTCCAGGTGCTCAGCGAGCGGCCGGACGGCACGCGGGCGGTGGTCAGCCACTTCAACAAGGCGCACAAGGGACGCCTGGCCCGGCTGCTCGTCACCACGACGGGCGAGCCGGACTCCGTCGTCCGGCTGCGGGCGCTGCTGCGCCGGGCGGGGTTGCACGTGGAACACGCCGGGGGCGCCGAGCTCACGCTCGTCGTGCCGGCCGCCGCGGTAACCCGCTGACGGCCGGCGCCGCCCGGCGCCCCGGGGGTCAGTCGCGGTCGCGGGGGACGGACGCGCGGTAGGCGCCGCCGGTGCCCGGGGTGGCGTCGGGGCGGTGGGCCTTGGCCTCCTCGATCGCCTCCTGCTTGCGGGCGAAGACGATGGTGCCGACCAGGAAGAGCCCGGACAGGATCAGGACCACGGCGGTGAAGGCGTTGACGAAGGGCAGGTCGACACCGGCCAGCGCGGCGATGCCCAGCGCGACGAGCACCAGCGCGGCGAGTGCGGCACCGACCGCCCGCAGGGGGCTCTTGCCGACCTCCTGGATCCCCTGCTCGGCCTTGTCCTTGGCGTAGTCCAGCGGCTTCTGCGCCCAGCTGAACCGGGTCGCCAGCACGGCGAGGCCGGCGGCGACGAGGACGAAGCCCGGACCAGGGAGGACGAGCAGCCCGATGCCGGCGAGGGTCAGCAGGCCGCCGAGGACGGCGATCACGACGGTCTTCATCTGTCGGTTGTGCCCGACTGACCGGCTGCTCACGCCTCGAGCGGACCGGCGAGTGTCGTAGCTCCCCGCCACGATGGCCCCATGACCGCTCCCGAGGACCTCGCCGACCGCGCCGGGCTGGACGAGCTGCTGCTCGGCGTGCCGGTCCCGCTGCCCGACCTGCGTGACGGCCCGCCCACGGTGCGGCTGGACTACACCCACTTCAGCCTGCGGATGCGCCCCGACCGGCGCCTCGCCGCGGTGACCGCGGTGGGCATCGACGGCGCCCTGCTGCGGGACGTGTCGCGGGAGGGCGTCGACTGGCGGCTGGACCCACGGCTGCCGGCCGAGCAGCAGACCGGCCCGGAGGTCTACGCCCGCAACGACCTCGACCGCGGCCACCTGGTGCGCCGGGCCGACGCCGTGTGGGGCACCCCCGCGGAGGCCCGGGCGGGCAACGAGGACACCTTCCACTACACCAACGCCGCACCGCAGGCCGCGGCGTTCAACCAAGGCGAGGAGCTGTGGCTGGGGCTGGAGACCTACCTGCTCACCCACGCCGCCACGTACCAGCGGCGGCTGGTGGTGGTGACCGCGCCGGTCCTGGACCCCAGCGACCCGCTCTACCGCGGCGTCCAGCTGCCGCTGCGCTTCGTCAAGGTCGCGGCCTTCGTCCAGGACGGCGAGCTCGCGGCCACCGGCTACGTGCTCGACCAGACCCCGCTGGTCGGCACCCTCCCCCAGGCCGCCGACGCACCGCCGCTGGGCCCCTTCCGCACCTTCCAGGCGCCGATCGCCGACGTCGCTGCGCTCACCGGGCTCGACCTGGACCAGCTGGCCGCCGTCGACCGGCTGCCGGCCCTCGTCGGGCAGGCGGCGCCCGAGCCCGGCGTCCCGGCCGGCTGGGTCCGGCTCAGCTCGCTCGGGCAGGTGCGCTGGTAGCCGTCAGCGGCGACGCCGGAGGCCCCGCAGCGTGCGGACGGCGACGACCAGCTCCGCGAGCTCGTGCCGGTCGCCGCCGGCCACCTCCGCCAGCTGGGCCGCCGACCGCTGCTGGGTGACGTCCCAGGAGTCCGCCCACCGCTGCACCAGGTCGGCGGCGGACGCCTCCACGCTGGACTCCCGCAGCGCCAGCACGTCGGCGGTCAGCGCCGCCTGCTCGGTGGCCAGGTCGTCGCGCAGGCTCGCCCGGGCCATCGAGGGCCAGCGGCGGTCGCGGGGCAGGGCGATGACCAGCTCGCGCAGCGGCACCAGCCCGAGCAGCTCGGCCAGGTGCTGGGACACCTGCGCGGCCAGCGCGATCGGGGCACCCGTGTCCTCCACCACGACGGCGAGGTCGAGCGCGACCGGCAGCAACGGCGCGACGGCGACCTCGGCGGCCAGCTCCACCGGGACCCCGGCGGCCCGCAGCCCGGCGGCCCGGTCGGCGTGGGCCTCGGCGTCGGTGCCCAGCAGCCAGCCAGGCAGCCCCGCGCGGACCTCGGCGACCGGGGCGGCGAACCGTTCGGCGACCGCGGCCAGGCTGGGCGCGGGCTCCGCCGTGAGCTCGGGCACCCGCAGCAGCCAGCGGGTGGCCCGCTCGGCCAGCCGGGTCGCCTCGGTGCGCAGCTGCACCTGCACGGCCGCCGGCACCCGGTTGTCCAGGTCGCGCGGGGAGTCCCACAGCCGGTCGACGTCGAACACCGCACGGGCGACCGCGTGCGCCCGCACCACCGCCGCCAGCGGGGCGCCGGTCTCCTCTGCCAGCCGGAACACCCCGGTGACCCCGGCGGTGTTCACCGTCCGGTTGGTCAGCGCGGTGGTGATGATCTCCCGGCGGAGCGGGTGGCTGGTGAGCGCGGTGGGGAAGCGCCGGTGCAGCGGCTCCGGGAAGTAGTCGACCAGCAGGTGCTCCAGCGCCGGGTCGTCGGGCAGCCCGCCGTGCAGCACGGCGTCGGCGACCTCGATCTTGGCGTAGGCGAGCAGCACCGACAGCTCCGGGTTGCTCAGCCCCTGCCCGTCGCGGCGACGCTCGGCCAGCGCCCGGTCGTCGGGCAGCGCCTCCACGACCCGGTCCAGCCGCCCGGAGCGCTCCAGTGCCCGCAGGTACCGCTGGTGGGCGTCGAGCAGCCCGCGGGCCGCGGCGGACTCCCCGGCCAGGGCGGCGTTCTGCGCGTAGTTGTCGGCGAGCACGCCGGCGGCGACCTCGTCGGTCATCTCGCCCAGCAGCCGGGCCCGGCCGACCGGGTCCAGCCGGCCCTCGTCGGTCACCCGGTTCAGCGCGATCTTGATGTTGACCTCGTGGTCGGAGGTGTCCACGCCCGCGGAGTTGTCGATCGCGTCGTTGTTCACCCGGCCACCGGCCAGCGCGTACTCGATCCGGCCGCGCTGGGTCAGCCCCAGGTTGCCGCCCTCGCCGACCACCCGGACCCGCAGCTGACCGCCGTCCACCCGCACGGCGTCGTTGGCCTTGTCGCCGACGTCCAGCGCGCTCTCGGACGCCGCCTTCACGTACGTGCCGATCCCGCCGTTGAACAGCAGGTCGACCGGGGCGAGCAGCACCGCGCGCACCAGCTCCGCGGGGCTGAGCGCCGTCACGCCGTCGTCCAGCCCGAGCGCGGCGCGCATCGGCTCCGACACGGGGACCGACTTCGCCGTCCGGGGCCAGACCCCGCCGCCGGCGCTGATCAGCGAGCTGTCGTAGTCCGCCCACGAGGAGCGGGGCAGCTCGAACAGCCGGCGCCGCTCGGCGTGGGAGACCGCCGGGTCGGGGGTGGGGTCGACGAACACGTGCCGGTGGTCGAAGGCGGCCACCAGCTGCAGGTGCTCGCTGAGCAGCATGCCGTTGCCGAACACGTCACCGGACATGTCGCCGATGCCGACGACGGTGACCTCCTGGCGCTGCACGTCGACGCCCAGCTCGCGGAAGTGCCGGGTCACCGACTCCCACGCGCCGCGGGCGGTGATGCCCATCGCCTTGTGGTCGTAGCCGACCGAGCCGCCCGAGGCGAAGGCGTCCCCGAGCCAGAACCCGCGCTCGAGCGCGACGGAGTTGGCCAGGTCGGAGAAGGTCGCCGTGCCCTTGTCGGCGGCCACCACCAGGTAGGTGTCGTCGCCGTCGTGCCGGACCACGCGCTCCGGCGGGACGACGGCGCCCTCGACCAGGTTGTCGGTCAGCGACAGCAGCGCGCCGATGAACAGCCGGTAGCAGGCCTGGCCCTCGGCCAGCACCGCGTCGCGGTCGGCGCCCTCGCCCGGCCCGCGCAGCACGACGAACCCGCCCTTGGCCCCGGTCGGCACGATCACGGTGTTCTTCACCGTCTGCGCCTTCACCAGGCCCAGCACCTCGGTGCGCAGGTCCTCGCGCCGGTCGCTCCAGCGCAGCCCACCGCGGGCGACCGCGCCGAAGCGCAGGTGCACGCCCACCACCCGCGGCGAGCTCACCCACACCTCACGGGCCGGGCGCGGCTCGGGCAGGTCGGCGATCGCGTGCGGGTCGAGCTTGAGCGCCAGCGGGGCGGCGCCGGTGAGCACGCCGGCGGTGTACGCCGTCGTCCGCAGGGTCGCCTGCACCGCCGACAGCAGCGCGGTGAGCACCCGGTCGGCGTCCAGGCTCTCGACCCGGCCGATCGCCACGGTGAGGGAGTCGACGAGCGCGGTGGTGCGCACCTCGCGGCCGGCGGCGCGGTCGGGGTGGAAGCGGGTCTCGAACAGCGCCACCAGCCGGGCGACGACGCCGGGGTGCCCGCTGAGCACCTGCTCGACGTACCCCGCCCCGAAGGGCAGCCCGCCCTGCCGCAGCCACTGCACGTAGCCGCGCAGCACCGCCACCTGCCGCCAGGTGAGCCCGGCCAGCAGCACCAGGGCGTTGAGACCGTCGTCCTCGGCCCGGCCGGCCCACACCGCCGCGATCGCCTCGGTGAACCGCTCCGGCAGCGTGCCGGCGAAGGGCACCTCGGCGGCCGGTGCGGCCAGGCCGAAGTCGTACACCCAGGCCATCGGGGCGCCGATCCGGTCGATCTCGTAGGGCCGCTCGTCGACGACGTCGACGCCCATGTGCTGCAGCACCGGCAGCACGTCGCTCAGCAGCAGCCGCTCCCCCACCCGGTAGACGGTCAGCCGGCGGTCGCCCTCGGGCGCGTCCGCCGGCGCCCACAGCCGCAGGTCGGTCCCCCCGACGGCGAGCCGGTCGAGCCGGGCGAGGTCGGCCACGGCCACGCGGGCCGGGAAGTCCTCCTGGTAGGCGGCCGGGAAGGCGTCGGCGACGCGGGCCAGCAGCCGGGCGCCGTCGTCGCCGTGCCGCTCGGTGAGGGCGTCGGCGAGGTCGTCGGTCCAGCTGCGGGCCGCCGCCGCCAGCGCCGCCTCCAGCGCCGGGACGTCGACGTCCGGCAGCGAGGGCCCGTCCCGCCGGCTGACCGGCACCCGGACGACGAAGTGCAGCCGGGACAGCACCGACTCGCTCGACCGCACCGTGAACTCGACGTTGGTGCCGCCGAGGGTCTCCAGCAGCAGCCGCTGCATGGTCAGCCGGACCTCGGTCGTGTACCGGTCGCGCGGCAGGTAGACCAGCGCGGAGAAGAACCGGCCGAAGGGGTCGCGGCGCAGGAACAGCCGGGTCTGGCGGCGCTCGCGCAGGTGCAGCACGGCCAGGGCGACCGGCAGCAGCTCCTCGGTGTCGACCTGCAGCAGCTCGTCGCGCGGGTAGGTCTCCAGGACGTCGAGCAGCTCCTTGCCCGAGTGGCTGTCCGCCGGGACGCCGGAGCGCTCCAGCACCGCCTCCGCCGTCCGCCGCACGAGCGGGACGTCGCGCACGCTGACCGTGTGCGCCTCGGTCTGGAAGAGCCCGACGAGCAGGTGCTGGCGGGCCGGGGTGGCGCCGTCGGCCGGCAGGTCGACCACCACCAGGTCCAGCCAGGCCGGGCGCTGCACGGTCGAGCGGGCGTCGCCCTTGGTCACCAGGACCCGGCGGGCGGGGGCGCCCGGGGCCGCCAGCGCGGCCGGCGCGACCGAGGTGACCCGCTCCGGTGCGCTGCGCAGCACGCCCAGCTCGGAGCCGGGGACGACGGTGACGCCGGCCCCGCCCGCGTCGCCGGACCGCTCGACGGTGCGGGCCCCCAGCAGGAGGAAGTTGCCCCCGGTCAGCCAGCGCAGCAGCGCCGCGGCCTCGACCGGGTCCTCCCCCGGGTGCGCGGCCGGCTCCGCGCCGGGGGCCGCCAGCTGCTCCAGCGCGGCGGCGACCTCGCGGGTCCTCGCGACCAGGGCGGCGGCGTCGGCGTGGCTGCGGCGGACGTCGGCCAGCACCGTGGCCAGCCCGGCGAGCAGGTCGGTGGCCGACTCCTCGTCGACCGTGCCCGCCAGCACCACCGCCATCCAGGACTCGGCGAGCGCGTCGGCGCCGCAGGCCCCGGCGTCCGCGCTGTCGCAGAAGGCGAGCAGCTGCCCGGCGGGGTCGCGGCGCACGACCACCACCGGGTGGACCACGTGCTCCGGGGCGATGCCCTGGCGGACCACCTCGGCGGTGACGGAGTCGACCAGGTGGGGCATGTCGTCGATGACCACCCGGAGCACGGCGCGCCCCTCGGCGCTGCGGTGCACGTCGAGCAGCGGGGTGCCGGCCGGGCGGACGAGGGCCAGCCGCAGGTGGTCGACGGCCAGCACGGCCAGGTCGGCCGGCTCCTGCCCCACCACCTCCGCGGCGGGCTCCCCGGCGTAGAAGCGGTGCACCAGGGTGCCGGCGTCCTCGCGGCCGAAGCCGGGGGCGTCGTCGGGCTCCTCGGTGAGCAGTCCGCTCGCGGCGGCCGCGGCGAGGTCCAGCAGGTGGCGCTTGACGTCCTGGGCGGCCTCCAGCGAGGCCATGTCCACCGGTCCGTCGGCGGTCAGCGAGGGCGACGGCAGGGCCGGCACCACAGCGGACCGATCGGACTCCGTACCCAGGCCGGTCATGCTCCGACGCTAGCGGCCGCTCCCCCGTGCTGCACGCACATCGGCGCGCCGCCGCATGGTCAGCCGCGGACCTTCAGCGGCAGCAGCAGCTCGGCGATCCAGCTGCAGACGGCGATGAGGAAGCCGCCCAGCAGCGCCGCCACGAAGCCGTCGACGGTCAGCCGGTCCGACAGCGCCGCGGTGAGCCCCAGCAGCGCGGCGTTGATGACCAGCAGGAACAGCCCCATGGTCAGCACGACGAACGGCAGTGACAGCAGCCGGATGACCGGGCCGACGATCGAGTTGACGACGGCGAAGAGCAGGGCCACCCACAGGTAGGTGCCCGCCGTGCCGAACGTGCCGTCGTCGTTGCCGATGACGTCGATGCCGTCGACCAGCCGGGTCACCAGGTACATGATCACGGCCAGGACGACGACGCGGAGGGCGAACTTCGCGATCGTGTTCACGGCGCGCACGCTAGCGCCCGCCGACCGCCGACCGGCCCCGCTGCGCCGGCCGGGCCCCCGCGCGTCGCCGCCACCCGTACCGCAGATGCCGTACTCCGATGACCGCGTTGCCGTAGTGCGTACGGTGCCCGCCCGATCAGCGCGCCCACAGGATCGATCTCGTCCTGCTGGAGCCGGGACGACCCCCGGCCGCACCGATCGGAGCTCCCCGTGACACGCACCCACCGCCGTGGCGCGCACCGCGCACCCCGCCGTCCCGCCACCACGCTCGCCGGCCTGGTCGCCGCCGCCGGGCTGGCCCTCGTCCTCACCGCCTGCGGCGGCGACCCCGCCGACCGGCTGGACGGCGAGACGACCGAGGCCATCGAGGACCTCACCGGCCAGGACGTCGGCGACATCGCCGACGTCCTCCGCGACTACGAGGAGTCGCTCGGCGACGTCGACCAGCCCACCCCGGAGGAGGCCCAGGCGGTCTACGAGGAGTGGCTCGCCGGGAAGACCGCCGACACCGACACCGAGGACCCCGCGATGCACGCCGGCCCGCTGGGGATGGAGGCGATCGGGGCACCGCTGACCGTGGGCGACTGCTCGAACGACGCCTCGGTCTTCCTCGGCACCAGCCAGGTCACCCCGGTCGACTGCAGCACCGGGCACAACGTGGAGGTGTACTCGGTGGTGTCGGTGGCCGACATGGGTGAGCAGTGGCCGGGTCCCGACGCCCTGTCGGCCGAGGTCGAGTCGGAGTGCGAGGCCGCGTTCGAGGACTACGTCGGCGTCCCGGCGAGCCGGTCCGAGTACCAGTGGCGGGACCAGCAGCCGTCCTACGAGACCTGGGCGGAGGGCGACCGGAACGTGCTGTGCCTCGCCTTCGACCTGTCCGGCGACATGACCGGTTCGCTGAGGGGCGCGGACCGGTGACCGCCACCGTCTCCCCTGCGGCGGTCAGCGGCGGGCGGGCGCCGGCGAGCGGTTCCGCCACCCCCGTCGGCCGGGCCCTGCACGCCCTCGCGCTGGGCGTGGCGGTCGGTGGCCTCGGCGGGGTGCTGACGGCGATCGGCGGGGTGGCGGTCCTGCTGCCCACCCTGCTGGGCTGACCGGGGAGCCCGACGTCGTGGCCGGCCTGCGGACGGGGCTCCGAGAGGGGTCCTGGACAGCGCCTGCTGCCCTATCCTCGGCGCCGTCCGGGCTGTCGAGCGGCGGGGGCCAGCGGTGCGCACTCCTCCTCGGGACGGCGGGTCCGGGACACCACCCGCCCGGTGGACGGTGCGGCCCCGGCCGGCCCTGCTGGCCCAGGCACTGGCCGAGCTCGCCCGGCCCGGGGTCGTGGGCATCGCCGTCACCGGCGAGGCGGGGTCCGGGAAGACGACGCTGGCCAGCCAGGTCGGCGCAGCGGCCGGTGCCCGGTGCGCCGTGCTGCTGGTCCGCGGGAGCGCCCTCGCGGCCCGGCACGCATACGGCGCCCTCTCCCCGTACCTCGACGGGCTGCCGGCCGACGTCGGCGACGACCCGCCGGACCCACTGGCGGTCACCCGGGCCCTGCAGCAGCGGCTGCGGGGGCTGGGGGGTGCGACGGCCCCGCTCGTCGTGGTGGACAACGTCGACCAGGTGGACGGGCACAGCGCCGACGTGCTCGGCGCGCTGGCCGGGTCCGGTGAGCTGCGCCTGCTCGTGGTCGCCGACGACGTCACGGCCGCTCCGGACGCCGTGGTCGACCTCTGGCGCGACGGGCTGCTCGGCGCCGTCGTCGTCCCCCCGTGGAGCCCCGAGGAGGTCGACGCGGCCGTCCGCGACCGGCTCGGGGGCCAGGTCACGGCGGGGGTGCGCCGGCACCTGCGGGACTCCAGCGAGGGCAACCCGATGCTGCTGCGGCACCTGCTGGAGCTCGGCGTGCACAGCGGCGGGCTGGTGCGCTCGCACGGCAGCTGGACCGTCGACGCCTTCCGGTGGTCGGCCCCTGACGCCGGGGGCCTGCTCGACGCGCCGCTGGCCCGGTGGACGGCGGCGCAGCGGCAGCTCCTGGAGCTGGTCGCGCTGGTCGACCACGTCCCGCTGACCGCGGTCGACCGGCTGCTGCCCGCCGACCAGCTGGAGGCGCTGCAGCGTGCCGGCGTCGTGGTGGTCGAGGCCGGGGAGGTCCCGGGTCCCCCCACCGCCCGGCTGGCGAGCCCGGCCCTGGCCCGGGCCGTCGGCCAGCAGGTGCCCTGGGCCCGGCGGCGGACGGTGCTGCGGACCGCGGTGGAGCTCGGCGTGGGCAGCGGCGACCCGAGCGCCGCGCAGGAGCTGGGCCTGGCCGCGCTCACCCTGGACACCGGGGCCGTGCTGGAGCCCGCGCTGGCGGTCCGCGCCGCCGGCACCGCCCTGCTCCAGCACGACGCACCGCTGGCGCTGCGGCTGGCCGGAGCGGTCCCGGCGGGTGAGCACGAGGTGCTCGCCACGGTGCTGCGCTCCCAGGCGCTGCGGGTGCTCGGCCGGCGCGACGAGGCGGTGACCGCCCTCGAGGAGCTGCGCGCCCGCCGCTGGGCGTCGATGTCCGCCGGCGAGCGCGTGCAGTGGGCGATCGAACGCGCCGACACCGCCCGCTACGCCCCGCAGGAGGCGCGGGAGGCGGCCCTGGCGGTGCTCGACTCGCTGCGCACCGGCGCGCCGACGACCGATGCGGACCCCGAGGCCATGCTGGACGTCGCCTGGGCCTCGCTCGCCTACTCGGGCGGCCGGTACACCGAGCTCGTCGAGCGGCTGGACCCCGTGCACCGGGCCGGCACGGCGGCCGGCGTCGAGCGGTGGACGGTCGGCGGTTCCCTCCTGGCGGCCGCCCTGGCCGCGCTCGGGCGCCAGCAGGAGGCGGGCGCGGTGGCCGCGCAGGTCGCGGAGGTGTGGCACCGCGGCGAGCTCCCCCCGGACCTGTCGATGGTCGTGCTGTCCGGGCTGAACGTCGCCCTGCTGACCTGCGGTGAGTGGGGCGTGGTGCGGGACCGGCTCGCGCTGCCCGGGCCGCACCGCGACGCCCGCAACGGCGTCTCCGACGACCTCGGACTCGGCCTGGTGCACGTGCTGTGCGGCGACGGTCACCGCGCCCGGCCGCTGCTCCGCTCGGCCCTCGCCGGCTTCGTGCTGCGCGACCCGCACCGGCTCGAGGGGCTCGCCCGCGCAGCACTGGCGTGGGCCGAGGCGCTGGCCGGCGACACCGCGGCCGCGCGCACCGAGCTGTCGCGGTACGCCCCCACGATGTGGCTGGACCACGACGGCCCGGTGACCCCGCAGCTCAGCCTCTCCGGCGCCCGGCTCACCCTCGGTGACGACGTCCGGGACGAGGTGGTGGCGCGCGGGCGCGTGCTCGTGGAGCGGGGGCACCTGGGCAACGCCGCGGTCGTGCTCTCCCAGGCCGCCCGGCACGGGTCCGCCGACGCCGTGGAGCTGCTGCGCGGCATGCCGATGGACTCCCCCGGACCCTGGATGCGCGCCGCCCGCGACCACGCCGAGGGGGTCGCCACCGGCGACGCCGACCTGCTGGCGCGGACGGCGGACCGCCTGCTCGCCGACGGTGACGCCGGGTTCGCCGTCGACGCCGCGACGGCCGCGCTGCAGGTGCCGGACGCACCCCGGGAGGCGGTGCGCACCGCCACCCGGGTGCTCTCGCTCGCCCGTCGTCGGCTCGCCGGACCGGCCGGCCCCGGCGCGACCGCCGGGCCGCTGACCCGACGCGAGCACGAGGTGGCCGAGCGGGCGGCGCAACGGCAGTCCAACGCCGAGATCGCCGCCGCCCTGCACCTGTCGGTGCGCACCGTGGAGAGCTACCTGCAGTCGGCCTTCGGCAAGCTCGGCGTCAACAGCCGCACCGAGCTGCCGGCCGCACTGGACGGCGCCGGCGCCTGACCGTCCGGGACCCGCGTCGCACGACCCGGAGGGCGACGACGGGGTGCGGTCGGTGCTCGCGCAGCTGCCCCTCCCGCCGCGTCCCGTCACTCGCACCCCGCCCGTGCGACACGAGCGCCGGCCGGCGGGCGGGCGCCTTGCACACTGGACGGGTGGCCCCTCCCCCCGCAGCGACCGACGACGCACCGGTGCGCACCGACGCACCGGCGGGCACCGCGGCGCCGGTCACGCGCCGGCTGCCCCGGCGGGCGCTGCTGCGGACGGCGGCCCTCGTCGTCCTGCTGGCCGCCGGCTGCGTGCTCGCCCTGCTCGTCGACGTCCCGGACGTCGCCACGCTGCGCACCTGGCTCGACGACCGCGGCGCCACCGGCTGGGCCGTGCTGCTGGTCGGGCTCGCCCTGGCCACGCTCGCCCCGGTGCCCCGCACGGCGCTGTCGGTGCTCGCCGGCGTCCTCGCCGGCTTCTGGGGCGGGCTGGGCCTGGCCCTGGGCAGCGGGGTGCTCGGCGCGCTCGCCGGCTTCGGCCTGGCCCGGTGGCTGGGCCGGGAGACCGTCACCCGGCTCGCCGGGCCGCGGCTGGCCAAGGCCGACGCACTGCTCACCCGGCGCGGTGCTCTCGCGGTGATGACCGGTCGGCTGATCCCGGTCACCCCCTTCACGCTGGTCAGCTACGCCGGTGGGCTCTCCGGCATCCCGGTGGGGCCCTACCTGCTGGGTTCGGCCGTCGGCCTGGTGCCCGGCACCGTGCTGCACGTGACCATCGGCGCCACGGTCGGCGCGGCGGGCGACGGCGGCGGCCCCGGGCTGCTGCTCAGCCTGGTCCCGCTGGCGCTGGGCGCGGTGGGTCTCGCGGGGGCACGCTGGTGGCAGCTGCGCCGTCGTCGTCGCACCGCCTGACCGCTGTTCGAACACGTGTTCGATAACTCTGTTACGGTGGTCGAGCAGGTGCAGGAGCCACCTCTGCCATTGTCTAGCCACAGCGCTAGAGAGCGGCAGACGGCGGTCGAGTCGCCGCTCCATGCCCTGGTCTATGCCTGTCTAGCGTCCGGGCAAGAAGGCCGCATAGCCTCCTCGACATGGACCCCGTGCGGAACCCGTACGCCCCCGGCGCCGGGCAGCGCCCACCCGAGCTGGCCGGCCGGGACGTCGAGCTGTCGGCCTTCGACGTCGTGCTGGAGCGCATCGCCCGCGGCCGCCCGGAGCGCTCGCTGGTGCTCACCGGCCTGCGCGGGGTGGGCAAGACCGTGCTGCTCAACCAGCTGCGCTCGGCGGCCATCACCCGCGGCTGGGGCACCGGCAAGATCGAGGCCCGCCCCGACCAGTCGCTGCGGCGCCCGCTCTCGGCCGCGCTGCACATGGCGCTGCGCGAGCTGCGGCACCCCGACCAGGAGTCCACCGACGCCGTCCTGGGGACGCTGAAGGCCTTCGCGCAGCGCCAGGCACCCGCCGACGCGCGGGTCCGCGACCGCTGGCAGCCCGGCATCGACGTCCCGGCCACGACCGGCCGCGCCGACTCCGGGGACATGGAGATCGACCTGGTCGAGCTGCTCAGTGACGTCGCCGGGATCGCAGCCGACGTGGGCAAGGGCGTCGCGCTCTTCATCGACGAGATGCAGGACGTGCAGACAGACGACGTCTCGGCGATCTGCGCGGCCTGCCACGAGCTGTCGCAGCAGGGCGCCCCGCTGATCGTCGTGGGTGCGGGGCTCCCCCACCTGCCCGCGGTGCTCAGCGCCTCCAAGAGCTACTCCGAGCGGCTCTTCCGCTACCTGCGGATCGACCGGCTCGACCGGGACGCCGCGGACCGCGCGCTGCTGGCCCCCGCCGAGCGGGAGGACGTCACCTTCGAGCCCGCCGCGCTGGACGCCCTCTACGACGCCGCCGACGGCTACCCCTACTTCGTGCAGGCCTACGGCAAGGTCACCTGGGACGTCGCCGCCTCCTCCCCCATCACCGCCGCCGACGTCGCGATGGGCGCCCCGGCGGCCGAGGCCGAGCTGGCGGTGGGCTTCTTCGGCTCGCGCTACGACCGCGCCACCCCCGCCGAGCGGGAGTACATGCACGCCATGGCCACCCTCGGCGGGCCGGCCGGCAACGCGGTGGGGACGTCGGACGTCGCGGTCAGCCTGGGCCGCAAGCCCGCCTCGCTGTCCCCGGCCCGCGACTCGCTGATCAAGAAGGGCCTGGTCTACTCCGCCGAACGGGGCCAGATCGCCTTCACCGTCCCGCATTTCGGCCGCTACCTGCTCAGCCACGCCACGGACTAGTCGCGCAGCGCTCGGTTCCACGTGCAACAACCGGGACCGAGGGGGAGGGTGACGGCGTGAGCACCGCTGCCGAGGTCCGTACGCCCGAGGAGATCACCGTCCCGGTGGCCGGGGGTGACCTCGCGGCGCTGTACTGGGCCGCCGACGCGCCCGCCGCCCCGCTGGTGGTGCTGCTGCACGGGATCACCAGCAACGGCATGGTGTGGGCGCCGATCGCCTCCGCGCTGGCCGGCGGCTGCCAGGTCGTCGCCCCCGACCTGCGCGGCCGGGGCCGCAGCGCCGGGCTCCCCTCCCCCTACGGGCTGGGCGCCCACGCCGACGACGTCGCCGCGCTGCTGGAGGCCTTCGGCGCCGACGGCGGTGCCGGGGCCGACGTCACCGTGCTCGTCGGCCACTCGATGGGCGGCTTCGTCGCCGCCCTGGCCACCACCGGCACCGCCCGCGGCCGGGTCCACGGGCTGGTGCTGGTCGACGGCGGGCTGCCCTTCCCCGTGCCCCCGGCCGCCGACACCGACGACATGCTGGCCGCCTTCCTGGGCCCGACCCTGGACCGGCTGGGCGCCACGTTCCCCGACGAGGCCGCGGTGCGCTCGTTCTGGGCCGACCACCCCACCGTCGGCCCGTGGGTCGACGACCCGGCCGTGGCGGCGTTCCTCGCCCGCGACCTCACCGGCAGCGGCCCGCAGCTGCGCAGCGCGGTCTCCCCGGAGGCCGTGCGGGTCGACGGCGCGGACATGCTGCGCAACGAGGCGGTGCTGGAGGCCACCACCGACCTGCCGGTGCCGGCGACCTTGCTGTGGGCGACCCGCGGCATGGACGGGGGCACCCCCGGCCTCTACGACGAGGTGCGGCTGGCCGGCCTCGGGCTGGAGGGCGCGCACGTCACGGCCCGTGAGGTGCCCGACACCGACCACGACTCGGTGCTCTGGAGCCCCCAGGGCGTGGCGGCCGTGGCCGCCGCCGTGCGGGAGGCCGCGACCCGCCTCGACTGAGCGCGGGTCAGCGCTGCTCGGGGTGCGCCCGCACCACGAGCAGCGCGACGTCGTCCTCGGCGCCGTCGGCGAGCATCTCGACCAGCAGGCCGTCGCACAGGTCCTGGACCGGTGCGCCCGCCAGGCCGGCGGCGACGGCCCGCAGCCGGGCCCGCCCGGTGTCCAGGTCGCCGGTCCGGCGCTCGAACAGCCCGTCGGTGAACAGCAGCAGCGTGGCGCCGGGCAGCAGGTCGGCGACCCCGTCGGTGCGCTCCCCCGCCCAGTCGATGCCCAGCGGCGGGCCGACCGGTGCGGCCAGGTCGACCACGGTGCCGTCGGGCTGCAACAGCAGCGGCACCGGGTGGCCGGCCGACGCCCACCGCAGCCGGCGCAGCCCCGCCGCGCGGGCCACCTCGTCCTGCTCGATCCGGCCGACCAGGGCGGTGGCCAGCGTGGCGACGCCCAGCCCGGCGACGGCCCGGTCGGCCCGGGCCAGCACCTGCGCGGGCCGCTCCTGCCGGTCGTAGGCGATCGCCCGGACCGTGGTCTTGAGCTGCCCCATCGTGGCGGCGGCCTCGAGGTCGTGGCCCACCACGTCGCCGATGACCAGCACCGTGTCGCCGTCGGGCTGCTGGAAGGAGTCGTACCAGTCGCCGCCGATGGCGATGCCCCGGGTGGCCGGCCGGTAGCGGACGGCGATCTCCAGGTGGTCGGGCTGCACCGGGTCCGACAGCAGGCTGTGCTGCAGCCGTTCGGCCACCCGCAGCTGCGCGCCGGCCAGCCGGGCGTTGTCCAGCGCCAGCGCCGCCCGGAAGGACGCGACGGCGGCGGTGCGCAGCTCCAGGTCGGTGAACGGACCGCGCTCGGGACCGTTGACCAGCGTCAGCGCGCCGAACAGCTCCTCCCGGGCGATGAGCGGGTGGACCGCCACCGCGCTGGGCCGCAGCTCCCGGACCGCCTCGAGCGCCCGGGGGTCACCGACCATCGCGGCCAGCGCGTCGTCGGTGAGGTGCTGGACGACCACCGGCTGGCCCTCACGCAGCGAGGTGGGCACCGGGGCGTTGGGCCGGTTGGAGCGCACCCGCTGGTCGGCGTAGCGGTCGACCTGCGGCATCAGCGCCGGGTCCCGGTGGGCGCGGCCGACGTCGCGGCGGACGCCGTCCTCCACCACGCTGACCAGGCACCAGTCGGCGAGGGTGGGCACGACCCGGTCGGCGAAGCGGTGCACCGCCTCCTCGACGTCCAGGGTGGAGGTCATCGCCTGGCTGATGTCGCCGAGCAGCATCAGGTGCCGGCCGGCCAGCGCGGCCTCGGCGGCTGCCTCCGCGGCGCGGGCGGCCTCCTCCTCGCGGGCCGCGGCGGCCTCGGCACGGGCCAGCTCGCCCTGCCGGCGGCCGGTGACGTCGTCGTAGGTGACCACGAGGCCGCCGTCCGTGCGGAAGGCGCCGACCTGGAAGAGGAGGCCCAGGGGGGCGGACCAGGCCTCGAAGCTCGCCGGCTCACCGGTCTCGGCGACGTGCCGGTAGCTGCGCTCGACGTCGGTGTCGAGGGCCTCGGGGAACTCCGCCCACACGACCCGGCCGACCAGCTCCTCGACGGTGCGGCCCAGCAGGGCGGCGCCGGAGGGGTTGACGTAGCTGAACCGCCAGGTGTCGTCCAGCACGAAGAGCGGACGCGCCATCCCGTGCACCGCCCGCACCAGCAGGTCGGAGGGCGCCGGGACGCCGAGGGCGGTCATCCGGACACTGTGCACCATCACGGGGCCGCCGACGGCCATCGCCGCCCCGGGGGGCCGCCGACGGCCACCCGACCGGGTGACCGCCGCGGCGCCGCCGGGTTCAGCGCGGGGAGGGTGTCTCGCCGGTGCCCGGTGCCCCGCTGGCCGCGGCCAGCCCGTGGTCGCCGCCGTGCCCGTCACCGGCCATGGTCGCCTCGTCGAAGGGCCGCCGGCCGGCCAGCACCTCGTCGAGCTGCTCGCGGTCCAGCTCCTTGGTCCAGCTCGCCACCAGCACCGTGGCGATGGCGTTGCCGGCGAAGTTGGTGACCGCGCGCGCCTCGGACATGAAGCGGTCGATGCCCACGATCAGGCCCACGCCGTCCAGCAGCTCCGGGCGGTGCGAGGACAGGCCACCGGCCAGCGTCGCCAGGCCCGCGCCGGTGACGCCGGCGGCCCCCTTCGAGGCGATGATCATGAAGACCAGCAGGCCGATCTGCTCGTGCAGCGACAGCGGGTCGCCGAGGGCCTCGGCGATGAAGAGCGAGGCCATCGTGAGGTAGATGGCCGTGCCGTCGAGGTTGAACGAGTAACCGGTCGGCACCACGATGCCGGCCACCGGCTTGGACACCCCGACGTGCTCCATCTTGGCGATCAGCCGGGGCAGCGCGGTCTCCGACGACGACGTGGAGACGATGAGCAGGAACTCCCGGCCCAGGTACTTCAGCAGCTTCCACACGTTGATCCGGGTGAAGGCCCACAGCACGGTGCCCAGGACGCCGAACACGAAGATCAGGCAGGTCGCGTAGAAGCCGAGCATGAGGACGGCCAGGCTCTTCAGCGCGTCGATCCCGGTCGCCCCGACCACGGCCGCGATCGCCCCGAAGGCACCGATCGGCGCGACCCACATGACCATCGACAGGACCTTGAACACCAGCCGCTGGAAGTGCCCGATCCCGCGCAGGATGGGCTCGCCGCTGGTGCCCATCGACTGGATCGCGAACCCGACCAGCAGCGCCACCAGCAGGGCCTGCAGCACCGACCCCTCGGTGAGGGAGGAGACCAGCGTCTTCGGGATCAGCCCGAGGATGAAGCCGGTCGTGCCGCCCGCTCCCTCGGCCGTCTCGGCCAGGGCCTGCCCGCGCTGGCGCAGCGCGTCGGAGAGCTGCAGCCCGTCGCCGGGGTGCAGCAGGTTGCCCACGACCAGGCCGATGGCCAGGGCGAAGGTGGACATCACGATGAAGTAGCCCAGCGCCAGGCCACCGACCCGGCCGACCTGGGCGGCCTTCCGGATGGAGCCGATGCCCAGCACGATCGTGCAGAAGATGACCGGGGCGATGAGCATCTTGATCAGGTTGACGAACGCGTCACCCAGCCACTTGAGGCTGACGGCGAAGTCGGGGAACACGAACCCGACCAGGATGCCGAGGGCGACCGCGGCGATCACCGACAGGTAGAGCCAGTGCGTGCGGTCCCGCCGGCGGCTGGGCGTGCCGGTGTCCGCGCCGCCGTCCCCGGACGTGCTGCCTGTCGCCATGACCGCCGCTCTCCCCTGCCCTGGATCGGATGTGCCGGGAGATCATCGCGCGGACCGGCCGGGCCGCTGCAGCCGGGGTGTGACGGCGGACACCCCCGGCGTCCGACCCCTGGGACGACGCAGGACCGGGGGAGCTGGGCGGTGGCCCTGCTCCCCCGGTCCCGGGGTCGTGCGGTGCTGCGGGTGCTGCGGTCAGTGCGCCAGCACGATGGACAGCGAGCCCTTGCCGTAGCCGGCCACGTCGACGGTGAGGTCGATGCGGTTGAAGGCGGCGGCCAGGCCGGCGATGTCACCGGGGAGCGCCTCGCCGGGGGCGTAGAGCTTGTAGAGCTTGGAGTGGGTGATGCCGCCGCCGTTGAACAGCGCCGCCATCACGTTGACCACCTCGTACAGCACCTCCAGGTGCATGTCCGAGAGCTCGCCCTCGTCGATGGCGTCCTCGAGCCCGCCCTTGGGCAGCAGCGCGAAGGCACCGGCGCACCAGGCGGCCAGCGGGACGTCCACCAGGGTCAGGGCCGTGGTGTTCAGCTGCGGGTCGACGTAGACGGCCACGGCCGGCTTGTCGTTGAGCGAGATCGGCTCGCCCGTGCCGACCGTGACGTCCTTGCCGATCAGGCCCTCGATGAGGTCCCGGACGTCCTTCGGGTTCGGCAGCAGCGCGGGAGCGGTCGGGGCGGTCACGCGATGACCC